>JBEVNG010000166.1:0-9586 GCA_040508235.1 Polyangiales bacterium | reverse complement strand
AGTCGATCTCGTGCGTCCAGAACGAGATGAACATGCACATGTTCAAGGAGAGCTGGCTCGATCAGAACAAGCCGGCGATCTACATGCCGATGCTGCTCACCGCCGAGAACGTGGCCAAGCGCTACAACATCGGTCGCGAGGCGCAGGATCGTTACGGCGCGCAGAGCCAGCAGCGTGCGTCGGCGGCGCTCGAGGCCGGCAAGTTCAAGGACGAGATCGCGCCGATCACCGTCACCGCGGGCGTGGCCGAGGGCGGTCGCTTGATCACCAAGCAGGTCACCGTCAGCAACGACGAGGGCATCCGCGCGGACACCACGTACGAGGGCCTCGCCAAGATCCGTCCGGCCGTGCCGGGCGGCGTGATCGCGGCCGGCAACGCCAGCCAGTTCTCGGACGGCGCGTCGGCCGTGGTGGTCGCCGACGCCGACTACGCGGCCAAGAAGAACCTGCCGGTGCTCGGCTACTTCCGCGGCTTCACGGTCGCGGGCTGCGAGCCCGACGAGATGGGCATCGGCCCGGTGTTCGCGGTGCCGCGCCTGCTGGAGCGCTTCGGCGTCAAGAGCCAGGACGTGGGTCTTTGGGAGCTCAACGAGGCCTTTGCCGTGCAGGTGCTCTACTGCGCGGAGAAGCTCGGCATCCCGCAGGACCGGCTCAACGTCAACGGCGGCGCCATCGCGGTCGGCCACCCGTACGGCGTCAGCGGCGCCCGCCTGGTCGGCCACGCGCTGATCGAAGGCAAGCGCCGCGGCGTGAAGCACGTCGTGGTGACGATGTGCATCGGCGGCGGCATGGGCGCGGCCGGTCTGTTCGAGGTCGCCTGACCTACCGGTCGTAATCGTTGCGCGCTCGCCGAACGCGTGCACCTTCGCCACACGGAGGAAGCGCATGGCGAGTCTGCATCGAAAACTGGAAGCGTTCGTCGGGCGCTGGCGTGTCGAAGGAAAGACCTTCGCGAGCGCGCCCGACGAGTGCGACACGCCGGTGCGCGGCGAAGAGAGCTACGAGCTGCTGCCCGGCGGCTTCTTCCTCGTCTCGCGCTTCGATCGCGCGACCGGGGACGGCAAGCAGATCGGCACGCGCGTGATTGGCGCCGGCAGCGCGTCGTTCCGCTGCGACAACTTCGATCAGCTCGGTCACCGCACCTACGACGTCTGGGTCGAAGGCAACCAGTGGACCTTCACCGGCGACCACGAGCGCGCCCGCCAAACCTTCGACGCCAGCGGCGAGAGCTTCGACATCGCCTGGGAAACGTCGCAAGACGGTGACGCCTGGAAGCCTCTCTGTTCCCTGCGCGCGACGCGCGTCAGTTAGTTCACTTGCACGCGCTCCAGTCGACTGCGCCCATCTCCTCGCGCGTGGGCAGCGTGAAGGTGGGTGGGATGCAGGTGTCGTCGAACAGCCAGGGCTGGCCTTGTGGATCGCGAGCGACGGGCGATGCATCGCCGCAGACGCCGGTGGCGCCTCGGCAGCCGAGCTCCACCGGTGCGCCCTCGAGGCACTGGTCCACCGCGGACACGCGTCGCGCCGAGGTGACCTGACACTCCGTGCGCTGCTTGCAGGCGGCGACCGTCAGCTCGCCGCACACCTCGTGAAGGTCGCGCTGCTCGGTGCAGCGACCGTCGCTCGCGGTGGAGGTCGGCGGCGAGTTGGCGCGGACGAAGCCGGCGGGGATGCACGTGGTGCCGAACGTGTAGGTTCGGCCCTGTGGGTCGCTCGCGAAGGAGAGTGCTTCGCCGCATATCATCTCGGCGGCGTAGCAACCGAGCTCCGCGGGAGGGAACGTGCAGTCGGGGTCGCCGTTGACGAGGCGGCCGGTGATCACGCTGCACGCGTCGTCTTGCTTGCAGCGTGCGACGTCGAGCGCGTAGCAATCGCGCTCGATCTGCGCCTGCAGCTCCTCGGGCGTCTGCTCATCGTCCCCACAGGCGCCCAGGACCAAGACCGCCAGCCAAGCTCGCTTCGACATCGCTGCTCCATGCGCCGGCCTGTGCCAGGCGCCTCGTTCCAGCCTGGAGAGAGCAGCTAGCGTGCCGAGCGCGCGTAAGTCAGCGCACCCCGGGCGCCCGGCGTGACCCGACTTCGCACAACGAACGCCAGCTGCTAGACCGGGCCCCATGCGCAGATTTCTCCTGTCCCTCGCTCTGCTCTCTCCCCTCGCCTGCGAACGCCAGGTCGCGCCCGCCAAGCCGGCGGAGCCCACGACCGGTGCCCCTGCGACGGCGGCACCGGCCGCCGATCCGCACGCGGGAATCGCGCCCAGCGCGGCTGCCGTGCCGACCGAGCCGGCGCGTGCGGGAGGGCTGACCTGGGAGGCGCAGGATCCGTTCGTGCGGCGCGCGCCCAAGAGCAGCATGCGCGCGGCGGAGTACGGCCTGAAGGGCGCGCCTGCCGCCGAGCTCGGCGTGTTCTACTTCGGCCCGGATCAGGGCGGCAGCGTGGAGGCCAACATGTCCCGCTGGATCGGCCAGTTCACCCAGGCCGACGGCAGCGAGACCAAGGCCAAGCGCAGCGAGGTCACGCATAACGGCGTGCAGATCTCGCTCGTCGAGGCCAACGGCATGTTCTCGGGCGGCATGGCGATGCCCGGCGCGCCGCAGCCCACCGCGCTCCCGGACGCCGCGCTGCTCGGCGCGATCGCCAAGGGCCCCGAGGGCTCCGTGTTCTTCAAGCTGACCGGACCGCGCGACGCGATCGAGGGCTCACGCGCGGGCTTCGAGCAGCTGCTCAAGTCGATCACCAAGAACTGACGGCGCCGGGTTTCCGAGCTTGGAGTCGACGACACCGAGCTGCTGAGAGAGCCCCAGCGTGTCCGCGCGCATCCACAGCCGCGCGATGCTGCACTCATGCTGCTACGCGCACAGCTCCGCGAATTGGTCTGACCGCATACGTCGTTCGCCCTTCAGATCTGGGCAGACCAGACGATTATGCGCAGGCGGCTGCGTGGGGGAATGCAGCGCTGCCGAGCGATCGTCGTGATCGCGCGCACCCGGTCACCATCTCACGTGGATCTCCTGTGGAGATCCGAGGCGCGCTGTGTCTGAATGAACGCCCTTATGCGGGCTTGGCTCGTCTTGAGAGCCGCAGTCGTGTGCTCGATGATCGCTTCGGTTGCGCATGCGCAGCCCGGCCGAGCTACGCCCGGATCAGCGTCCGGGTCCACCGACGCGCAGACGACCCCACCCGTGGTCAAGCCATGGGACGCGCTGTTCGAGGACGAGAGCTCGGCATCGCCCAGTTCGTCGGGCGAAGCCACCGACGCGCTACCAAAAATCTCCGAAGAACGTACGGCCGTCGCGGCCTACGACTCGACGCAAGCCGCCGAGCCCACCGAGCTGATCCCCGTGATGCCCGAGCCGGGCGTAGGTCCGCCCAAGCGCCTGTGGGACATCGTGAAGGTGCTGCCGATCCTGTTCTACACGCCCGAGACCAGTGCGGGTTTCGGCGCCGGTACGCTGTTCCAGTTCCGCATGCCGGGCGCCAAGGGCGAGCGCCGGCCCAGCAACATCTCGCTCGGCGGCGTGTACACGCTGGAGAAGCAGGTGATGGGTCAGTTCACACCGGAGCTGCGCTTCGGTGATGACGACTACGTGTTGAAGCTCGACCTGCTCGGCGCGCGCTATCCAAACCGCTTCTACGGCATCGGCAACGACCCGCAGGACGACCTGTACGACAAGTACACCGACTGCTACCTGCGCGGCGAGGTCGACTTCCGCACGCGGCCGTTCTCGCGCGACGGCTTCTTCGGCTCGCTCTACCTCGGTGGCCACTACAGCTCGGCGTGGAGCGACATCCAGAAGGTGCGCCCGGGCGACAGCGAAGACCCGAGCATGTTCGCGATGATCAACGACCCGGGCGAGAAGCCGGTGTTCGCCTCGGGCTTCGGTCCGACGATCGCGTGGGACAGCCGCGACGGCATCAACTGGCCACGCAGTGGCAGCCTGATCGAGCTGCGTGCGACGGCGTACGAGCCGTTCATGGGCAGCGACGTGAGCTACCGCCGGCTGTTGCTCGACGCGCGCCGCTACCAGCCGCTCTGGCTCGATCACATCCTGGCGCTGCGCTTCGTCAGCCAGACCGTGTGGGGCGACGTGCCGTTCCAGCGCCTTCCGCAGCTCGGCGGCGCGGGCTTGTTCCGCGGGTGGTTCACCGGACAGCTGCGCGGCAAGCTGCTGATCGCGGTCGAGGCCGAGTACCGCGTGCCGATCGGCAAGCGCTTCGCGGCGGTGGCGTTCGGCAGCATGGGTCGCGTGGCGGACGAGCGGCGCTCCATGTCGCTGAAGGACTTCCGCGTCGCCGGCGGTGGTGGTCTGCGCGTGTCGGTCGACCGCCGCGACCGCGTGAACGTGCGCCTCGACTTGGCGTACGGCGACTCGTTCTACCCGTACCTGCAGTTCCGCGAAGCGTTCTAACCTACGCGACCTCTGCGTCGCGCGTATGCATGGCGGCGTACAGACGGTCGTAGAGCGCCCTGGGTGCCCTGGCGGCATTGCCCGCGTCGAGTGGAGGCGCGGGGTCGTACTCGATGCCGAGCTGAATGCCTGCGGCGCGCTCGGGACCCGCGAGCTCGAGCGCGAGCGTGAGTGCGAGGTCGATGCCGGCGGACACGCCCGCGGCGGTGGCGTACTTGCCGGCGCGCACCACACGCTCCGCCACGGGCTTGGCGCCGTGCGCGGCGAGCTGATCGTAGAACGCCCAGTGCGTGGTGGCGCGACGTCCGCGCAACAGGCCTGCCGCGCCGAGCAGGATGGAGCCCGTGCACACCGTTGCCGTGGTGGTGCTGGTGGCGTCGACCTTGCGGATCCAGTCGAGCAGCTCGTGGTCACGCTGCGCGGCGCGCGCGCCGAAGCCGCCCGGGATCAAGAGCAGGTCCGCCGACTGCACCTGCTCGAGCGTGTGGTCCGCGACGACGGAGAGCCCTCCGTCGCAGCGATGCGCGCCTCTTCGCTTGGCGACCCAGTGCACCTCGGCACCGGGCAAGAAGTGCAGCACCTCGTAGGGGCCCACCGCATCGAGGGCGGTCAGCTCATCGAACACCAAGATCGCGATCTTCATATGGCCTCCTTCGTCGTTCCAAAACGCGCGCGGTACTCGCGCGGACTCAGCGACAGCCGGCGTGCAAACGCGCGCCGCAATGCCTCGGGTGTACCGAAGCCCGCCTGCTCGGCGATCTGCTCCACGCTGCGCGCGCTGGTCTCCAGCAAGCGCCGCGCGGTCTCCACGCGCACGCGCTCGACGTAGGCGGCCGGAGAGGTCCCCGTCTCGGCGCGGAACGAGCGCGCAAAGTGGCGCACGCTCATGTTCACGCGCGCAGCCAGCGAGGGCACGTCGAGCGCGGCGTCGGGATGGTCGACCACCCACGCCATCAGCTCGCGCAGCGGCTCGCGCTCCGCCGCCTGCACGGAGAGCTGCGCGCTGAACTGCGCCTGCCCACCCGCGCGCCGCACGAACACCACCAGCTGACGCGCCACCTGCGACGCCAGCTCGCGATCGAGGTCCTCCTCGATCAACGCCAGCGCGAGATCGATGCCCGCCGTGACGCCCGCCGACGTCCAGCAGCGTCCGTCGTGCACGTAGATGGGCTCGGGCTCGACCTGCACTTCGGGGAAGTGACGCGCGAGCGAGGCGCAGTGCTGCCAGTGCGTGGTCGCGCGCTTGCCGTCGAGCAGTCCCGCGGCCGCGAGCACGAACGAGCCCGTGCACACCGAGGTGACGCGACGCGCGCGCGAGGCGAGCTTGGCGACCGCGCGGATCTGGCGCGGGTCCTTCCAGGCGCGACGCGCGCCGAGCCCACCGCACACCATCAGCGTGTCGAAGCGCCTGGCGAGCGCGCTCGGGGGGCGCTCCAGCTTGCCGTCCGCGAGCAGACCGAGGCCGCTCTCGCCGCGGATCGGCGTGCCCCCCGGCGACAACACGCAGAGCTGGTACGCGGGCGCCTTGCCGTGATAGCGCAGCAGTCCATTCGCGGTGGCAAAGGCTTCGTACGGCCCGGCCAGGTCGAGCGGCTGCAAGAGATCGAAGGCGACCAGCGCAATCTGACGCATGCCGCGAGCATCGACCGCGGCACGCGCTGGCGCAAGGACAGCGATCGGACGATTTCGGCCAAGTGCTGCGACGATGCACAATGCGACCCATCGTCGAGCGGCGCGGTACGGTCTGGCGCGCCGCCACGTAACGCGCGACCATGCGTGCATGCGCGATGCGATCAAGGAGCTGGTGAGCTTCAACCAGGGACGCGACCCAGAGCGACTGGAGATGAAGTACGAGCGCATGCGCAAGTCGCCGTTCGCGTTCCTGCGCGGGAGCTGCCACCTGTTCTACGCGCGCCTGCCACGTGCACCGGTGCTGAAGAAGGCGCCCCTGGCCTGGGCCTGCGGAGATCTCCACCTGGAGAACCTGGGCAGCTACCGCGGCGACAACGGTCAGGTCTACTTCGACCTCAACGACTTCGACGAGTCGCTGCGCGCGCCCGCGAGCTGGGACCTGGCGCGCGTGCTGACGAGCGTCTTGGTGGGTCGCGACGCTCTGGGCGCGAACAGGAAGGACGCGCGCGAGCTGGGCGCGCTGTTGCTGCAGACCTATGCGAGCGCGCTGGTCGAGGGCAAAGCGCGCTGGGTCGAGCGCGAGACCGCGACACCGCCCGTGCGTAGCCTGCTGGAGAGCGCGGACGCCAGCAACCACGGGGCGCTGATCGCGTCGCGCACCAAGAAGGGTCGCATCAAGCTCGATGGCGAGCGCGCACTGCCGGCGAGCGAGCGCGATCAGGAACGCGTGCGCGCGCTGTTCGAGGCCCTACGTGCCAAGCATGCGGACCTCACGCGCGTGAAGGTGCGCGACGTGGCACGCCGCATCGCCGGCACCGGCAGCCTCGGCCTCGAGCGCTGGGTGATCCTGATCGACGATGGGGGCAGCGCGGAGAAAGAGCACCTGCTCGACTTGAAGGTCGCGTCGCCCGCGTCGGCGCTGCAGCACATCCGACTCGGCCAGCCCGCGTTCGCCGACGAGGCCGCACGCATCGTCGCGGTGCAGCGGCGCATGCAAGCGATCGCGATGGCGTCGCTGCACGCCGTGAAGCTCGGCCGCGCGTCGTTCGTGCTGCGGCGGTTGTTGCCGAGCGAGGACCGCGTCGAGCTGGAGTCGCTCAAGCCCGCGCGCGTGGGCAACTTGATCCGCACGGTCGCCGAGTGCGTGGCCTGGGATCAGCTGCGCAGCAGCGGCCGCGACGGCTCCGCGGCCGCCGATGCGCTGATCGCGTACGGGCGCGATCGCAGCTGGCACAAGCCGCTCTTGAAGCAGGCCGGCGCGATGGCCGAGCAGGTGGAGCGCGACTACGACGCGTTCATGTCTGCGAAGCTCTAAAGCGTCATGCGCAGCGTGCCGAGGATCTCGCGGCCCGGGCCGGGCGTGACCTGCGGATTGAGCGAGCCCGTGTTGATCGACGACGTGAAGTAGTCGACGCGGTTGAGTAGGTTGCTGCCGCGCAGGGTGAAGCTGGCGCGCTCGTCGCCGAACGTGATCGACGCGTCGAGCAGCGCGAAGCTGGGCAGCAGCAAGCGGTTGGCGTCGTCCGCCCAGGTCCGGCCGCGCACGCGCGTGCCGACGCCTCCCGAGAGGTACGGGCTGAGCGCGAGCCGCAGCCACGCAGTGCCGCTGTGACGCGGCGCGAGCCACATCTCCTTGCCCGAGAGGTCGATGTTCTCCCCGGTGATCGGGCTGGGTGCGACGTACTCGAGGTAGTGCGCGTCGGTCAGCGAGTAGCCTCCGCTGAGCTGCACGTACGGCACCGCGTAGCGCACCGACAGGTCGAG
This sequence comes from Polyangiales bacterium, assembly GCA_040508235.1. Lineage (GTDB taxonomy): Bacteria > Myxococcota_A > Polyangia > Polyangiales > DASUME01 > DASUME01. The sequence goes on along the minus strand of JBEVNG010000166.1, from coordinate 1,781 downwards.
GCCCTTGCTCTCGGCCAGGCCGGCCGTGGCGAACGCGTCCTGTCCACGCGGCACCAGCAGGTTGCGCTTGCGGATCAAGTAGCCGGCCGCATCGAGCTCCAGCTGCTGCTTGTTCTGGTCTACACGCACGCGCAGTCCACCCTCGAACTGTTGGCTGCGCTCCGGCGTGTAGTCGCGCGGGATGCGCTCGCCCGGCTGCACGAAGTTGGGCTTGTACGAGTTGCCGTACGAGACGTAGAGCGTCAGCAGCTCCAGCGGCGTGTAGACGATGCCCGCCGAGCCGGTGGTCTGGTTGTCGGTCTCGAGGTTGGGGCGCCGCAGCATGCCCGTGCTGGCTTCGGGGATCTCGTTGCCGTCGCGGTCGTTGAACTCGCGGCGCACACGGCTCTTGGCCACGTCGAAGCGTACGCCGCCAGTGAGGATCAGCGAGTCGAGCAGCTTGAGGTGATCGAAGGCGTAGAGCGAGTGCGTCGCCACGCGGTAGTGATCTCGCCGCGTGCGGTTGCGGACGACCGGGGGCGAGTCGTCCACCGGATACGAGAAGTCCACGTTCGCCGGCGTGGCGCCGTCGTGGTTGCTGGAGTCGGTATCGCCGGTGAACGACTCCAGCTGGTAGCCGCCCACGAGCTGATGCTTCAGCGGACCGGTCTGCACGTCCGCGTGCAGCTCGGCCGAGACCTGCAGCGGACGCCAGGCGCGGGTGAAGCTGAAGTAGTCGCGCGAGACCTGCGCACGCTGCATGCCCGCCGCCGGGACGTAGTTGAGGCCCTCCGCGGCGAGGTATTCGTAGCGATCTTTCACGATCCAGCCGCGCACCTCGGCGAACACCGCCTGCGAGAAGTCGTGGCGATAGTCGATGGCACCTTCGATGCGCGCATAGTCGAAGGTGTCGTTCCGCGTTCCGTAGTTGTTGGTGTAGCGGCTGCCGTACGGCAGCACCCAGCGCCCCGGACGCGAGGGATCTTCGACCGTGGGCAAGCCGAGATCGGTGTCGTAGTGGTCGACCGCGACCGAGACGCGCGTGTTGAGGGTGTCGCGCGAGGTGGGCTTGTACTGGAACGTGCTGGTGACCTGGTTGCGCTGGGTCTGGATGCCGCGAAAGTCTCGCCGCGTCACGTGGCCGACGTCGACCCGGTACGCGACCTTGCCGAGGATCGGTCCCTGCGCGCTCGCATGCGCGAGCCACGCATGCGGGCTGCCGAGGCCGCCCTCGAGCTCGTAGCGCGGCGTGCGCGAGGCTCGCTTGCGGATGGTGTTGATGACGCCACCCACCGCGCCGAAGCCGTACAACACCGCGGACGGACCACGCAGCACCTCGATGCGATCGACGTCGAACAGACCGGTCATCGGCGCCGAGCCGTTGATGCCCTTGGTCATGCGGCTATCGCGCCGGCCGTCGAACAGGGTGAGGGCCTGAAAGCCGCGCATCTGGTTGTACTGAAAGCCGCCGTAGGTCCACTGCGGGACCACACCCGGCAGCTGCTCCAGCGCCTGGATATGATCGACGATGCCGCGTTCGCGCAGCGTCTGTTGGTCGACGATGTTCACCGTCGCGGGGATCTCGCGCAGCGGCACGTTCATCTTCGAACCCGTGCCGTACGGCTCGAGCTCACCAGGTCCCGCGGGGCGACGCTCCCGCACGCGGACCTCCACCGGCGCGCCTGCATCGAGGCCCAGCACCAAGGCGACTCCTGCGTCCTGCGCGTGCGCAGTCGAGACGGAGAGCAGCGCGATCCAAACAATCCAGCGAACTGACATGAACAGGCTTTCGCCCTGAGTCA
>JBEVNG010000152.1:0-12339 GCA_040508235.1 Polyangiales bacterium | reverse complement strand
ACCTTGCTCGCGATGTACGAGCAGCCTCCCACCCAGCGTGGCGCGCAGAGCACGGTGTCGATCGCGGCCGAGCGCCCGCTGCAGATCGCGCTCGCCTTCGACGGCACGAGCCAGACCATGCGGCTGTTCCTCGACGGCGAGCGCATCGCCGAGCGCAACGTGGGCATCCCGCTCTCCGCGCTGAACGACGTCAACGCCTGGCTCGGTCGCTCGCAGTGGACCCAGGACCGCTTCGCCCGCGCCCGCTACGACGAGTTCCGCCTCTACGACGTCGCCCTCGGCGACGAGGAGATCCTGCGCACGTTCACGCGCGGCCCGAGCTCACCCTAGCGCTTCGTGCGCGCTCACGTCTGGGCGGCTGGTGCGCGTGCCGCGCATGCGCCGGTCCGGCTCGCTGGGATCGTTGGCGGCGATCACCACGTAGTCATCGTGCACCTCGGTCAGCGTGCCCACGAACGGCATCTCGCCAAAGCGCTCGCTGACCCGGTAGCTCACCATGTCGCCCGCCTTGAACGTGGCCGGGTCGGTGTTGAACACGAACGGGCACTTCTCGTCTGTGCTGCCAAAGCCGTGCATCGGGGTACCTCTGTTCGCAGTCTCGCGAACGCGGATTGCCCGCGCAATTGGCGGGCACGGCCAAGGAATGTCCGATGGCGGCACCGCTGTGCCGGCGCTCACCCGAGCGATCACCCAAACAGGCCGGTGATCGCGCTGGTGTGCTGGTCGTTGTCGCCGAGCGTGAAGTTGGGCAGGCCGTAGACGCTCGCGCAGGCCATCCACATGTCGTTGGTCGAACGCAGGCCCTTGCCGCCGTTGGTCCAGACCTGGTTGCCCTTGATCTTCACGCCCGGGCCGCCGAAGAGCAGGAACGGCATGTTGTCCCAGTTGTGATAGCGCGCGCCGACCTCGGTCACGTACGGCACCAGCGTGTTGTCGAGCATCGCGCTGCCGTTGCTCTCCTTCTCGGCCGCCAGCTCCTGCAGGAACGTGGACACACGCTGCGCGTACCATATCTCGACGCGCGTCAGGAACTCCAGCGTGTCCGCCGTGTCCGGATCGTGGCTGGTGGTGTGGTGCACCTTGAACAGCTGCGGATTCGGTGGCCACAGGTCGCCGAAGCTCACGTGGTTGGTGCCGGGCGAGAACTGGAAGGTGACCGTGCGCGTGATGTCGCACTTGAATGCGGCCTTGATCAGCGCGAAGTGCAGCTTGCAGATCTGCTCGTGCTTGAGGTCGTCGCGCTGACTGACCACGTGCGAGCTGCTGTACGGGTCGACGAAGCTGCTGGTGGAGATCGAGGGCGGCTCGCCGGTGACGCCGCACTGGGACGGGTCGTTGGTCTCCGCGTCGAGCTCGCGCTCCAGCTCGCGGACCGCGGCCTCGTACGCCTCCAGCGACTCGCGCGAGGCGGTGGGCGCGACCTTGCGCAGGCGATTGAGGTCGCGCAGCGCGAAGTCGAGCACGCTCTTCTGCTCCGCGCGCGCCTTGGCCACGGCCGCCGCGGTGGTCGACGCCATCTCGCCGAACATGCGCTGGTACACGTCCTTGGGCTGGTAATAAGGCTTCATCGGAGCCTTGGCGCCCGAGTACGAGATGTTGCGCGTGGAGACCTCGGGGGTGTCCGCGCGGTTGTCGCAGCTCAGCTGCAGCGACGCGATCGCGGTGCCCTGTAGCGCGGGCGACTGGCGCACGAACAGCTGATCGACGCTCGGTCCAGCGGCCATCGGATCGTCGCCACCGTTGCCGGGATAGAGCTGCTTGGTGCGCTGCCCCGTCAGCAACAACACCGAGCCGCGCTCGTGGCCACCACCGACGGAGCCATCGAACGGCAGCTTGAGGTCGCGCATCACGATCATGCGGCTCTGCAGCGGCGCGAACGGCGTGATGATGCGCGACAGCGTGAAGTTGGTGCCGGTTCCCTTCGGCCACCAGTTCTCGTACACGGTGCCGACCGGGCGCTGGATCACCAGGAAGCGCTTGGGCGGCGCGGCGCCTTCGGCCTGCGCCTCCAGCTTGTTCAACAGCGAGCCCCAGAGCGCGGTGCCGGCGACGCCGGCCAGGAAGCTGCGGCGCGAGTGTTGGTAGTTCATGGCGCCTCCTTGCGGTAGGCGATCGAAGGCGAGCTCAACATCCGCTGCATCAGATCATCCATCTCCAGCGCCGTGGGGTCCGCGCCATCGAGCGCTTCCTTCACCTGGCAGTCCTTGGGGGCGAGCGCGTCGTCCTGCAGCGCGTACGAGAGCACGCGCGTGGCGACGCAGTGGCCGAAGTCATCGGCCTCGGCGACCTGCGCGATGAAGTCCGTCGCGCCCTCGTACGTGCCGGCGAACGCGCCCTTCACCTCGATGGGCTCGTCGTCCTTGGAGGTGCGGTAGCGACCGAGCGGGTCGTAGCTCTCGAGCAACAGGCCGTACGGATCGATGCCCGCGTGGCAACCGCCGCAGGTGGGGTTCTGCGCACGCACGGCCGCGCGCTCGCGCTCGCTGAGGTCCTGCTTGAGCAGGTCGCTGATCGCGTCGGTCAGCGACTCGGGCGGCGACGGCGTCTTGGCCATGCACAAGAGGCCGCGCACGAACAGGCCGCGTGCGACCACCGAGGTGGTGTCGCTGCGCGAGAGCATCGCCAGCACGCTCGCCTGCGTGAGCAAGCCCGAGCGCTGGGTAGCGGGCAGCTCCACCGGGCTGAACGCGGCCTTGGGCGCGGGCAGGCCGTAGAGCGCGGCCAGCGGCGCGTCGACGAAGCTGCGGTTGGTGGAGAGCAGCTCGCTCACCGGCGCCCCGCGCGTCCACAGCACGTCGGAGACCATCATCTCGGTCTCGTGGTACATGCTCGCCATCAGCTGCGGCGTGAAGCTGGGGAACAGCGTGGGATCCTTGGCGGCGCCGAACAGGTTGCCCAGGCCCCAGGCGGCCAGCAGCGTGCCCGTGACGGTCTCGCGCACGCTCTCCTGCGCGAGCAAGCGCGTGACCTGCTGCTTGCGCTCGGCGGGATCGAGCAGCGAGCCATCGGCGGCCGCGGCCCACAGCTCGTCATCGGGCGGGCCATCGCTGACCGCGAACGAGAGCACGCTCGCCAGCTCGTACGCATCGAGCGCGCGCACGCCGTCCTTGGAGCTGCCGATCTCGCGCCGGAACGCGAACGACGGCGCCGCCAACACGGCCTCGACCGCACGCTGCACGCCGTGCGCGGGGCTCACCTGCGCGGCGAGCGTGTAGACCTCCATCAGGTCCTTGATCTCTTCGTCGTCGACCGGGCGACGGAACGCGCGCGCGGTGAACGTGCGCAAGAACTTCTCGGCGCAGCCGGCGTCGCTGCAGCCGTGCTGCGGCGGCTTGCCTTCGCTGGCCATGCGCGCCCACTCGTTGCGCGTGTGCACCAGGCTGGTGTTCACCACCGTGCCCTTCTGCATGAAGGGCTTGAGCTGCGCCTGCGGCAGGTCGTCTCCGGTGAGCGCGTCCTCGCCCAACATCGCGCGCAGCGCGGTCAGCTGCTGCAGGTCGCTGAGCAGCGCCAGCCTCGACTCCACGCGCGGCGCACACACGCTCTTGTCGCCGGCGGTCGGCGGCTTGGGCACGACGGCGGTGCCGCCATCGGGCAGCACGATCACGTCGTCGGGCGAGTCCCCTGCCTGCAGCGGCGGCTGGATCGCGTCGACGAAGCCACCCTGGCACGCGCCCAGGAACAACAGCGCGAAGGCTTCACGACGGCCAAGGAAAAGCGCGCGCTTGCGGACCATGCTCCCCAGAACGGACGAGCATGGCCGGGCCAGGCAACGTTGTTTTCAGTAACCGATCGGACCGCAATCGAGGCCGGTGCAGCGCACCCCGGCGTCGCGGGGCGGCGAGGGGTTCCCGCCGCAGTAGCCGTCGATCGCGATGCAGCCCGCGTCCTCCGGCGGCACGGGCGGATTGCCGCCGCAGTAGCCGTCGACCGCGATGCAGCAGCCCTCGGGGTCCTTGCAGTAAGGTGGCCAACCGGGCGGGCACTCGCCGGGCGTGACCTCGACCGTGGAGCCGTCCTTCTTGCTCGGCGAGGCGTGCACGAAGTCGACGCTGGCGTTGCCGAAGCCGGCCGCGCCGAACGCGCTCTTGCGCACCCAAACGTCGTAGATGACGCGGTAGTCCCAGTTGACGGCGGCGGCGTTGGCCGTGTAGACGCTGTCCGTCGCGGGCGAGTCGGTGGTGAAGTTGCCGAGGCCGCAGGCGTTGAGGTTGCGCTCCAGCGAGCTCTGCACCGCCACCACGTCGCTGGCGCTGCCGGCGATCATCTTGCCGTCGCCGCCGTTCACGCCCAGCGAGGCGTAGCCCGAGCGCGCGCCCGTGCTCTCCGAGATGTAGTCCGCCTTGAAGTGCGAGCGCAGCACGCCGCTGGCGTCCGTCAGCTTGAACTCGGCGTGGTCGCTGCCGACCAGATCCTTGAAGGTGTGGCCCTTGCCGCCGGGTCCACCCATCGGCTTCTTGCCGGGCATCATGCCCTTGCCGGGCATCTTCGGCGGATCCTGCACCGGATCGAGCGTGGCGGTGTCGCCCCAGCCGATCGCGTTCGCGCCGTAGGTGTTGTCGACGAAGCTCGGGTTCAGGGTCAGGCGCACGTGCACCAGCTCGCCCTGCGGATCGGCCTCCACGATCCACTCCACGGTCGCCGCCGGCGTGAGCGCGTCATCCCCGTAGAAGCAGGTCAGGGTGGCGGGCCCGGTGGGGCGACCTCCGAAGGGCAGCGGCGCATCACAACCGAGTGCCGTGGCACCCGCCGCGATCCCGGCGCTCGAACCACTCTGCCCAGCGCCCGGGAACTGCGGCCCCGGATGCGGCACGGCCCGCAGGTCCCCCGACCCGCGGCCCGAGTGGTCCGATCCGCACGCCATCAGTAGCCCCAAACACACCCCGTACGCTCTGGCTCGCATGCGTTCTCGCTCCTTCGCCGCTGCCCCTGACGGACAGTCCGGCTATGAGTCGCCTGGGCCCACGACTTTGATGAACGCCGCGCTACGAATTCTTCCGCTCGCCTTCCTGTGGGTCTGCGCGAGCGCTCGCGCCGAGGACTTGCTCGTGCTGGAGCGCAGCGCCGCCGATCACGAGGCCAGCACTCGCCTGCGCGAGCTGCACGACGAGCCGGCGCGGGTGCTCGAGGACGCCGAGGCGAGCGATCCCGCACACGCCCTGGCGCAGGGCCGCGCGCATGGCGCCCAGCGGGTGGTCGTGTTCGACGGCGCGCACGTCAGCGTGCTGCACACCGCGAGTGGCGAGCAGGTCACGCGCAGCACCACGGATCCCACCGCGTACACGGCGGCGTTCGTGGCCGCGGAGCTGCTGGCGATCCGGCCCGCACCGCCGCCGCCGCCGCCACCGCCTCCGCCCACGTGGCGGCTCGCGCTGCGGCTGGGTGTGCAGCTCTGGGTCGGACCGCCCTTCCCGCTCGCGCCACGCGCGGAGCTGGGCATCGGCGTGCAGCATGCGCTCGGTCGCCTGGAGCTCAACGTGGCGACGCCCGCCCGCTCCGAGCACGGCGGCGTGCAGCGGACACGCACGGACCTCGGGCTGCGTGGGGCGCTGTTCTTGGTCGAGCGCGAGCGCTTCCGCCTCGCCGCCAGCGCACACGTCGGCGCCGGCTGGGTGCGCGCCCGCATCGACGAGCCCGGCTTGCCCACCCACTCGCGCGCCGTCTTCACGGCCCACCTCGGGCTGGAGCCGAACGTCGTGCTCACGCCCTGGCTGTCCCTGTACGCGCTGGCTGCGCTGCAGGGTTCGACCCCGCGGGCGGAGTACAGGGTCGCGGGCGGCCAGGCGGCCCGCGAGTCGCCCCTGGGGCTGGTGCTCGGCCTGGGCCTGTGGCTCACACCACCTTTTCGCTGACGCCCTTCATCGTTTGCCAAGGCTCGCGTGACTCATGGTCATGGACCGCCTGGCCCGCATCGTCAGAATGGGGCCGAGCGTGCCGAGCGAGGAAGAGCTGCGATGGATCGAGAGGGCCAAGGCCGGCGACGCACAGGCACTGGACTGGCTGGTGCGCTCGCAGTGGGAGCGCGTGCACCGCTTGCTGGGCCGCGTCTGGGGCACGCGCCCGGACCTCGAGGACCTGGTGCAGAACACCTTCCTGGAGACGCTGCGCGCGCTGCCGAGCTTCCGGCGCGACAGCGAGCTGTCCACGTTCGTGGCGGGCATCGCGATCCGGGTGGCGCGGCGTGCGACGCGACCGCGCCTGGTGGTGCAGCACGCGATGCAGCTCGACGAGCAGCTGCCGTCCTTCGAGGCGGCGCCGGAGCAGCAAGCGCGCATCCGCGAGGCGCTGCGGCGCGCGCGGCGCATCCTGGACAAGATCAGCGAGCCCAAGCGGGTGGCGTTCCTGCTGTGGGCCCTGGAGGGGCTCGATCCGCAGGCGATCGGCGACGCCATGGGCGCCTCGCTGGCGGCCACCCGCTCGCGCATCTATTACGCGCAGCGCGAGCTGTTGGAGGCCGCGCAGCGCGACCCGCTGCTCCAGGAGTGGCTGTCGGAGGTGCGCGATGACTGAGCCCGAGCTCGACCCGAAGGTGGCCGCGAAGCTACGCGCGGCCGCGGAGCAGGAGCCTTACCCGCTGCTCGACGACGACGCGCGCGCACGCGTGCTGCAAGCGCTCAAGAACGAGCCCGTGCGGGCCAGGCGCTTCCCGTGGGTGAACATCACCATGGGTGTCGCGGCGGCCGCGCTGCTGTTGCTGATGTTGCGGCCTGCGTCGCAGCCCGTGTGCGAGCTGCCCGTGGTCCCTGGCTTCACGGAGCGCACGCTCGACCTCGGTCGCTACGGGCGCGTGGTGCTCGACGCGGACGCGGACGCGCAGCTGTCGCGCAGCGAGTCGTGCGAGCTGGAGATCACGCTCACGCGCGGCACGCTGGCGGCGCAGCTGCAGAACCTGAAGCCGGCGCGCCTGAGCGTGCGCACGCCGCTCGGCTCGGTCGAGGTGCGCGGCACCACGTTCTCGGTCGCCGTCGATCGCCAGCTGGAGGTGGTGCTGCTGGAGGGTGCCGTGGTGCTGCGCGACGAGGCGTCCACCACCGAGCTCACGCCGGGCAACGCCCTCACGCGCGAGAGCGTGCGAGCCGCGCCGCGCAAGGCGCGCGTGCAGGCGACCCAGGAGCGCAAGCTGCGCAGCCTGCTCGCACCCGCGCTCACGGAGGCCCCCGTGCGCGAGCCAGTGGTGGCGCAGGAGCCCGCGCCGGTGGTCGAGGACGCGCGCCACGTGCCGCGCGGCAATGCCACCGAGCTGCTCGCGGCCGCCGAGCGGGAGCGCCGCGCTGGCGAGCTCGCACGCGCACGCACGCTCTATCGCGAGGCGGGCGCGGCCTCCGGCCCGGACGCCGAGGTGGCGCTGCTGCGCTGGGCGCGGCTGGAGCAGGAGAGCACGCCGCAGGCCGCGCTGGAGGTGCTGCGACGCTATCGTGCACGCTACGGACGCAAGCTGGAGCGCGCGCGACTCGGCGCCGAGGCCAGCTTCCTGGAGGTGCAGGTGCTCGACCAGCTCGGACGTCACGACGAAGCGAACGAGCGCACGCAGGAGCTCCTGCGCCGCTACCCCGACTCGCCGCACGCACGCGCCGCCGAACAGCGATGAAGCGCGCCTGGTTGTTGAGCGCGCTGCTCGCCTGCGGCGTCGAGGTCGTCGAGCTCGCCCCCGAGGGCGATGTGCTCGTGATCGGCGACGTGCCACGCGATGCGATCGCGCGCTTCGCGACCGGCGAGACCGCGCCCGATCCCAAGATGCTCGCGCTGCGCTACCCGAGCGATGGCGTGGCGCTGCCCGCCAACCTCGCTCCGCTGCGCTTCACCTGGGACGGCGACAAGGACGCCACCTACGAGCTCACGCTGCGCGCCGACGATCGCGCGCTGCGCGTGTACACGCTCGACACCAGCGCGCTGATCCCGGTGGAGCGCTGGCGCACGCTGCTCGCCGCGAACGCGCTCACGGTCGAGCTGCGCTCCCTGAACGGACCGGGCAAGAAGATGCTGCGCAGCGCCGAGCCGCGCACGATCGCGATCCGGCCCGCGCTGAACGGCACGCTCTACTTCGCGTCGCCGATGACGTCCGAGCGCGCGCGCCTGGCAGATGCCAACAGCACCTCGGTGGACGAACGCGAGCGTGCGCTGGGCAGCGTATCGGGCGCGCGCATGGCCCGCGTGGGCCCTCGCGGCATCGAGCTCGCCGACCGCGTGCTGGCGGTGCCCGAGGGCGGGCGGATAGCGCATCCGAGCTGGGCAGCGGATGGCAACGCGCTGGTCGTCACCTACTGGCCACCCGAGCTGAAGCTCGCGGGCGACCCGAGCGACGAGCACGAGGGCTCGCAGCTGGCGCGCGTCACGCTCGACGGCGGCTTCACACCACTGCCGCTGATGGGCGCGGACAGCCCACGTCGCGCGCGCTACGCCCCCGACGGTCGCACGCTCGCATTCGAAGCCGGCAAGCTCGACGCGCCCGAGCTGTTCCTGGTCGGCAGCGAAGGCGGCATGGCGCGCCGCCTGGCGTGTGGCGAGCCCGGCATGGGCATGGGCATGATGATGCCCAAGAAAGACGCAGCCCGCGCGCCGGCGTGGCTCGCGGACTCCTGGTTGGCCTTCGTGTCGAAGCGACCGTATCTCGATCCGCCGCACGCGCAGATCTGGGTCGCCGAGCTGTCGCGGGAGGAAGCACGCTGCGCGGCGCCGTTCTGGTTGCCGGCGCAGGATGCACAGCGCGACTACGAGGCGCTCTGGTTCGAGCGCGAGTAGCTCAGCGGCAGGTCTGCGTACGCATGCTGCCTTCGTTCGGCGCCGCGCAGCTCGCCTTCGCGACGCCGGGGAACCACGTCACGCTGAGGCCCCACGCAGCCTGCTGACCACACGCCGGCACGTTCGCCTGCACGGTCCAGCCACCGTTCTCGCCGAGCTCCGTCGCATCCTGCAGCGCGGCGGCATCGCAAGCGAGGCCCGCGCAGTGCAGCTCGGGACACGAGGCGACCTTCGTGTGAAGCTTGGTCTCCACGCCGTCGCAGTCGTAGTCGAAGCTGCCGTCGCCGCGGTTCTGCAGGAACTGGCCGGTGGCGTTCGGGTACGCGCGCTCGTTGTAGTCGAAGCAGTCGCCGTCGATCTCGACGTAGCCCGCGGGCTTGGTGCACGAGGTCACCTTCGCCTTGGCGTCGCCGAAGCCGTCACCGTCGATGTCGCGGAAGTAGACGGCGTTGCAGTCGGGCAGGCCACCGGTGTTCTCGGTGTCGAGGACCCGAACCTTGATCGTGCTCTGCTCGCCCTGTCCGGCGTCGCCCTGCGAGGGCACGCTCGCGTCGCCCTCGACCTGTCCGGCATCGCCCTGCGAAGGCACGCCCGCGTCGGTCTTGGCGGGGACCTTGCTGTTGAGACCGGGGTCACGACCTGCATCGGGGATCGCGACCGGCACCAGGATGCCGATGCCGCTGTCTTCGCCCGACGCGAGGCCCTGCTGGGACGGGTCCGCATCCTCGGAGCCGACGGCATCGCAGCCGAAGCAGCCAAGAGCGAACATCACCAATCCACACTGTCCGAGCTTCGAGTAAGCCATTTGCGTCACCCCGTCCTTTGAAAGTATCGGTCCCCTTTTCAGCGCGTGGAGACGAATCCAAGGCCCCACCCCTCGATTGTTCGTGCTCGGAACCACAGCTCGTTCAGTCCGTGATCCAGGCACGAAAATCCGTCCGGCAGACCCCATGCAAGCGCGCTTGAGCGTCAGGCAGAGCGCGTGCAAGGACTACGGACAGGCGACGAAACGAGCGCGGCGAGAGCGTGTGCTAGGCACATCGCGTGGCACTCGGACGTCGCAAGGTCTCGCTCTCGGATCCGCGACGCTGGGTCTTCAACCGCATGGCCGCGGTCTACGACGCACGTCCGCCGTATCCGAACGAGCTCGTCGAGGCGCTCGCGACGCGCGGTCCACGCGTGCTCGAGCTGGGCGCGGGCATCGGACACCTGGCGATCCCACTCGCCCAGCGCGGCTGTCAGGTGACGGCGGTCGAGCCGGCGCGCGAGATGTTGTCGAAGCTGGAGCAGCGCGCGCAAGGTTTGTCCATCCTGGCGCTGCACGCGCAAGCCGAGGCGCTGCCGGTGGCCGGGCCGTTCGAGCTCGCGCTGATCGCCGACGCGCTGCACTTCCTGGACGCCGAGCTGACGGGCCACGAGCTGGCGCGGGTGCAGGCCGAGGTGCTGGCGATCGTGCGCGTGGAGCCGGCGGATACGCCCTACATGAACGCGTTGATGGCGCTGCTCCACGCCAGCGCGCCGCGTCGCTTGCGCGCAACGCACGGCAGCGCCGCGCAGATTGCCGCGCTGGCGGGACGCAAGCTGCACGGCACGCAGTGCTTCCACGATCAGCACGCGCTCGATCGCGACGCGCTGGAGCGGCTGCTGTCGTCGATCTCGTTCGTCGGTCCCGCGATGAACCCCGAGCGCCGCCATGCGTTGTCGCGGGAGGTGGAGGCGCTGGGCCCCGCGCTCTACGCGCGCATGTTCACGCTGGAGCTCTACACGCATCACGGCTGAGCGCGACGGCGGCGTCGACCAGCGCCAGGTGCGAGAACGCCTGCGGGAAGTTGCCGAGCATGCACTTGCCGGCCGGGTCGTACTCCTCCGCGAGCAGGCCGACGTCGTTGCAGAGCGCGAGCAAACGATCGAACAGCGCGCGCGCCTCCTGCTTGCGCCCCTGCATCACCATCACGTTCACCAGCCAGAAGCTGCACGGCAAGAACGTGCCCTCGCCCTCGGGCAAGCCGTCCAGCTCCGGGCGTGTCCGGTAGCGGAGCACGAACGTGCCGTCGAGGGTCAGCTCGCGCTCGATCGCGTCGATGGTCGCCTTCATGCGCGGGTCATCGACCGGCAAGAAGCCCTCCAGTGGCATCAGCAGCAGGTTCGCGTCCAGCTCCTCGCTGCCGTAGCTCTGCGTGAATGTGCCGCGCTTCTTGGAGAAGGCGCGCTCGCACACGTCGGCGTGGATGCGCTCGCGCAGCGCCCGCCAGCGCTCCAGCGGACCCGCGCGCCCGTACGCCTCGATGCTCTTGATCGCGCGATCGAACGCCACCCACGCCATCACCTTGGAGTGCGTGAAGTGACGCTGCGGTCCGCGCACCTCCCAGATGCCCTCGTCGGGCTCGCTCCACAGGTGCTCCAGGTAGCCGAGCAGCTTCTTCTCCAGCGCCCAGCTGGCGGCGTTCTCCAGGCCGCTCTTGCGGCACTGGTACATCGCGTCCATCAGCTCGCCGAACACGTCGAGCTGACGCTGCGAGTGCGCGGCGTTGCCGATGCGCACCGGCTTCGAGTCCGCGTAGCCCGGCAGCCACGGCAGCTCCAGCTCGGTCAGCCTACGCTCGCCGGAGATGCCGTAGATCACCTGCGCCTCGGCCGGTGCGCCCGCGACCGCGCGCAGCATCCACTCGCGCCAGGCCGCCGCCTCGTCCGTGTAGCCCGCGACCAGCAGCGCGTAGAGCGTGATGGTGGCGTCGCGGATCCAGCAGAAGCGATAGTCCCAGTTGCGCGCGCCGCCGCGCTGCTCCGGCAACGACGTGGTGGGCGCCGCGACGATGCCGCCGGTCGGTCGATAGGTGAGCGCCTTGAGCGTCAACAGCGAGCGCTGCACCTCGCTCTTGTAGTCGCCCTCGTACGTGGAACGCGCGGACCACGCGTGCCAGCACTCGACGGTCTTCGTCAGCGCGCGCTCCGCCTCCACCGGCGGCTGCTCCTTCTGGTGCGAGGGCGAGTGCGTCAGCGTAAACGGGATGCGCTGGCCCGCGTGCAGCGCGAACTCCGCCACCGTCGCCAGGTTCTTGCCGACGAACGGCACCGGCGTGTACAGGCGCACGCGCTCGGCGCCCGCGATCGCGCTGAGCACACCGCGCTCGCGCGTCACCCACGGCACGCGGCTGCCGTAGTCGAAGCGCAGCACCAGCTCCATGCGCATCGCCACCGTGCCGTTCACGCCCTCGACGATGCGCGTCAGCTGCGGCGCGTGCTCGTCATGCTCGCCGTAGTTCATGAACTCGATCAGGCGCAGCGCGCCGGTGTCGGTGACGAGGTCCGTCTCCAGCACCATCGAGTCGCCACGGTAACGTCGGCTCACGCTTCGGACCTCGCCGACGGGCGCGATCGTCCAGTGGCCGTGCTCGCGGGTGCCGAGCAACGCGGCCATGCAAGCCGGTGAGTCGAACGCCGGGGCGCACCACCAGTCGATGCCACCATGCTTGCCCACGAGGGCGGCCCCGCGACAGTCTCCGAGCAGCGCGTAGTCTTCCAGCGGTGCGGACATACCCTCGTGAGTGGAGCACCGGCGCGCGCGTCGAAAGGGCCGTTCATGCAGGGAAACCACCTCGA
>JBEVNG010000145.1:0-6898 GCA_040508235.1 Polyangiales bacterium | reverse complement strand
GGCGCGTCGTCGCGGCTGGGATCCGGCATGCGGTCCGCGTAGAGCAGCTTGCCGACCACCTTGTCGACGGCGTTGTGTCGACCGACGTCCTCCGCGCGCGCGATCACCTCGCCCGCGCGCGTGATGGCGCAGGCGCCGTGCGCGCCGCCGGTCTCGGCGAACAGCGGGAGCTCCAGAAGGCGCGGCACCTGACGCAGCAACGCGGCCGGCACACTGGCGGCGCGCGCGCGCACGAGGTCGGCGAGCATGTCGTCGATCACCGCGCGGCCACAGAGGCCGCAGGCGCTGTTGGTGAGCGAGGCGCGACGCACACGCTCCAGCTCGAACGTGGTCGCGGGCGTGACCTCCAGCGTGTCGCCGTAGCCCGGCTGATCGGTGCGCCCGCAGTGGTACACGGAGCCGACGTCGGCGAGCGTGTCCAGCACGCCCTCCGCGAACAGGAAGCCCAGCGCCAGGAAGCGGTCCTCGCCCGGCGTACGCAGGGTGGTCGCCACCGTCTCGCCGTGCACCTGGATCGCCAGCGGCTGCTCGACCAACACCGTCTGCGGCTCGCGCTGCGCGTGCCCGTCGCTGACGACGAGGGCCAAAACTTGGCGCAGCGGATTGCTCATGCCCCGATACCTCCCGAAGCCTGACCGAGCGGACGAGTCGACAAGCTACCATGCCGCGCCCCGTCGCGTCGCGCGCGCGTGCTAAGGCACCGGGAGTGGAACAGACGCGGGTGCATCTCTACCTGGTGCGGCACGGGCGCACGGACTGGAACGACGCGCGGCGCTGGCAAGGCGCCAACGACATCCCGCTGAACGACGCCGGGCGCGCGCAGGCGGCGGTGTTGGCGGAGACGCTGGTGGGGCGCGTCGATGCGGTGTTCGCGAGCGACTTGCTGCGCGCCAGCGAGACCGCGCGCATCGTCGCCGAGAAGGTGGCGGCGCCCGTGCTCGCGCTCGACGCGGACCTGCGCGAGCGCAGCTACGGCGTGTTCGAAGGCCTGACCGCCGAGGAGTGCGAGGCGCGCTACCCGGAGGCCTGGGCCGCTCGCGATCGCGACCGCAACAGCGTGCCACCCGGCGGCGAGCCGCACGCACAGGTGGTCGCCCGCATGGAGCGCGCCATGCACCGCATCGCCGCCACCATGCGCGAGCGCGGCGGACGCGGCCTGGTGGTCAGCCACGGCAGCTCGCTGCGCATGTTCCTGGAGCGCGTGCTCGGCCGCTCGCTACCGGGCCTCGCCAACCTGGAGCTGCACGAGGTCGTGCACGACGGCAGCCGCTTCCACGCGCTCGGCTGACGCACGACGCGCGTCGATGTGGCGGCTCAGGCTGTCGAGCACGCGGTCGACGATCAGGTAGGGCTCGCCGTTGAGGGCGCCGGTCACGACCGCGTGGCCGCACACCGAGCGCGCGGCGTCGGTGAACACGAAGGGGCGCTCGGGCTCGCCGGTGCGGATCAGGTCGCCGCCGCCGAAGTGGATGCCCCAGCTCTGGTAGAGCGGGCCCAGCGTGCGCAGGAACGCGAGCTCCTGGTCGGACAGCGACGTGGCGTGGGAGATGCCGCTGTCGGCGATCAGGGAGTCGGCGGTGGGGACTCGCCGCGCCACCAGGCAAGGCTGACCGTGCTTGTCGAGCGGGACCTCGCCGTCGATGAGCAGGAAGCGAACCTCGCCGAAGTCGCGTCGGTCGCGCGGCACCTCGGCCAGCTCTTGCACGTCGGCAGGGGCGCGCACCGACGCGATGTACTCTTGCACCACCACGTCGCCGTGATGCTCGATCAGCGCCAGCCAGGCGTCGACGTCGTCCACCTCGACGTCGCGCCGCTGTGTGACCGGGTGCAGGCCGAGCACGCCGATGCCGACGCCGTGGTGTCCGTGCACCGGCTTGGCGATCACCGTCGACGGCGTGTTCAGCGCCTCGCGCACGAAGCGCACCGCCGCCTCGGCACGCTCGCGCGCGCTCGCCTCCGTGGGCAGGCTGGAGGTCGGGAAGCTGCGCGGCACGAAGCGCGGGTCGACGCGCCCCGGGATCACCTTGGAGCCGAAGCGCGGATCGAGCGCGAGCCGCGGCGCCAGGTAGATCAGCGTGTCGGGCTCGACGGCGGCCAGCGCGTTCAGCTGCGCGCGCATGCTGGCGGGCTCGCCGCTCTCCTGACGCCACACCACCGCATCGAGCTCGTTGACGCACAGGCGCTCCAGCGGGCCTTCGCGGTGGCAGCGCGGGGAGCCCACGTCGGCCTCGGCGCTGTAGCTGCCGCGCTGGCTGCGGTAGTGCATGTACGGCGAGTCCGCGAACGACAGCACGCGTCGCGCCGCCACGTGCACCTCGGGCGTGCGGCCCTCCGACACGCTCACGCTCAGCTCCGCGTCCGGATAGGCGACGTAGACCTCGCCGCCACGCAGGCGCGCACGCAAGAAGGCGCGGTACAGCAGCGCGTATCCAGTCTCCGTCGCCGGATGGCTGGAGCTCTCGATCGGATCGATGAAGAAGAGAAGTCGCATCGTCATGCCTCGTGCAAGTACGCCAGCGCTCGCTCGGCGTCCGTGCTCACGCACAGCGCCGCCAGCGGCATCGCAAAGGGAAGTCGGTGGTACAGCTCGCTGGTGTTGAGCACCGACGCGTGCGTGCACCCGCAGCTCGCGGCCGTCGCGGCGTCAGCGGCGGGATAGGCGCGAGCGCATGAAGATCACGCGCGCCTCGAGCACATGCCTGCAGGCGCGCGGACAGCTGACCCACCATGGACCCTCACGACATACCCAGGCCTACCTCTAGTGAGAGGCCCGTGACGCGGCAAGGGATTTTCGGTGGATCAGGCGACTTTCACGGCGTGAGCAGGTTGCTCGCCGTCGCATCGAAGGCGCGCAGGCCGAACGGTCCGGACGCGAGGAACAGCGTGTCGCCCTGGAACGTGGTCTTCTCGAGGTAGCCCTGCTGCGGGAAGAACGCCTGCGCGTAAGGGGCCTGCGCGTTCTGCGCGTTGATGACCAGGAAGCCGCCGGGCACCGCGAACAGCACACGCCCCTTGGCGGCCGTGGTCATGGTGGCCCAGCTGTCGATGTTCACTTCGCCGAGCGGCGCGAGATCCGTCGGGGCGAACAGGCTGAGCTTGTCCGGCTCCTGCGTGCTCTCGTAGTACGCGTGGATGCGCGCGTGCGACACCAGCAGGTGGCCGGCGCCGTCGAGCAGCACGTTCTTGACGTCGCGATCGGCCAGTTGCTTGCTGGCGCTCACGCTGACCTTGTCGTCGACGCGGCGCGCGCTGTGCAGCCACGTGTCGGCCTGCTTGGCACCCCATCGCAGGTCGCGCAGGATCAGCTGCTCGCCCTCGACCGCGAGCAGCTCGCCCGGAACGTTCACCGCGTTGCTCACGGCGGGCTGCGACGGCGTGCGCAGATCGATCTGGCGGAAGTAGTGCTTCACGTGCGGGCGCGTGTCGTCGTTCAGCGTGACCGGCTTCTGGAACGCGAAGTACACGCTGTCGCTGGTGCCGACCAGGCCGACCACTTCCTCGTCCTTGGCGAAGCTCACCGCCGTCAGCTTGGGCGCGCTCGGCGTGGTCAGGTCGAGGACGTCGAGCTCCAGCGACGCCCAGTAGCGGTGCTGCTCGTACGTGTTGCACGACTCGTTCACCGCCAGACCGCTCTCGGGGATCTCGACGCAGCTGGTCTCGCCCTCCGCACTCTGCGTGCAGCGGTGAAAGCCGCCGCTGCAGGTGAAGTCCTCGGTGCCGACCTTGCGCTGGCAGTACTTGTCGCCGACGACGTACGAGCAGGTCTTGCCCGACTCGCAGCTGCCGTAGTCGTTCAGGTAGTAGTTGCAGGTCTCGAACTTGCCGATCGGCTTCTGCTGCGGCTCGTTGCGGCCGAACACCAGCGTGTTGGGCAACACGCGGCTGTAGTCGTCGTAGGAGTACGGGCTCATCACGCCGCACGTCATGCCGCGAAAGCCGTCGCCCCAGCCGTAGCCGTAGCCCGGCAACAGGCGATCCGTCGTCAGCGACGACACCTGCTTGGGCGCGAGCGGATCCGTCAGGTCATGCACCGTCAGGATCGAGTGGTTCTTGCAGTCGGTGTCCGACGAGCACTTCGACTCGGTGGTGACGATCACCAGCAACGAGCCGACCTTGAACGTGCGCGAGCCGGCGGGCATCGCGATGCTGGCCAGCGTGGGCGCGGTGTCGGGATCGCCCTGCGCGCCGATCACCTCGGCGTAGGCACTCGGCGGCGTGCTGCTGGTCCACCAGCCGCGGTAGCTGTTGCGCGTGTCGCGGATGCGCACGAGGTGCGCGCCGTACTCGTGCACCGCCGTGTAGCTCGGCGCCAGCTCCACACGACCGCGCTCCACCGGCGCATCCGCCGACGTGGTGTCGAACAGGCTGAGCTCGGTGTCGGAGAGGTTGGCGGTGAGGTTGGCGGTGGGCTGGAAGCTGCGGTCGGCCATGGTGCCGTGCAGCATCACGCCCCGGCGCGTCAGCGTGCGCTCGCTGAACGTATAGATCTGCACACCCGCCTTGGCGCTCTGGTAGCTGTCGTCGTAGCTGACGAAGGGCAGCAACACGAGCCCCGTCTCCAGCACCGACGGGTCCTTGGCGGAAGGGATCGACACGCCGCCCTCGATCACGCTGTAGGCCTTGTCGTCCCAGCTCGCCGTCGAGTAGCTGTTCTTGGACTCGACCACCTCGCGCGCGACCAGCGGGTTGGCGTTGTGGAGATCGGTGATGTCGTAGAGCGAGACCGCGACCTTGCGGCTGCCGCCCGCGTCGTCGGTGCCGATGCCGATCAGGCGACGCTCGTCGAAGGCGGGCTTGAAGAAGTCGTTCCAGCCCGAGACGATGAACTCGCTCTCTTCCTTGCAGCCGCCCGCCGCGTCGAGCGAGAACGAGTGGAAGGGGTCCTGGCGCAGGTAGGTGACGAAGAACGCGCGGTCGTCCAGGAACAGCGTCGCGAACAGCTGCTGGCCCGCCCCGAACGCGCACTCCGCCACGGGGCGAAGCTGGCCCGGCACGCGCGCGTCAAACGTGTTGAGGCGGTTGCCGCCGCCGCCCCACTGGTCGGTGCTGACCACGCGCAGCACGCCCTCGTGCAGGTCGAGGTTGAACTTGTTGCGCACGATGCCTGGCAGCGAGACGCTCGGACCGCGCGTCATGTGGCCATCGACGTTGGCGATGTCGATCAGGCTGACCGAGGTGTGCGCGCTGATGGAGTTGTCGTAGTCGTAGCTGGCGACGATCATCGCCTCCGGCGTCGCCTGCACGGCGTTCACGTAGCCGCCCAGGTCGATGCGCGAGCGCTCCAGCAGGTCCGCGCCCGAGGCGTCGAAGCTCTTCACCACCGTGCCGCGGCAGTCGCGATCCGCGGCGCCCCAGCAGCCCTGGAGCTGGGCCGCGACGTACAGCGCGGCGCGGTCGCCCTCGCGCGCGAGCCGGCTGGTCTGGATGTAGCCAGGCACCAGCTCGCGATCGACGACGACGGGCTGTGCCGGGTTGCTCAGGTCGACGTTCAGCACCAGGCCGCCGGTCGCTTGCTTCACGGCGACGTCGCTGCGCGCGCCGTAGTAGCCGGTCCAGTTGTTGAGCAGCACGATCGCGCGCTTGCCGACGACGTACATCTCCACCGGCGTGCCCGCCTCGCGCAGCCTTCCGGTGATGGTGGGCTTGGCGACGTCGTGCAGATCCACGACCTGCAGGCCGCGGTACGGGTTGAGGTTGAGCAGCTGCCCGCTCTCCAGCACGCGGTAGATGTCGCCCTCTTCGACCGTGCGACCGCCCGCCTTGCTGCCCTCGCTTTGGCTCGCGTTGTCCGAGGCTGCGCTGCGGCCCGCTCCCTCACGCTGCTCACCCGCCTGGCCCTCGGCCGAGACGAACTCGCCTTGCTCGAGGTTGCCGAGCCCGTCCTTGGGCGCGTCGTCCGTGCAGGCGGCCAGCAGGAACAGAGAGGTCGCGGCTCGTACAAATCGCTTGGTCATGAGGCCCTCGGAGTGCACCGAGCGCCGTCCACTGCACTCCGCGTGCCGCGCTGCGCCTCAATCTTTTCGCGACGTTGTCGCTGCGCCGCTCTGTGCCACGCTCAGCGCTGCAGGTAGCCGAACGTGCCCTGGCCCAGGATCTCGCTGGCGGCGCCGTGCACCATGCTCATCGCGGCACGGTACAGCGAGCCACCAAGGCTGATGCGGCGCACGCCGGCATCCGTCAGCGCCGGCACGCTGAACGACCTGTCGCGCAGCGCGACCACGAAGTTCACCGGCTTGTGCACGGCACTGCACACCGCGCGCACGGCCTCGAGGTCCGGCAGTGCGGGCGCGAACAGCACGTCCGCGCCGGCGCGCTCGTAGGCTTGCAGGCGGCGAATGGTGTCGTCGAGGTCCGGCTTGCCGTGCAGGTAGTTCTCGCAGCGCGCGGTGAGCACGAACGGCATCGTCAGCGAGCGCACCGCCTCGGCCGCCGCCTGCACGCGATCGACAGCGCGCTCGAACGGAAACAGCGGCTGCTCCGGGTTGCCGGTGGCGTCCTCGATCGAGCCGCCGACCAGGCCGAGCTTGGAGGCCAGCCGGATGGTCTCCATCACGTCCGACGGCGTCTCGCCAAAGCCGTGCTCCAGATCGGCGGAGACCGGGAGCTCCGTCGCCGCCACCACGTTCGTGGCCTGGGCCAGCGCCTGCGCCCGCGAGAGCTGCCCGTCGCGGTAGCCGAGCACACCCGCCGCCGCGCTGCTGGAGGTGGCCAGCGCCGGGAAGCCAAGCTCGGCGAACATCTTGGCGGAGCCCGCGTCCCACGCGTTCGCGATCACGAACGTGGGCCCGGCATGCAGCCGCTGGAACAGCGCGCCCTTCTCTTGTTGCGTCGGCATCGCCGACTCTTACTACAAGGACGCGCGCACGTCCGCACAGCCGCTGTCCGGCGGCAGCCGCAC
>JBEVNG010000139.1:0-8913 GCA_040508235.1 Polyangiales bacterium | reverse complement strand
AGCGAGCCTGAGTCGACGAGACGCGCGCCCCGAAGGTGGCGCGCGTTTTCGTTTAACGCGTGGCCTCGCGGATGGTGCGGGCGACCAGCGCGGCGTCGTCCATCATCGGCACGTGGCCGACGTCGTCCAGGCGCAGGAAGCGCGCCTCGGGGAACCACGCGCGCGCCAGCGGCTCGTGCTGCGCGACCGGGAACAGCCGATCCTTGGCGCACCACGCGATCGTGATCGGGCAGTGCGCGCGCAGGGGCGTGAGCGACTCGTCGGTCGCCAGCAAGTCGTCGCGCACGACACAGCCGAGCATGTCGTCCGCCAGGTCGACCAGCTCCTGCGCGGTCACGCGCTCGCCGTGCGCGGCGTTCTCGCGCAGGCCGAAGCGTCGCACCCAGGCCATGCGAGCCACCCACGGCAAGATCGCGCGCGTGGCGGCAGTGGTGCGCGCGACACGCTTCAAGGTGCCGCGCGAGGTGGTGCGCTGCGCCGGATCCCAGACGCCCGCGGGCGACAGCGCGCACACCGAGCGCGCGCGTCCTCGGCGCGCAAGCTCCAGCGCGACCCAGCCACCGAGCGAGTTGCCCGCGAGGTGCGCGGTGTCGAGGCCGAGCTCGTCCAGGCTGCGCTCGGCGTCGTCGATCAGGTCGCGCACGCGCACCGGCTGCGAGGTGGGCTGCCGTCCGCCGCGATGCCCCAGCAATGTCAGCGCGAGCGTGTCGAAGTCGGTCGCGAGTCGAGGCAGCACGTGTCTCCACATGCTCGCGGAGCCGGTGACTCCGTGCAGCAGCACCAGCGGTTCGCCCGCGCCCTGACGCAGCGTACCAGGGGGTTGTGTGGCGTGCGTGCGTGCTACCGCCTGCGAGAGCTCCATCGTCATCCGTGCTCCTCCGCGGCGGAGTCTAGGCCCCCGCGAGAGCGCGCGGGGTGCCCTGGCGACTGGGGGCACCAGATCGGCGGCAGAGGCCAATTCACGCGCCAATTGACCCTTCCTCGCGGCAGACCAGGCCAGTGCTCGCCAAAAGCTCGCGTTTCCGTGGCGGCCAGCTTAGTCAGGGAGACCCCCGATGGCGGTCGACTACGCGTTGTTGCGCACGTTCTGCGAGGTCGGCGCGACGCCGAACTTCGGGGCCGTGGCCGCGCGTCTCTCCATTACGCCATCGATGGTCGCCCAGCATATCAAGAAGCTGGAGGCGCAGCTGGGCGTGTCGCTGTTCGAGCGCGTGGCCGGGCGCCTGCGCTTGAGCGAGGCGGGCCAGGCGCTGCTGCCGGTGCTGCAGAGCCACCTCACGCCGATCGAGGAGCGCGTGCGCACGCTGCTGCAGGCGCGCGAGGCCCTGACCGGCACGCTCGCGCTGGCGGCGCCGCGCTCGCTGGCACGCCTGTGGCTGCGCCCGCGCCTGCTGCGCTTGCTCGAGGTGTACCCGGACCTGTCGCTGAAGGTCTCGCTGGAGAGCGACGCCGTGGTGCGGAGCATGTTGCTGGAGGGCCGCTGCGAGCTGGGCCTGCTGGTGGAAGATCCCGGCACGCTCGCGCTGGAGCTGATGCCCGTGCACAGCGAGGAGCTGCTGGCCGTCGCGAGCCCACGCTACCTGGCCAGGGCCGGGCGCATCAGCAGCGTGCAAGACTTTCGCGCCCAGCGCTGGGTGGTGTACGACGCGAGCCTGCCGCTGCACGAGCAGTGGTGGCGCAACACGTTCGGCGCGCGCGAGCCGTTCGACGCACGCGTGGTCGCGCAGATCGCCAGCCTCGACGAGATGCTCGCGTTCGCACTCGCCGGCGTCGGCGTCGCGGTGCTGCCCGATCACCAGGTCGCGGAGTTCCTGGCGTCCGGTGCCCTGATGACGCTGACGCCCGATCGCGCGCGCCTCGAGCGTGTTCCACCGGCGCGCGTCTACCTCGCCTGGCGCCGCGAGCGAGGCCAGGACGCCCGCTTGCTCGCCTTCATGCAGGTGTTGCTCGCGCCTGCTTAGCAGTACTCGCGCAGTGGAATCTCGCCAAGCTCGCTGACCACGCGCTCGGCTTCGGCGAACTGGCTGGGCTCGAAGCCCCAGCGTGGGTCGACCAGCGCGACCGTGCGCATGCCGGCATCGAGCGCGGCGCGCAGGCCGTTCAGCGAGTCCTCCACGGCGAGGCAGCGCTCCGGCGTCGCGCGCAGGTCCTTGGCGGCGAGTAGGAAGATGTCGGGCGCGGGCTTGGGGTTCTCGAGGCGCGGATCATCGCCGCACACGATGGCGTCGGCCCAGCGCAGGAACGGGTGTTTGGCGAGCTTGAGCATTGTGATCTCGTGGTAGCCGCTGGTCGCGATCGCGAACGGGATGCCGCGCTCGCGCAGGCCCGCGATCAGCTTGGCCGCGCCCGGCATCAGGTCGACGTTGGCGAACCACTCGCGCAGCAGGCGCTCGCGCTCGGCGACGTACTGCAGCGGCTTGATGGGCAGCTTCAGCTCGCGCACCACGTACTCCGCGCTCCAGAGCGTGTCGCCGCCCATGATCGCGCGCTTGATCACGTTGGTGTACTCGGCACCGTAGCGGGCGCACACCTGGATGGCGGCTTCGCTGTAGAGGCGCTCGGTGTCGAGCAGGGTTCCGTCGAGGTCGAAGATGGCGTGCGTGATGGGGGGCACGCGCGGAGCTTAGAGCGCGAACGACGCTCGCACCAACCGCGCGAACAGCTGTTCCTTGGCGCCGCTGGGGCGGTCGAGCTGCAGGTGCTGCAGGGCGGCGCGCACGTCCGGACGGTCGGCCGAGACCGGGCGAGCCATGGCGCGGGCGAGCGCCACGCGGTCCCCACCGCCGGCGGCCGCGGCGATCTTCTTGAGCCGGCCGGCCAGCTTCCACTCGGCGTCGGTCAGGTCGCTGCCGAACGGCAGGTCCGGCAGCACCTCGCCGCGGTACGGCTTCAGCGCCGCGCGGATGCGCTCTGGCGTGTTGTTCTTGTGGCGCTCGGGGATGGTGGCGTCCTCGGGCACCTTCTTGGCGCGCTTGGCCTCGCTCAGCAGCGACTCCTGCAGCCGGCTGTCCGCGATCGCGAGCAGCGCCTCGATGCACTCGCGGTCCGTCTTGCCGCGCAGATCCGCGATGCCGTACTCCGTCAGGAACACGTCGCGCATGTGGCGTGGCACCGTGGTGTGCCCGTACTGCCAGACGATGTTCGACTCCAGCTTGCCCGCGCGCGACGACGACGCGCGCAGCAGCAAGATGGAGCGGCCGTCCGGCAGCTGGTGCGCCATGTTGACGAAGTCGCTCTGGCCGCCGACGCCGGACAGCACCTTGCCGTCTTCGAGCTGATCGGACGTGGCGGCGCCGAGCAGGTTGATCTTCAGCGTCATGTTGATGAAGCGCGCGTGCCGACGCTGCAGGTGCTCGAGCTTGTAGTGGGTGTAGATGCGGTTGACCTCACCCACGCTGTTCATGTCGACGAGCTCGCGCTGCTCGTCCGGCAGCGCGCTGAGTCGGCGGTAGAAGTCCGCGGGCCCGACGAAGAACGCGCCCTGGATGCAGGTGCCGTCGTCGACCGAGTCGCCGCCGAGCGCACGCTCTTGCAGCAGCTCGTCCTCGTGCACGCGACGGCGCACGATGCCAGCTTCGAACAGCGCGAACAGCGGGTTGGAGATCAGCTCGCTGGCGACGTACAGGCCTTCCTGAAAGACGCCATCGCCACCGAGCTCGCTGGCGAGCGGATCGCGACCGAGCGCGTCGAGCATGCGGCCGAAGGTGTCGTTGTTCTGGTCGCGCACGAGCAGCGCGTGGCAGGCCGCGTCACCGAGCGCGCCGATGCCCACCTGCAGCGTGCCGCCGTCCTTCACCAGCGCCGCCGAGCGCAGGCCGATCGCCCACGCGACGTCATCCACCGGCTCGTGCGGCACCGCGAACGGCGCGTGATCGAAGCGCGGGTCGTCGAGCACGAAGTGCGCGCGATCGGCCTTGAGCTCCGCCGCGTGGCCGAACCACGGCAGCTGCCGGTTTACTTGCGCGACCGCGAGGTAGTTGCGGTTGCTCTTCTCCAGCATCGGCAACAGCATCAGCGTGACGTCTGGGTTGCCCGACAAGCTGTAGCGAGCTCCCTTGGAGCCGTCGCGCGCCGACACCGCCTGCATCACCAAGTTGACGCCACGCGACATCATGTCGCGCGCGACGTGGCTGTAGTTGCTGCTGATGTAGTTTTGCTGCGCGCTGGGGTTGCCGAGGATCGCGCCCGCGCGGCAGTAGAACTCGATCACGCGCACGTTGCTGGGCAGCTTGCGCGCGTCCATGTCGTCGAGGTAGTCGAGCCGCGGGTAGTCGCCCCAGACGCGCTTGCGAATGGGCGCGTAAAAGCGCTCTTCCAGCTCGGACTTGCCGCGTGGCGGGTTGAGCGAGAGCGCGGTGATGATGTCCAGCTCGATGCCGCGGTCGGCGCGTGCGCGACGGTACAGCGCGTTCAGCAGCGCGTTCGGCTTGCCGATGCCGAGCGGCGTGCCGAGCACGATGCGCGCACCGAGCTTGGACAGGACGCGGTCGATCAGCGTGTCGGGATCGCGGAGGAGCTCAGGAGCCACGCGATCGACGTAGCATGATCACGCGAGGATGCGCACCTTTGGTTCACGCGCGAAGAAGCGCTTCTTGGCGAGGTCGACGAAGTCCGGACCGAGCACCACCACGCCCTCGTCGGGCTCGACGCCCGCCTTGTCGAGCAGCGGCTGCGCGGCCTTGGTGTGACCGATCGCCTTCAGGTGCCCGAACGCGTCCATCACGAACTGCACCGCCGCCGACTCCTTGAGCAGCTGCGTCGTACCCTCCGGGCTCAGCACCAGCGCGATCGCGTCCACCAACACCGACGGAGTGCCTTGCAGCTGTCCATCGGCCTTGAGCGTGGTGCCCCCCTTGAGCTTGATCTCGCCGACCTTGGGCGCGATCAGCTTCACCTGACCGCCGGCCTTCTTCACCTCGTCCTGGATGGTCTCGATCAGCTTGCCGTCGGAGCCCTCCGCGAACAGCACGCCCACCGTGCGGCCCTCCAGGGTGTCCTTCTGGTTGCCGATGATGCGCACCGCGGGTGAGGTGCCGAGGTCCTGCACCGGCGCAGCGGGCTTGGAGGCCGCGGGCAGGTCGATGGCGAGTCCGTCCGCCACGCGCTTGGCGAGGTCCTCGTCGACGTTGCGCAGGTTGGCGAGCACGCGCGAGCGCACGTGGTCGATGCCGACCTTGCTGAGCTCGAACACGAACGCCGAGGCGACGTGCGCCTGCTCGGCCGGATCGAGCGAGCGGAAGAACAGCCGCGCCTGGCTGTAGTGGTCGGCGAACGACTCGGCGCGGATGCGCAGCTTGGTGCCCTCGACCGGCGCGCCGACGGTACGAAAGCCAGCTTGCGCGTTGGCGCGCGGTCCACCGTCCTCGCCGTTCTCGGCCAGGCTGTTGGGCTCGTAGTTCGCGCGGCCCTTGAACTGCGCGGTCTGCATGTGGCCGTCGCGCTGGAAGTTGTGGAACGGGCAGCCCTTGGGCGCGTTGATCGGGATCTGGTGGAAGTTGGTCGAGCCGAGCCGCTTGAGCTGGGTGTCGAGGTACGAGAACAAGCGCCCCTGCAGCAGCGGGTCCTCGCTGAAGTCGATGCCCGGCACGATGTTGGCCGGACAAAAAGCGACCTGCTCGGTCTCGGCGAAGAAGTTGTCCGGGTTCTTGTTGAGCACGAGCTTGCCCACCAGCTTCACCGGGACCACTTCTTCCGGGATGATCTTGGTGGCGTCGAGCACGTCGTAGGGCAGCTTGTTGGCCGTGTCCTCGTCGAACAGCTGCAGGCCCAGCTCCCACTCTGGATAGGCGCCGCTCGCGATCGACTCGTAGAGATCGCGCCGCTGGTAGTCCGGATCCGCGCCGGCGATCTTCACCGCCTCGTCCCAGACCGTCGACTGCAAGCCGAGCTTGGGCTTCCAGTGAAACTTCACGAAGGTGACCTTGCCCTTGGCGTTGACGAGCCGGAACGTGTGGATGCCAAAGCCCTCGATCGTGCGCAGCGAGCGCGGGATCGTGCGGTCCGACATCGCCCAGAGCACCATGTGCGTGGACTCGGGCATGAGCGAGACGAAGTCCCAGAACGTGTCGTGCGCGCTCGCCGCCTGAGGATAGCCGCGGTCCGACTCCATCTTCACGGAGTGGATCAGGTCCGGGAACTTGATCGCGTCCTGGATGAAGAACACCGGGATGTTGTTGCCGACCAGGTCCCAGTTGCCCTGCTTCGTGTAGAACTTCACGGCGAAGCCACGCACGTCGCGCGGCGTGTCGACCGAGCCCGCACCACCCGCGACGGTGGAGAAGCGCACGAACACCGGCGTCTGCTCGCCCTTGCGCTGGAACAGGTCCGCGCTGGTGATGTCCGACAGCGACTCGTAAGGCTCGAAGTAGCCGTGCGCCGCCGAGCCGCGGGCGTGCACGATGCGCTCCGGGATGCGCTCATGGTCGAAGTGGAAGATCTTCTCCCGCAGGACGAAGTCCTCCAGCAACACCGGCCCGCGTGGCCCCGCCTTGAGCTGGTTCTGGTTGTCCGAGACCGGGATTCCCTGGTTCGTGGTCAGCGTGTTCTTCGCATCCGTGGTCAGCTGCTGCGTCTCGCCGCCCTGCCCCACGTTCACTCCGTTGCCCTGCTTCGCCATCGCGCTCCTCCCAGAGCCGGCTCAGGTACGTACGCGAGCGCAAGGTGCGAGTCCGTTAGCGCACGCTCGGCCGCTTGCGGTGCGCGCGCATCATCCCCACGCTCTCTGGCCAAGCCGCCTCGACACGTGCACGCTCGTGCGCACATGAGGATGCTTCGCCCTGTCGGCACGCTGCTGGTCTTGCTCTTCCTGGGCTCGCTCCCCGGCGCGGCGAGCGCGCAAACAGCGCGCGTCCTGCTCGCGCCGGAGCTGCTGGTGGGCCGGCTGGAGGTGGGCCCCCTCGAGGACCCAACCCTCCTGCGGCACCAGCAGCGGCGCGGCAGTGCGCTGATCATGGTCGGCAGCGGCCTGCTGGCGGCCGCTGCGGTACACGCCGCCGTGTTCGCCCCTCGGACCTACTGCTACAGCTACGACGAGCCCAACACGCGCCTCAAGACGCCGCCCATCGCGGCGGGAGTCGCCACCGGCCTCGCACTGGGCCTGCTCGTCGGCGGCATCCTCAAGCTGACACGCGTCCCCCGCCAGTTCCGCCGCTCCCACCCGAGCCGCATCACCGGCTTCGTGCTCGGCGCCCTCGCCAGCGGCCTGGTCTCCTCTGCCTTGCTGTACGCGGTCAGCGCGCCGGAGATCCTGTCGTGCAGCTGAGCTAGTTCGCTGGTCATCGGCAAGCGAGCGCACCACGGCCTCGGCCGAGCCGGCCCATCCGGCTGCGCGCGGACTAGCTGCGATGTTGAGCGCGGCGCGCGACGACGAACAGGCGCGGGAACGAGAACAGGCGCGCGCCGCCGTGATGCGCTGGATACGCGGCATCGACGGCGCTGGTGTACGCGCGCAGGTACGCGTCGCGATCCGGCACCACGTCGAGGTAGGGGCGCAGGCCGGTGCCCTTGACCCACTCGACGATCGCCTCCGCGCTGGGCATCACGTGCTCGTAGGTGGTGCGCCAGATGTCGACGTCGCTGGCGTACGGCGCGAGCAGGTCGAAGTAGAAGCCGGTGCTGCCCACGGCCGTGCGCGGGTCGAGAGCGCCGACCGCCGACGACCACGGGCCGGGCAGCTCGCGCATCAAGCGATGCGTCGGCGCGTGCAGGTTGTCGGGCACCTGGAACGCGAGCGTGCCGCCGGGCTGGAGCGACTGCATCAGGCGCGGCAGCAGCGTGGCGTGCTCCGGCACCCACTGGAACACCGCGTTCGCGAACAGCAGGTCCGCGCCTTCGCTCGCGTAGCTCGACACGTCCGCCTGCACGAACTCCAGCTCGGGCAGGTCCGCGCGTGCGCGCACCAGCATCTCCGCGGAGCTGTCGACGCCGATCACGCGTGCGCCGGGGAAACGCTCGCGCAGGAGCGCGGTGGAGTTGCCGGGTCCACAACCGAGGTCGATCGCCAGCCGCGCGTCTGTCTGCACGCGCGCCAGCAGCTCACTCGCGGGGCGCGTTCGTTCGCGCTCGAACTTGAGGTACTGCGCTTGGTCCCATGTCGCCATGCCCCAAGTCTGCCTCGTTCAGCGGGCGACGGCGACGTCGGGACACGCTCGCTCCAGGCCGCGCAGCAACGCCGTGCCAGGCGCGAGCGTCAGCAGCTCGGCGTGGATGCGTCGTGCCCCCGCGAGATCTCCGGCCAGACAACGCGCGCGCGCCCACAACGCGCGCCGCTCGATGTGCAGCTGGCCCACCGGATGGTCGAGCTGGTGCTCGTCGAGCGCGCGCTGCGCGGCCTGCCAGTCGCCCTGCTCGAGCGCCTTGCGCGCATGGGTGATCAGCCGCACCTCGTCGCGCAGCGAGGCCGCAGCGTCGTTCGACTTGCGAATACGGATCGTCGACGCGTGGGTCTCGTGGCTCTCCACGATCGCTGCCGTCGGCGGGCTCGGGCTCGGCGCGTCGTCGATAGCAGGAGCCTCCATCGTTGGTGCCGGCGCGGGCTCGGCCTCCAGCGCGGGCGCGTCTTCGCGGCGCTCGCGCTTGATGCGCCGGGCAGCAGAGCCTCGCGTCGCCAACACAGGGCTCGCCACCGGCCAGTCGCTCGAGGGGATCACCTGCGGCTCGACCCGCTTGGTCACGCTGGGCGCGACCGCTCGCTGCACCTGCGATGGCGGCGGCTCCGGGCGCGCCACCAGGGCGGGCGGTGGCTCGGGCTTGCTCAGCCACAGCGTCGCGCTGACCACGACGGCTCCGCCGATCGTGAACCAGCCCCACGGCCGGCCCGACGACGGCGCGGGCGGAGGAAGATCGTACGGGCTCGCGGCGGGTGCTGCGTGCAAGAGGCGCTGGTACACCTCTTTCAAGCGCGCGGGGTCCGGC
>JBEVNG010000108.1:0-12374 GCA_040508235.1 Polyangiales bacterium | reverse complement strand
CGGCCGAGGAGCCGTTCGACCTCGGCCGCGGACCGCTGCTGCGGGCGACCCTGGCGAAGCTCGGCCCGGACGAGCACCGGCTGCTGCTCGTCGGCCATCACCTGGTGCTCGACGGCTGGTCGTACGGCGTGCTGCTGGAGGAGCTGGGCATTCTGTACGACGCGGCCGCCCAGGGGCAGGAGCCCGAGCTCGAGGCTGGAGATTCGTACGTCGCCTACGCGCTGGAGCGCGCGACGCAGGAGCGCGGGGCGGAGTACAAGTCGGCGCTGGAGTACTGGACCAAACAATATGCCGACGGCGTGCCGGTGCTGGAGCTGCCCGTCGATCGCCCGCGCCCGCCACTGCGCACCTACGCCGCCGAGCGCCATGACTACACCTTGCCGGCAGCGCTGTGCGACTCGCTGCGCGCGCTCGCCAAGCAGCAGCACACGAGCCTGCTGCAGCTGCTGTTCACCAGCTTCCAGGTCACGCTCGCGCGCATCACCAACCAGTGGGACCTCGTGCTTGGCGTGTCCGCGGCGGGCCAGGCCAGCTCGGGGCGCACGGGGCTGGTCGGCCACGCCGTCAGCTATTTGCCCGTGCACGGCAAGCTCGATCCGGCGGCCCCATTCGCCAGCGCGCTCGCGCAGACCAAGGGACAGCTGGTCGACGCGATCGAGAACCAGCACGTCAGCTTCGGCAGCTTGCTGTCCGAGCTGTCGGTGCCGCGCGATCCCAGCCGCATGCCGCTCGCGCCGGTCAGCTTCAACGTCGACCAGGGCTACACGCAGCGTGGCTTCACGGGCCTGCGCGTCGAGTCCTGGAACGTGCCGCGCGCGTACGACGTGTTCGAGATCTTCGCCAACCTGGTCGACACCAAGCGCGAGATCGTGATCGAGACGCAGTTCAACCGCGACCTGTTCGAGAGCGCGACCATCCGCGACTGGCTGAGCAGCTACGAGGCGGTGCTCGCCGGAGTGGTGGCCAACCCACAGCAAGCGCCGCGCGACCTGCCCGTGCTCACCGATGCCGTGCGCCAGCGCGTGCTGCACGACTGGAACGCGACCGAGACCGCGTTCGAACGGGACACGCCGATCCACGGCTTCTTCGAGCAGCAGGCGAGTCGCAACCCCGAGCGCGCCGCGCTCACGTTCGAGGGCAAGTCGCTCAGCTACGGCGAGCTGGACAAGCGCGCCAACCAGGTCGCCAACCTGCTGATCGCGCGCGGCGTCGGGCCCGAGCAGATCGTCGGCGTGTGCGTGCGTCGCTCGAGCGACATGATCGTCGCGCAGCTGGGCGTGCTCAAGGCGGGCGCTGCGTACTTGCCGCTCGACCCCACCTACCCGGCGGAGCGCATCAGCTACATGCTGGAGGACTCGGGCGCGCGCTTCGTGGTCTCGCGCAGCGACAGCATCGGCGCGCTCGGGACGCTCGATGCCAAGGTCACGCCAGTGTTGCTCGACAAGGAGCCACTGGCCGACGACACGCGCCCGAACGTGAAGCTCACGCCCGCGAACGTGGCGTACACCATCTACACCTCGGGCTCCACCGGCAAGCCCAAGGGCGTGCTGGTCGAGCACGGCAACTTCGCCAACTTCCTCGCCGGCATGGATGCGCGCCTGTCGTTGTCCACGCCCGGCGTGTGGTTGAACGCGACCAGCATCGGCTTCGACATCTCGCTGCTGGAGATCTTCGGCTCGCTCGCGCGCGGCTTCACCATCGTGATCCACAGCGACGACAGCGGGCCCGAGTTCGCTCTGCCTGCGTTGCTCGCGCAGAAGGTCACGCACTTCCAGTGCACCCCCTCGCAGGCGACGTTGTTGCTCAGCGATGCCAAGGGACGCGATGCGCTCGCCGGCGTGAAGGAGCTGTTGCTCGGCGGCGAGGCGATGCCGGTCGACCTCGCCAAGCAGCTGATCACGGTGCTGAAGAACGGCCGCCTGATCAACATGTACGGCCCCACCGAGACCACCATCTGGTCGACCACGCACGCGGTGACGCAGCCGGAGGGCAGCGTGCCGATCGGCAAGCCGATCGCGAACACGCGCATCTACATCCTCGACGAGCGCGGCCTGCCCACGCCGCGCGGCGCGATCGGCGAGCTGCTGATCGGCGGCGCCGGCGTCACCCGCGGCTATCACCAGCGCCCGGAGCTCACGGAGAGCCGCTTCGTGAAGGATCCGTTCGCCGACGGGCGCATGTACAAGACCGGCGATCTGGCGCGCCTGCGCGCGGACGGCGCGGTCGAGTTCCTGGGCCGCAACGATCACCAGGTGAAGCTACGCGGCTACCGCATCGAGCTCGGCGAGATCGAGGTCGCGCTGCGCACGCACCCGGCGGTCCACGAGGCCGCCGTGATCGCGCGCGAGGATCGCCCGGGTGACAAGCGCCTGGTCGCCTACCTGGTGGCGCAGGGTGAGCCCACGGTCGGTGAGCTGCGCACCTTCCTCACGCAGGCGGGTTTGCCGGAGTACATGCTGCCGCAGGCGTTCGTACCGCTCGCGAAGTTGCCCACCACGCCCAACGGCAAGCTCGATCGCCGCGCGCTGCCCGCGCCCGCGCAGGACAGCTCGCTCGGCGTGGGTGAGTACGTGGCGCCCGAGGGCGAGCTGGAGCAGGGCGTGGCGGAGGCCTGGTGCGCGGTGCTCGGCATCACGCGCGTCGGCACCCAGGACAACTTCTTCGACCTCGGCGGGCATTCTCTGCTGGTGGTGAAGCTGGCGGAGGCGATCACGCAGCGCACGGGCAAGCCGGTCGCGGTTCCGGACCTGTTCCGCTTCCCTACCGTGAAGAGCCTCGCCAACTACCTGCACGTAGGCGCCGCCACGAACACGGGCTCCGCGCAGCGCGGAAACGAGCGCGCCGCGGCGGCCGCACGGCGTACCTCCGGACGGCGCGGCTGACCTGCGCCTGCCGCCGCGCTTTGCTCACACTCTGTCCGCGCCCGGGTGACACGCGCTATGGTTGCGACCTTATGACCACGGTGCGTCCACGATGAGTGACGAACAGCTACCGCCGGAGGATCTGCCTCCCAACGCGATCGCGATCGTGGGCATCGGCGTGCATGCGCCGGGCGCGCTCGACCGCGAGTCGCTCTGGCAGCACCTGGTCGCCGGACACGTGCTGAGCGAGCCGGTCAGCGACGAGGAGCTCAGCAAGGCGGGCGTCAGCGAGCGCGAACGCAAGAACCCGCGCTACGTGCGCACCACGCTGCGCTTGCCGAGCCTGCGCGAGTTCGATCCCGAGTTCTTCGGGCTGACACCGCGCGACGCCGCGCTCACCGACCCACAGACGCGCCACCTGCTGGAGTGCAGCTGGGACGCGCTCGAGGACGCGGGCATCGACCCCGCGCGCCCGACCGGACCGGTCGGCCTGTTCGTGGGCACCGGGCCCAACGACTACCTGTTCTACAACCTGCTGCCCGACCGTGAGATCGTCGAGCAGCACGGCCGCGACAAGCTGCTGCAGCTGGGCAACGACCGCGACTACATCGCCGCGCGCATCGCGTATGCGCTCGACCTGCGCGGTCCGGTCACCGGCGTGGCCGCGTCGTGCGCCACCGGCTCGCTGTCCGTGCACCTCGCTTGCCAGAGCCTGATCGGTCGCGAGTGCCGGATCGCGCTCGCGGGCGCCGCGTCCATCGTGCTTCCGCACGGCACGGGCTACCTGTACGAGGAGGGCGGCATCAGCTCGCCCGACGGCGTGTGCCGCACCTTCGACGCCGGGGCGCAGGGCACGTTGCCCTCCAGCGGCGCCGGCGTCGTGGCGCTGATGCGCGTCGAGGATGCGCTCAAGGAAGGCCGCGCGATTTACGCGCTGATCCTCGCCACCGCCTACAACAACGACGGCCGCCGCAAGGTCGGCTTCGCGGCGCCCTCGGTCGATGGTCCGCTGAGCGCGATCGAAGAAGCGCTGGCGGTGGCGGGTGTCGAGGCGCGCTCGATCGGCTTCGTGGAGGCGCACGGCACCGGCACGGCGTTCGGCGACTCGATCGAGATCAACGCGCTCACGCAGGCGTTCCGGCAGACCACGCAGGACGTGGGCTTCTGCGTGCTCGGCACCAACAAGCCCAACCTCGGCCACACCGACGCGGCGTCCGGCCTGATGTCCGTGATCAAGGCCGCCAGCGCGCTGTCGGCGCGCACGCTGCCGCCGCTGGCCAACTTCAGCACGCCCAACCCGATGCTCGACCTCGCGAGCTCGCCGTTCCGCGTCATCACCGACCGGGCTGCCTGGAAGAGCGACGAGCCGCGCCGAGCGCTGGTCAACTGCCTCGCCGTCGGCGGTAGCAACGTGCACATGGTGCTGGAGGAGGCGCCCGCGCGCGAAGACGTGCTCGACGAGGGCGGCCCGCAGCTGCTCGCGCTCAGCGCACGCTCGCAGGAAGCGCTGACGGCCATGCAGCAGCGGCTCGCGGAGCACCTGGAGCGTCACCCGGAGCTGAGCCTGCGCGACGTCGCGTTCAGCCTGCGCGCGCGCCATCGCTTCGACGTGCGCAAGGCGCTGGTGGTCAGCTCGCACGAGGACGCCATCGCGCAGCTGCGCGGCGAGGCCGCTCGCGAGGTCTCGGCGGTGCCGGAGCTGATGCGCGTGATCGAGCAGGCGCGTCGCTTCAGCGAGGAGCGCGAGCCCAGCTTCGACGAGAGCCCCGACGCACGCCACGTGCATCTACCCACCTATCCGTACGAGCGGCGCACGCTGTGGACCGAGCCGCGCGCCACCAGCGCCGCGGCGGCAGCGTTGCCCACGCCGCGCGGCAACGAGCTCCCGCACTCGCGCGTGAAGTACCTGCCGTGCGAGCCCTCGCTGGCCAAGCCGAGCGCGGGCCAGCGCTTCCTGGTGTTCGTCGACGACACCGGCTTCGGCGAGCGCGTGGTGCAGCAGCTGCGTCAGCACGGCTGCGACGTGATCGCCGCACGGCTCGCGGGCGGCCAGGCCCTCAGCCAGGTCGACGAGCACAACTACCGCATCGACTGCGACCGCGGCTTCGAGGGACCGGCCACGCTGATCGCGGAGCTGGCCCGGAGCGGCCGCATGCCGGACACCATCGTGCTCGGCTGGACGGTGACCACGGAGGAGCGCTTCCGCACCGCCACCAACCGCTTCCACCACGACATGGAGCGCGGCTACTTCACGCTGCTCGCCATCTGCCAGGGCCTGGCCGCGCTGGAGGAACAGCGCCCACTGCGCATCGTCAGCGTCACCAACGACGCGCTCGGCGCCGGCAGCGAGGCGGTGCTGTTCCCCGCCAAGACGCTCTCGTTCGGCCCCATCCTGGCGCTGCCGCTGGAGCAGCCGCACATCACCGCGCTCGCGATCGACATCAACGTGCCGGTCGGCCTCAAGCGCGCGCTGATCATCCCGCAGCTGCTCTCGCGCATGCACGATAAGGCCGCCGAGGCGCTGCTGCCCGAGCTGGTCGGCCGCAGCTCCGGCATCTACGCCCTGCGCGGCACGCAGCTGTTGCAGCGCACGCTGGAGAGCGTGCCCGCCCGCAAGTTCGAGGGCCGCTCGCCGCCGCTGCGTCCGGGCGCCAGCTACGTGGTGCTCGGGGGCTTCGGCAACCTCGGCCACGCGATCGCGGAGCAGCTCGCCGCGCGCGCCAAGATCAAGCTGGTGCTGATCGGCCGCACGCCGATCCCGGACCGCGCGTACTGGGACGACTGGCTGCGCGAGCACGCGGCCGACGACCCGGTCAGCGAGCGCATCCGCAAGATCCAGGCGCTGGAAGGTCGCGGCATGGAGGTGCTCGCGCTGGGCGCCGACATCTGCCACCTGGAGTCGCTCGGCTCCGCGCTGAACGCAGCGCGCCGCAAGTTCGGGCAGATCCGCGGCGTGATCCACGCGGCCGGCTCGCTCAACGAGGCGCTGTGCGGCGGCGAGTCGCTCGACGAGGCGCGCGACGCGCTGGCAGCCGAGGTGCTCGGCACGCGCGTGCTGGAGGAAGTCACGCGCCGCGACCAGCTCGACTTCGTGGTCACGCTCGGCAACGCCACGCGCTTCTCGCCGCGCGCCGGCACCTACGCCCGCAGCGCCGCCGCCGAGTTCGGCGACGCGTTCGCCGACTTCGCGCGCGACAAGCGCAGCCGCCACTACGACCTCGGCCTGGTGCGCGACGGCGGCATGTTCACGCGCTGGATCCGCCAGCTGGAGTCCGAGGGACCGATCCACGACCCGCAGGTGCTCGCGGTGCTCGCCGAGATCGAGCGCGGCCTGAGCACCCAGGAGACGGCCAAGGCCGTGATCGAGGCGCTCGGCAGCAGCACCGATCATCGCGTGGTGATCGGCCCGGTTCCGCGCGCCTCCAGTCCGCTGAGCGCCAGCCGCTCCGGCTTCAAGCGCAGCGAGCTCAAGCGCGAGTACGTCGCCCCCGAGGGCGAGCTGGAGCGCAAGCTGGCCGGCTTCTGGGCCGAGGCGCTCGGCATCGATCGCATCGGCGCCACCGACGACTTCTTCGAGCTCGGTGGCCACTCGCTGGTCGCGGTGCGGCTCGGCGTGCGCATCAAGTCGACCTGGGGCGTGACCGTGCCGCTGGCGACCATCATCGAGGCGCCCACGGTGCGCCAGCTGAGCACGCTGATCCAGGAGCACCTCGCGCTGCGCGGCGCACGCGACACGCAGGTAT
Organism: Polyangiales bacterium; assembly: GCA_040508235.1. Lineage (GTDB taxonomy): Bacteria > Myxococcota_A > Polyangia > Polyangiales > DASUME01 > DASUME01. The sequence goes on along the minus strand of JBEVNG010000108.1, from coordinate 5,770 downwards.
TGCGCGAGTGGACCACCATCGTGCCGTTGCAGCCGCGGGGCCAGCGCCCGCCGCTGTTCTGCGTCGGCGGACGCGGCGGCAACGTGATGAACCTGCGCCACCTGGCGACCTTGCTCGGCCGCGAGCAGCCCGCGTTCGGCCTGCAGGCGCGCGGCGTCGACGGCTCCACGCCGCCGCACGCCACGCTGGAGGCGCAGGTCGACGAGTACCTGGCGGACATGCAGCGCGTGCGCGCCAAGGGTCCGTACCTGCTGTCCGGCTTCTCCGGCGGCGGCGCGATGATCCTGGAGATGGCGCGCCGGCTGCGCGCGCAGGGCCACGTGGTGGGACCGCTGCTGTTCTTCGATGCCTGGAACCCGGCCGCGCCACCGCGCGACCTCGCGGGCAAGCTGCGCGGGCACAGCGAGCTGTTCCGCGAGCTGGGCCCACGCTACGCGCAGGTCTATGCGGAGCGCTGGCTACGCTACAAGGCGCAGGACGCGCTGCGCGCCGCGGCACCCAAGATCGCCGAGCGCATCTGGGAGCCGCCGGTCGCGATGGGTGCGGTCGGCGACGCCTGGGATCGCTGGATCCTCGACTACCAGCCCACCCCATACGACGGCGACGCCGTGCTGTTTCGCGTGCGCGCGGATCGCTCGCGCGGCGAGCTCGACTACTCGGAAGACGAGCAGAACGGCTGGGGCGGCGTGGTCACGGGCGGCATCGAGATCATCGACGTGCCCGGCAGCCACACCTCGATCGTCGAGGAGCCGCACGTGCGCGCGCTCGCGCAGAGCGTACGCAACGTGCTCGACCGCGCGCTGCGCCGCTTTGGTCTCGACGCGCGCGGCAGCATGCGGCCGACGCAAGACGCCAACGCCTGAGCTACTGGCACGAGCGCGGCGGGTCGCTCGCGATCGACTCGGGCGCGTTGTCGACGTGCTGCGGATAGAAGCGCTGGAACGCCGGCATGTCGAAGCAGTTGGTCGTCAGCCGCACGCCCCACGCCACCACCGCGAAGCGGGTGGGCAGCGCGGCGTACGGCGTCAGCAGCGCCTGCGTACGCCCGCTGACGAACACGCGCATGGTGTCGACCTCGTTGGCGCAGCCGCCGCTCGCGCAGTTGTAGAGGAACACGATGCCGCCGTGCTCCAGGTTGTGCACCCAGTTCTCGTCCGCCAGCTCGGTCTCGTGCACGCCCCAGTTGGCCCAACACTGGTTGTGATCGCCACCCACGGGCGGCAGGTCCGTGTAGACCACGTCGCCCGTCACGTGCCAGGCCGTCGGCACCGGCAGCTGCTGCTCGCGCGTGTCGCACACGTCCGCGTCGAGCGACGCATCGCTGCCCGCGTCAGGCGCCGGGCGCATCGCATCGAGGTCCGGCTGGGCTGCGTCCAGGCCGGCGTCCATGCCGTCACGGTCGGGTCGATCATCGTCCGCGCACGCCACCAGCAGCAACCCCAACAGCCACGACGACCGCCAACTCATCGCCGCAGAATGCACGTTTCCCGCGTTTTCGACCACACGATCATGCCGGCTCGGCGAGCAGGTGCTTGGCCAGCGCCAGCAGCTCGGCCAGCGCATCGCGCCCGTCGTCGCGCGTGTCCTCGTCGATCAGCCGCAGCTTGTCGCGCTCGACCTGCACGTGGCGGTCGTCGTCGACCAACAGGATCAGCGCCTGCTGCACCCGCTTGTCGGCCAGGAACGCCGCCGTCTCCGCCCGCGTGGAGGTGATCACGAAGATCAGGTCGTCGAACCAGGCCGAGCCGGTCTCGACCTCGTCCACGAACAGCTTCTCCGCGCGCCGGATCAAGTTCTCGCGCACGAAGCGCGCGGTCACCGTGGTGGGGCGCGGCAGGGTCAGCTCGACCTCGCGCACGCGCTTGCCGTCGTCGCCGGTCCTCTGCGTGCGCTCGATCGTGACCCCGAGCTCATGGGCGGCGCCCTCGAGGTCGGCCTTCAACAGGTGGTGCTCGTCCGATATGGCCATCGCGCGAGGCAGCGTAACCCAGAGCGAGCGGGTAGGTCAGCCAACTTGGACGCGGTTGCGCCCACCGCGTTTGGCGGCGTAGAGCGCGTCGTCCGCTCGCTTGAGCAGGGCCTCGAACCCTTCCTGGGGGCTGCTCAGGCTGGCCAGGCCAATGCTGACCGTGATCGACACCTGCTGCCCATCGTCGAGCGTGAGCGGCAGCTCGGCCACGCGCTCCCGCAGGCGCTCGACCACCGCCAGCGCACCGTCGGGCGCCGTCTCCGGCAGCAGCACGATGAACTCCTCGCCGCCGTAGCGCGCGAGCACGTCGTTCTTGCGCAGCGAGTCGGTGCAGGTGTCGACGATCATGCGCAGCACCATGTCGCCGACGTCGTGGCCGTGGCGGTCGTTGACGTTCTTGAAGTGATCGGCGTCGATCATCGCCATCGCCAGCGGGCGCCGGTAGCGCTTCACGCGCGCCATCTCGGTGTGCGCGAGCTGCCAGAAGTGGTGGCGGTTGTAGGCCTGCGTCAGCGGATCGCGCTGCGCCAGGAAGCGCAGCTGGTGCTCGACCGCCTTCTGCGCGGTCAGGTCGCTGAAGCCGACCATCACCGTCTCCATGCTGCTGAACACCACGCCGCGCGCCGACAGCAGCGCCCAGAACGTCTCGCCCTCCAGCGTGCGCAGCTGCACCTCGCGCGGCGCGTCGCTACCTCGCTGCTCCAGCGAGCCAAACAGATCGGCCAGGTCCGAGCGGTGCGCGAACAGCTCGCTCACCTGCGCATCGACCAGGTCCTCCACGCGCGCCCGCAGCGCCATCGCCGACATCTCGTTGGCCAGCAACACGCGCTCGTCCGAGCGCCGGATCAGGAGCATGGGCACGGGCGAGGCCGCGAACAGCCGGCCCAGGTCGTCCTCCGACTTGCGGATCGCATCGGCCGCCAGCTGCAGCGCATCCACCTCACGCTGCAGGTCCGCGTTCTCGCGCACCACCTGGCTGGTGCGCGACTCCAGCATCTCGTCCACGCGCGTGCGCAGCTCCTTGAGCTGGCCCTCGGCGCGCAGCTGCTCGCGCGCGGTGAGCACCAGCGCCACGAAGTCCGCCAGCGTGCCTGCCACCAGCTCTTCCCAAAATTGCCAGCGGCGCGGCTCGTTCAGGTGCTCCAGGGACACCACGCCGACCATGCGCCCGCGCAGGAACACCGGCGCGTTCAACATCGCGCCGATACGCTGCGGCACGAGGTAGCGCGTGAGCAGCTCGCTGGTACGCGGATCCGTGGTCGCGTCGTGCACCGCCAGCGCGCGCTCGTCGTCGAGCGCTTCGAAGTAGGTCGGGTACTCGCCCGCCATCAAGCGCGTGCCGCGCGTGTGCTCGTTGCGCTCGACCTCGAAGGCGTCGACGCAGTCGAGCGCCGAGTTCTCCATGTTCAGCTGCCACACGCTCGCACGCGCGCAGGCACACAGCTCGCTACCGAGCTCCGTCAGCTCCGAGAGCGCGAGCGACACCTCGCCGCTGGTCAGCGCCTTGGAGCGCATCAAGCGCGCGAGCCTCTTGCGCTGCTCACGCAAGCGCGTCTCGACGCCTTCCCCGCGTCCCTCGGCACGCGCGTCCGCGCGCCCATCGGAACGCCCGTCTTGCCGCACCTCGAGCCCGTCGGCGCGCGCGCGCATCTCGCCGGTCTCGCTCGGCCGCGACGCGCGCGTGTCGGTCGTGCCACCGCTCTGCGGCGACGCCTCCCCCGACGCACGGTCTTGTACGACGTCTCTCGTCACGGCTGTCTGCTTATCAGAAAAAGCGAGCGCGCAAGGAGATTTGCAGTTTTCCGTGCTCCGAATTCATCGTTCACTCCTTATCGAGGGCCGCTGGTCCCGCTTGCTAAAGAGTGCGTCGACGGAATCTCCGGGGGGGGACGCCAGTCGCAAACCGCGCTCGCAAACGGGACTAAGCGGCCCGGTTATTTTTAACCCGGTTTCGGGTTGGCGTCTGCTTCGAGTGCAGTCCTGCTCGGCGTGGACGTGCGCGGATGGCGGACATACGCTCACGCTCATGAAGAGTATCGCGATCCTCACCAGCGGGGGCGATGCCCCGGGCATGAACGCCGCGATCCGAGCCGTCACGCGCGTTGCCCTGGACCACAACATCGAGGTCTTCGGTGTGCGCAACGGCTGGCAGGGCGTGGTCGACGGAACCATCGAGCCGCTGCGCGCGCGCGACGTCGGCGGCATCATCCAGCGCGGCGGCACGTTCCTGGGCAGCGCGCGCTGCAAGGAGTTCCGCGAGGACAGCGGTCGCTCCAAGGCGCTGCGCAACCTCGGCGCCAAGGGCATCGAGAGCCTGGTCGTGATCGGCGGCAACGGCTCGCAGACGGGCTCGCACATGCTCTCGCAGATGGGCTTCCCGGTGGTGGGCATCGCTTCCACGATCGACAACGACCTGCTCGGCACCGACACCACCATCGGCGCGGACACCGCGATCAACGTGACGCTGGAGGCGATCGATCACCTGCGCACCACCGGCAGCTCGCATAACCGCGCGTTCCTGGTCGAGACCATGGGCCGCGACTGTGGCTACCTCGCGCTGATGGCCGGGCTCGCCGGCGGCGCCGAGGTGATCTCCACGCCGGAGTACGAAGTGCCACCGCAAGACATCGCCGACCGCCTGCGCGCCGCCTACCACCGCGGCAAGACGCACGCGATCGTGGTGGTGGCCGAGGGCGTGAAGATGGGCACCGAGGAGATCCTGCAGTTCTTCGAGCAGGACAAGACCATGGTGGGCTTCGAGCTACGAGCGACGCAGCTGGGTCATGTGGTGCGTGGTGCGCCGCCGAGCGCCTTCGACCGCATCCTCGGCACGCGGCTCGGCGTGGGCGCGGTGAAGGCGCTGGAGGACGGCGAGTCGGGCGTGCTGGTGGGCTACGTGCACGGCCAGGTCACGCGCACCCCACTGGCGGAGGTGGCCGGCAAGACCAAGCCCATCAAGAGCGACCTGCTGGAGCTGGCCCGCATCCTGGCCAAGTGATTTGTAACGCCGCCCGCACCCATGCCGGCGCCCGGCTTGACAGGGCGCAAGAGACGCGCCTACCTAGATGGTAGCGACCACATGGCCGAGCTTGCATTCCGATCACGCCGCATTCTGTACGCTGCGGTGACCGAGTACATCGCCACGGGCGAGCCGGTCGGGTCGCGCAAGCTGGCTCGCCGCTACGGCCTCGACATCTCGCCCGCCACCGTGCGCAACGAGCTCTCCGACCTGGAGGAGGCCGGCTACCTCGCGCAGCCGCACACCAGCGCCGGCCGCGTGCCCACCGACAAGGGCTTCCGCGCGTTCGTCGATGCACTCGGCCGCGCCAAGGAGGTCGACGCCGCCGACCGCGCCGCCCTGTTCGCGCGCATGTCGCAGCTCACGCCCGGCATCGACGACCTGCCTCGCGAGGCGGGCCGCCTGCTGTCCGCGCTGACCGGGGGCGCCTCGGTGATCCACCGCGTGGCCGAGCAGTCGGTCTCGCAGCTCAAGTGGATGCGCCTGCGTCCCGGGCAGCTGTTGGCCGTGGTCGTCACCAGCTCCGGCGCGGTCGAGAACCGCGTGATCCAGGTCGATCGTGATCCCGACCCGGCCGAGCTCGACCGGCTGCACAACTTCCTCGACTCGCTGATCGGCGGGCGCACGCTGAACGAGCTGCGCGACGCGGTGGCGCGCTCGGCCGAGACCCAGCGCAGCGAGCTGAGCCTGCGCGCCCAGCAGGTGGTCGAGGCGACCATGAACGCGCAGGCCACCGCGCGCACGGTCCTGATCGAAGGCCAGCAGCTGCTGCTCGGCCAGCC
>JBEVNG010000096.1:0-3565 GCA_040508235.1 Polyangiales bacterium | reverse complement strand
CCGCGCTGGTCGACGGCGTGCACACGCCCCAGCGCGACACGCAGGGCATTCGCGAGATCGTGCAGCGCTACCCGGAGGTGCGAACGATGGCGGTGCAGGTCGGCCGCCCGGACGACGGCACCGACCCGACCGGCTTCTACAACGCCGAGTTCCTGCTGATCCTGAAGGACAAGCAAGAGTGGCGGCCGGAGTTCCACCAGGACAAGGAGACCCTGATCGCGTCGATCAGTCGTGCGGTCTCGGTGGTGCCCGGCATCTCGTTCGGGTTCTCGCAGCCGATCTCGGACAACGTCGAGGAGGCGATCACCGGCGTGAAGGGCCAGCTTGCGGTGAAGATCGTCGGCGATGACCTCAACGCGCTCGACGACATCGCGGAGCGCATCGCGCAGAGCATCAAGAAGGTGCGCGGTGTGGTCGACCTCGGGATCCTGCGGGAGCTCGGCCAGTCCAACGTGCACATCGAGATCGCGCGCGAGCGGGCCCAGCGCTACGGGCTGACCGTCGAGGCGGTGGAGCGGGCGATCGAGATGGGCATCGGTGGCGCCGCCGTGTCGCAGATCGTCGAGGGCGAGCGCCGGCACGATCTGGTGCTGCGCTTCGCGGCCGACGTGCGCGACGACGTCGATGCGATCCGCCGGCTGCTGTTGCCGCTCGAAGGTGGCTCGGCCGTTCCGCTGTCGCAGGTGGCGGATGTGAGTGTGATCGCCGGCGCCTCGCGCATCTACCGCGAGGCGAACCGCCGCTACATCGCGATCAAGTTCGGCATCCGCGACCGCGACCTCGGCTCGACGGTGGACGAGGCGCAGGCGCTGGTGGAGAAGGAGGTGAAGGTGCCGGACGGCTACCGCGTGACGTGGGCCGGCGAATTCGAGAGCGCACGGCGAGCCGGCGCGCGCCTGAGCCTCGTCATCCCGGTCACGCTGCTGGCGATCTTCGTGCTGCTGTTCATGATGTTCCGGCGCGCGCGCGAGGCGTTCATCATCCTCGGCAACGTGCTGCTGACCTCGCCGCTCGGCGGGCTCGCCGCGCTGCTGATCACCGGCCACAACTTCTCGGTCTCGTCGGGCGTCGGCTTCCTGGCGCTGTTCGGGGTGTCGGTGCAGACGGGCGTGATCCTGGTCTCGTACATCGGCGAGGAGCGCGCGACCGGGCTCGCGCTGGACGACGCCATCATCAAGGCCGCGGATCTGCGGCTACGTCCCATCATGATGACCGCGCTGGTGGCGACGCTGGGCCTGATCCCGGCCGCGCTGAGCACGGGCATCGGCTCGGACTCGCAGAAGCCGCTCGCGATCGTGGTCGTGGGTGGCTTGTTCTCGTCGCTGGTGCTGTCGCTGTTCACGCTGCCGATGCTCTACAAGGTGTTCGCGCCCGCGACGCCGATCGCGCTGCCGGCCGTCGACTCGGAGGACGCATGAGGTTCCTCGCGTTTGTGTTGGTGTTGCTCGCCACGACCGCGCGTGCGCAGGACGGCGTGCAGGAGCAGGAGCTGTTCGTGCGCTGGCTGAAGAACAGCCCGGAGGTTGCGTCGTGGCGTACACAGGTCGGCAGCGCGCGCTTCGACGTTTTGTCCGCCAAGCTGTGGCCGAACCCGGAGCTGCAGCTCTACGGCAACTTCGTCGCGTCGGGCGTGCCGCCGGACGGTCGGCAGAACGTGGGGGCGCAGCTCAACGCGCCGCTGCCGGTGTTCGGGCAGCGCTCGTCCGCGATCCGCGCCGCACAGGAGATGGTGAGCATCGCGGAGCTGAACGTGATCGCGCAGCTGTGGGATCGCGCGACCGAGATCGGCGGCGCGATGGTCGAGCGCGCCTACGCCGAGGCGACCGTCGAGATGCTGCACACCAACGAGCAGGAGCTGCAGCGCATCCAGAGCGTGATCGAGCTGCGCGCCAAGGCCGGTGCCAACAGCCAGTACGACGTGCTGCGCACCAAGACGGCGGCTGGCACGATGACGGCCGCCCTGCGCAACGCGCGCATCGAGCTGGGGCGTGCGGAGTCCAACTTGCTGGCGTTGATCGCGGACGCATCGCTGCAGAGCGCGGCGGTGGGCCGGGCAGGGCTGGCTGCGTTTCGCGGACCCGACGATCAAGCGACGCTGACCGAGATCGCGCTCGGTAGGCGGCCGGACCTGTTGCTCGCGCAGCGTGGTGTGCGCGCGTTCGACGCCCAGGCGGAGAGCTACCGCAAGGGCGCCATCCCGGTGCCCAGCGTGCAGGTCGGCGCGTACCAGACCTATCAGCAGCGTGGCTTCCAGCTGATGGCGGGCGTCGAGATGCCGTTTCCGATCACCAACCGCAACCAGGGTCTAATCGGACGCGCACGCTCGGACCGACGCGGGCAAGAGCTGCTGCGCGACGCGCTGGCCACGCGCGTGCGCAACGAGGTCGCCGGCGCGTATGCCGCGCGACGTGATGCGCGCGCGGCGCTGGAGGTGTTCCGCGTGCAGAGCCTGAGCGCCGCCACCGAGCTGCTCAAGCGCGCCGAGGTCAGCTACCAGGCCGGCAGCTTCTCGATCGCCGAGCTGTTCGACGCCTACGAGACGATGTGGGACGCCCGCGCGCAGGAGCTGGTGCTGGAGCGCCAACACTCCGACGCCGAAGCCGCCCTGGAGCGCGCCGCCGCGCTGCTGCCGCTGGGCGACTAGCGCGCCTTATTGCTGCACGCCTGGCGGCTCTACCGTGGGGCTCGGGATGCCGGCGCCCTCCGGCTGGTTCGGGTTCACGAGCACGCCGCCCACGTACTCCAGCGGGCGCTCGCGGTGGCCGAAGAACTCGTCGGGGTCGCTCAGGGCGAGGGCCTCGCGCAGCACCTGGTCCATGTGCTCGACCATGACGACGCGCGTGGTCTTCAGGATGCGGCGCGGGATGTCGCGCAGGTCCTTGCGGTTCTCCTTGGGGATCAGGATGGTGTCGATACCGGCGCGGTGGGCACCGAGCATCTTCTCCTTCAGACCGCCGATCGGCTTCACGCGACCACGCAGCGTGATCTCGCCGGTCATCGCCACGTTCTTGCGAACGGGGATCTTCATCAGGGCGCTAGCGATGCTGGTCGCCATCGTGATGCCCGCGCTCGGCCCGTCCTTGGGCACGAACTCGGGGAAGTGAATGTGGATGTCGACCTTCTGATAGAAGTCTTCTTCCAACCCGAGCAGACGTTGGCGCGAGCGAATGTAGCTGACTGCAGCTTGTGCAGACTCCTGCATGCCCTTCTCGAGCAGGCCCGTGATCACGAGCTTGCCCTTGCCAGCGACGACCGTGACCTCGCACTCCAGGATGGCGCCGCCGTACGTCATGTACGCCAGGCCGTTGGTGAGGCCGATCTCGTCCTTCTCGCCGGCCTTGTTCGCGGTGTACTTGGGCGGCCCGAGGAACTTGGGGATCTGCTTGGCGACGACGCGGACCTTCTCGGTCTTGCCTTCCTCGCCCTTCTTCAGCACCTCGCGCGCGATCTTGCGGCAGACGCTGCCGATCTCGCGCTCCAGGTTACGCACGCCGCTCTCCTGCGTGTAGTGATGCACGATGGTGCGGATCGCGTTCTCGGTGACCTCGATGTCGTACGACTTGAG
>JBEVNG010000057.1:0-10594 GCA_040508235.1 Polyangiales bacterium | reverse complement strand
TAGGCGGACTTTTGGTCGCGGCGGCGTCTGGGAATGTGGAAGCGGAAGGTGGCGCCCTGGCCGGGTTCGCTTTGTACGGTGAGCTCGCCGCCGTGGGCGCGGACGAGGGTGCGCGAGATGGAGAGGCCCAGGCCGGTGCCGCCGTAGGCGCGAGCTTCGTGGGCTTGTTGGTAGCTGGCGAAGACGGCGGCGAGCTTGTCGGGGGCGATGCCGATGCCCTCGTCGACCACAGCCAGCTGCACGCCGGCTGGGTCCCGCGTCACTTGCACGCGCACGGTGCCGCGGCCGTTGGAGAACTTGATCGCGTTGCCAATCAGGTTGATCAGCACCTGGCGCAGGCGCAGCGGGTCCACGCTCTGCTCGATGGCCGAGGGCTCGGCCTCCAGCACCAGCTTCACGCCCGCGCGCTCGGCCAGGTCGCTCATGTCCTCGACCACGTCCTGCGCCAGCTTGCGTACGTCGAGCCAGTCACGCTGCAGCACCACGCGGCCGATCTCGCCCTTGTCCGCCATCAGCATGCCGTTGACCACGCCGAGCAGGTGCGTGCCGGAGCGCTCGATCTTCTCCAGGTAGCGCACCGCGCGCGCGGCATCGCCCGCGAACTGCACGTGGTCGCGCACGATCAGGGCGTGTGCGCAGCCGGGACAGGCCGCGTCCAGCGGCTCGCCCGGCTCCAGCTCGAACACGGACGCGCAGTGCGTGCACACCGCCTGCGTGCCGCTGACGAACTCCTCCACCAGCCCCTGCGGGATGTTGATGATGGTGTTCAGCGGCGTGCGCAGCTCGTGCGACATCGTGGCCATGAACTCGTCCTTCACGCGCGTCGCCCACTCGGTCAGGCGCGTCGCACGCTCGGCGCTCACCACCGCTTCCTCGAGCTCCTCGACCTTGCTCTGCAGCTCGTCGTTGACGCTCGCCAGCTGGCTCTGCAGCACGCGCAGGCGCAGCGAGGCCGTGGTGCCCAGCATCAGGAACTGCAGCGACGCGCCTAGCTGGTAGCTCCAGACGGTGAAGAAGTTCACCGGCAACACGCCCGCGTTCTTGAGCCCCGAGACCACGGCGGCGATCACCATCACGCCGTAGCTCGCCAACACCGCGACCGCACCGCGCGTGCCGCGGCGGATCTCGCCGATCACCAGCCAGCCGCCGATGCCATACAGCACCGGTCCCATCAGCACCTGCAGCAGCAACGCCGTGCGCACCGACACCACGAGGGCCAGCGCCATCTGCAGCAGGGTCGCGCCGATCGCCCACCGGAACAGGCGCAGACGCGGCTGCTCCGGGTTGACCATCAGCATGACGTGCTTGCCGAACCAGAAGTTGCAGATGCCGATCGCCGCCATGCTGACGGGCACCACCACCTGCGCGAGGTACGGCGAGTCCGGGAACAGGTACTGCGTCGCGTGGCCGACCACCGCCAGCTGGAACAGCGCGGTCACCACCGCCAACAAGCTGAACTGCAGCGCCGCCACCTCGCGCGTGAACTGCGCCAGCGCCAGCGCATAGAGCGCCAGCACGAGCAGCACGCCGTAGTAGACGCACAACACCGCCCAGTCGAGGTGCTGGTGCTCGACGAACTGCTCCACCGTCCACAGGTTGAGCGGCAGCTCCAACACACCCGAGCTCTGGACGCGCAGGTAGTACGTCTGCGCCTCGCCGGGCGGCTGCTCCAGCGTGAACACGAAGTTGCGGTAGGCGAGGTCGCGCTGCGCGAACGGCAGCTGATCACCCGTGCGTCGCACCTCGTAGCCCGCGCCCTCGCTCGGCACGTACAGGGTCACGAAGTCGAGCTGCGGGTGCGCCAGCTCCAGCATCAGCGCGCGTGCCTGGCGCGAGTGGTTGGCGATCCGGAAGCGCAGCCAGTACGCCGAGCTGGAGAAGCCGAAGTTGAGCGGACGCTGCGGCTCCGCGCGGAACACCGTGGCCGTGCGCACCTGCTCGATGTCGAGCTGCCCGCTGGCGTCCTCCAGCCACTCGACATGATGCTGCATCGACACGCCGCGCAGGTCGCCCGCGACGTCGATCGCCTCCTGGGCGTGCGCGACCAGCGGGCACAGCACGAGCAGCAGCGTCAGCAGCCTCATCACGCCGACTTGACCTGCGCGTCGGCGCTCGCGAGCGCGAGCTCGAAGCGGAACGTGGAGCCCTGACCGAGCTCGCTCTCCACGCGCAGCTCGCCGCCGTGCATCTGCACCAACGCGCGCGCGATCGACAGGCCCAACCCCGTGCCGCCGTACTTGCGCGTGTTGCCCTTGTGCACCTGCTCGAAGCTCTGAAAGATGCGCTCCAGGTTCTCACGCGCGATGCCGATGCCCTGGTCTCGCACCGAGAACGCGCACGACACGCCCACGCGCACCGCGCGCACGACCACGATTGGCACGCGCGCGGAGGGGCCGCGCGCTTCGACCGAGCCACCGGCCTCCGAGTACTTGAGCGCGTTGTCGGTGAGGCAGACCAGCACCTGCAGCGCGCGCACCGGATCGGCATCGAGCGCGAGGTCTCCGTCGGGCAGCTCGAAGCTCAGCTGCAGCCTGCGCTGCGCCGCCTGTGCACGCACCGTGCGCTCCAGCTCGGCGAACAGCTTGGCTACCGACACGCGCTCGCGCGTCAACTCCAGGTGCCCCGCCTGCATCTTGCTGAAGTCGAGGATGCCGTTGACCACCGTCAGCAGGTGGCGACCCGAGTGCTCGACCTTGGCGATCAGCGCCTTGGCGCGCGCGGCGTCGCCGCGGAAGCGGTAGCCCGTGCGCGGCTCCAGCGTGCCGACGCGGCCGCACTCGGGACACGCCGTCGCGCCGTCCAGGTGGTCACCCTCGTCGAGCTCGAAGTGCGCGTTGCAGCCCGTGCACAGGGCGCGCTCCACCGGCTCGAACTCCTGGCGCACGCCCTGCGGGATGTTGATGATCGGGTTAAGCGGCGTGCGGAACTCGTGCGACATCGTCGCCATGAACTCGTTCTTGGAGCGCGTCGCCTGGCGTGCGCTGTCGCTGGCCTCCTCCGCGCGTGCGAGCGCAGCCGAGAGATCGTTCACCTTCTGCGACAGCCGTGCCTGCATCGCCGACAGCTCGACGCGCGCCGCGTTGTACTTGTCCGCGTAGGCGGACGACAACATCACCAGCTGCACGGTGACGCCGAGCTGCACGCTCCACTTGCCCAAGAAGCTGACCGGCACCACACCCAGCGCCGCCAGCGCCGCCCACATCGCGCCCGCGATCGCACCGGCCCACGCGACCAGGAACAAGCGCACGTCCTTGTCGCCCGCGTGGCGCGCGGCGACGATCGCCACCACCGCCAGCAGCCCCGCCGCCGCGCCCACCACCACCGGCATCGCGAATGCGTAGGGCACGAACACCGCCAGCGGCACCGCCACCAGCGACGCCTGCGCGACGAGGCGCGCAAGCTTCTGCAGCGCGTGATCACCCGGGAAGCAGGTGCGCGCGACCAGCGCCGCGAAGCCGATCGCACACACCACCGACAGCGGCGTCAGCACCTGCACCAGCTGGGGCTCGTTGGGCAGCACGTACTGGAAGGTGTGGCCGGCCACCGTGAACTGGAACACGCCGATCGAGACGATGTAGCCGGCGTACGGCAGGTACTCGCGCTGCTTGGTCGCGCCGTACACGGCCAGGCTGTAGGCGGTCATCGCCAACAGCACGCCGTAGAAGATGCACAGCATCGTCCAGTCGTGGTGCTGGTGCTCGACGAACTCGCGCAGCGACCAGGCGCTCAGCGGCAGGCTCATCGAGCTGGAGCTCTGCACGCGCAGGTAGTACACGCGCTCGCCCCGCGCCGGCTCGCGCAGCGAGAACACGAAGTTTCGGTACGCGATGTCGCGCTGCGCGAACGGGCGCATGTCGCCGGTGCGGCGCGCGTCGAAGCCACCCTCGCGGGGCGTGAACAGCGTGACGTCGTCGAGCAGCGGGTAGCCGAGCTCCAGCAACCACGCACGCTCCTCGGCGCGCGTGTTCTTCACCACCAGCCGCAGCCAGTACACCGAGCGCGTGAAGCCAAAGCCCGGCGTCGGCTCGTGGGACGCGCGGAACGCATCGCTGTGCAGCACCTGCTCCAGGGACAGCGCGCGCGTGGCGTCCTCCAGCACCTCCACGTGCATGCCGAGCGCGACGTCCGACAGCGGGCCCGACACGTCGAGCGCCTCCGCACGCGCACGCGCGCCGGAGCCCATCAGCACGGCGATCAGGATCACTCGCAGCAGGCGGAGCACGTTCGTCGCTCAGAGCCTTCCGCCGCCAAAGCGCTTGCCGACCAGCGAGGACAGCGCCTGCGAGAGCGCCGCGAAGTCCACCGGCTTGGCGATCACCGCGTCCGCGCCGAACACCATCAGCTCGACGTCCGAGTAGCGCGCACCGTGCGCCGTGACGAACACGATCGGCTTGGTGACGGTGGGCAGGTTGCGCGCATAGGCCGGCAGCTCGCGCGTGCGCTTGCCGCGAAACAGCTCGGTCAGCTCGATGCCGTTGAGGTCCGAGCCGCGCAGCTCGATGTCCATCAACACACCGTGCAGCGCGTCGGCGTGCTCGCGGAGCGCCGCGCACGCCTCGACCGCGTTGCGGGCGCGCACCATGTCGTAGGCCGCGGAGAGCCGGTACTCGGCTACTTCCCAGTTCTCTTCATCGTCTTCGACGTACAACAAGAGCTCGCGCGGCTGGCTCTTGCGGCCCGGTTTGGGCTCGGCGGGGGGGAGGACGCGTCGCACCCCCTATTTTTCGGACGCCCGCTGGCAATTCTTGAGCGGCTCCCGCAACGCACTCCGCCGTGATCTCACTCAGGCGAGATCGGGAACCGTAACCGGGGGCACCGGCGCCACGGCGGGCGGCGTCGGCGCATGTCGCCGGTCCTGCTCGGCGAGGAAGCCCAGCATCGCCGCGCGCAGGTCGTAATACGCGGGGTGCGCCAGTACGTCCGCGCGCACACGCGGGCGCACGAACGGCACCGCCAGCGTCTCGCCGACGCGCGCCTCCGGGCCGTTGGTCATCATCACGATGCGGTCGGACAGCAGCAGCGCCTCGTCGACATCGTGCGTGACCATCATCGTGGTGACGCGGTTCTTCTGCAGCAGCCCCAGCAGGACGTCCTGCAGCTCCATGCGCGTCAGCGAGTCGAGCTTCCCGAACGGCTCGTCGAGCAGCAGCATCTTGGGCGCCAGCGCGAACGCGCGCGCGATGCCCACCCGCTGCTGCATGCCCTCGCTCAGCTCCCTGGGCTTCTTGGCCATCGCGCCGCCGAGCCCGACGATGTCGAGGTAGTAGCCCACGATCTCGTCGCGCTGCGCCCGCGTCGCGTGCGGGAACACGCGCTGTACGCCGAGCATCACGTTCTCGTACGCCGTCATCCACGGCAGCAGCGACGGCGACTGGAACACCACGCCGCGGTCCGGCCCCGGTCCGGCGATCTCGCGCTTGGCGACCACCACCGAGCCCTCGGTCACGTCGTTGAGGCCGGCGACCATGGTCAGCACCGTCGACTTGCCGCAGCCGGAGTGGCCGATCAGCGACACGAACTCGCCCTCGTGCATGTCGAGGTTGAACTCGCGCACCACCGCGACCTGGTTGCGCGCGGGGTCGTAGATCTTGGTCAGGTTGAACAGCTCGACGTGGCCGGCCATGGAGCCCCCTTCAGCGGTAGCGGAGATCGATCGGCGTCAGCGCCGGCAGCGAATAGGTGCGGGTCGCGCGCGCCTTGTGCTCCGCGCGGTGCTGCTCGCGCACCTCGGTCAGGTAGCCGAGCACCGCGTTGCGCAGCTGGCGGAACTCCGCGTCGTGGTTCAGCGCGGTGTGATCACGCGGACGCTCGAGGTGCACCGGGAACGACGGCCCCAGCGTGGCACCCGGACCCGGCGTGAGCGGGATGATGCGGTCGGCGAGCAACAAGCCCTCGTCGACGTCGTTGGTGATCAGCAGGACGGTCTTGCGATCACGCCGCCAGATGCGCTCGACCTCGACCTGCAGCGTGCCGCGCGTCAGCGCATCGAGCGCGGCGAACGGCTCGTCCATCAGCAGGAACTCGGGGTCGAGCGCGAGCGCGCGCGCCACCGACACGCGCTGCCGCATGCCGCCCGACAGCTCGCTCGGTCGCTTGTCGAGCGCGGGCGTCAGGTTCACCATCTCGACGTAGTGGCGGATCTTTTGCTCGCGGTCCGGGATCGATCCGTACACGCTGTCGATCGCGAGCCCCACGTTCTCGCGCACCGTCAGCCACGGCAGCAGCGAGTAGCTCTGGAACACGATGCCGCGGTCGGGCCCCGCGCCAGTGATCAGCTTGCCGCGCATCGTGATCGAGCCCGCGTCGGGCGCGAGCAAGCCCGCGATCAAGCTCATCAGCGTGGTCTTGCCGCTGCCCGAGAAGCCGACGATGGCGACGAACTCGCCCTCCTCGATCGCGAGCTCGACGTCGCTCAGCACTTGCGTGCGCGTGTCGCCGTCACCGTACGCCTTGCTGACCTTCTGCAGCTCCAGGAACGCCATCCCCACGTTCTACCGGAGCCCTGTGAACAGGGCGTTTCCAGCGCTGCTCCGCATGCGTTCGTGTGCACGGGACCCGCACGCGCGCTTGCGCTTCGGGCTCGACGCCTCGCGCACGCGGGCGTAACACGAAGCCATGAGCACCAAGCCCTTCCTGCAGGCGGTCGAGGTGTGGATACCGGACGGCGAGCGCCTGCGCCGACAATCCGGGGCTTACGTCGAGCACGCGAGCGAGGTCGGCACGTACGCGCGTGGTGAAGCTCTGCCCGGCACGGTGTGGGCCGAGCAGAGGCCGATCATCGAGCACGCCAGCGCGGCCTTTCCGATGCTACGCGACGGCAACGTGGTCGCGGTCGTCGCGCTGCGCTGCGACGCGGACGCCGGAGGCTGCATCGAGCTGTGGCAACCCAACGACCTGCGCGAGCTGGCGCTGAGCGCGGGCTACTACGGACAGCTGCGGCCGTTCGAGGAGCTCAGCCGCCTCCTGCGCTTCCAGCGTGGTCGCGGCCTGCCGGGCATCGTGTGGGAGCGGGGGCTGCCGCACGTCATGCCCGACCTCAAGGCCGCGGGCGCGTTCATCCGCGCCGCCGCCGCGCGCACCGCGGGCGTCGACGCGGGGCTCGGCGTACCGCTGTTTCGCGACGGCGAGCTGGCGCAGGTGTTGTTGCTGCTGTCGGCCCACGCCACGCCGCTGGCGCGCGCGTTCGAGCTCTGGCGGGTCGAGCCCGGCCCCACGCTGCGCCTGAGCGAGTTCTACTACGCGAGTGAGCTCGGCCTCGGCGAGACGCCCGGCACGCGGCCGGCGCAGCCCCCGGGGGAAGGCCTCGCCCTCCGCGTGCTCGCCACCATGCTGCCCGTCGCGTCGCAGGCGCCGCACACACTCACGCCGTCACGCGGCGCGGCCCCGAGCCGGCTGTCGTTCACGCTCGGCCTCGGTCTGCCCGTGCACGACGGCACCGAGCTGCGCGCCGTCGTCACCCTGCTGAGCTGAGCTGCGAGGCGCGCCGCTTGCTGACGTTACCTAACAGCCCGTGCAGCACTTTCATGTCGACCGGCTTGGTGAGGTGCTCGTCGAAGCCGGCCTCCAGCGCGCGCCGCCGATCTTCGGGCTGCCCGTAGCCGGTGAGCGCGACCAGGTAAGGCGCGCTGCCGTACGCCTCGCGCACGCGCCGCGCGACGCCGTAGCCATCGAGCCCCGGCAAGCCGATGTCCACCAGCATCACGTCCGGCTGCGCATCGAGCGCCAGCTGCACACCGGCCAGGCCGTCCGCGGCCGCGCGCACGCGGTGCCCGTGCTCGCTCAACAGCAGCCCCAGCAGCTCGCGGCTGTCGTCGTTGTCCTCGATCAACACCAGGTCGTGCCGGCGCGTGACGATCTTGGCCGTGTTCTCTTGCGTCACGCTGGAGGGTCGCTCCAGCAGACGCGGGACACGCACCGTGAACAGCGTGCCCTGGTTCAGGCCCGCGCTCGCCACCTTCACGTGTCCGCCGTGCAGCTCCACCAGCGTGCGCACCAGCGTGAGCCCGATGCCCATGCCGCCCTTCGCGCGGTCGAGCGAGCTCTCCGCCTGCGTGAACAGGTCGAACACGCGCCCCAGCATGTCCTCGGCGATGCCCACGCCGCTGTCGCGCACGCGCAGCACCACGTCGTCGTCCTCGGCGTCGAGCGAGACCAGGATGCGGCCCCCGGCGGGCGTGTACTTGATGGCGTTCTGCAGAAGGTTGTTCACCACCTGCTCCAGCCGCACGTGGTCGCCCGCGATCCAGTGAGACGGCTCGGCCAGCTGCAGCTGGGTTCGATGCTGCGCGAACGCCGGCCCCATGCTCGCCATGCAGCGCTGCACGAGCATGCCCAGGTCGACGCGCTCCTTGCGCAGCACGATCTTGCCGGACGTCACGCGAGAGACGTCGAGCAAGTCGTCGACCAGCCGCCCCAGGTGGGACAGCTGCCGGCGCATGATCTCCTTGTACTTGCTGCCGGAGCCGTCGCGGTCGAGGTTGAGCGCCATCGTGATCGCGCTGAGCGGGTTACGCAGCTCGTGCCCGAGCATGGCCAGGAACTGATCGCGCTCGCGTACCGCGCGGTGCTGGGCCTTGATCTCCTCGCGCGCCGCGTACTGCCGGAGGCGCGCGCGCAGCGCCGACTGCGCGGCGCTCAGCATGGTGACCGGGCGCAGCGGTCGGTCGAGGAAGGTGACGTTGCCGAGCTGCGCCAGCAGCTGGCCCGCCGTGGGACGCGCTCCGTCGATGCGCGCGGTGCTGGTGAAGATCAGGATCGGGAGGTCGGACCACGCGCTCTGGCGCGCCAACAGCTCCGTGAGCGGCCGGCTGCTCTGCTGCGCGAACACTTCCTCGGCGATCATCAGCGCGGCCGCGCCGTCGCGCTCGTAGCTCTGGCAGAGCTCGCTCAACGTCCCGAGCACTTCGCAGCGCAGGCCGGCCTTGGCCAGCAGCGACGCCGTCAGCGCCGCGTCACGGCCCGTCGGCGCCAGGATCAGGAAGCGTTCCTCGAGCTCGCTCATGGCGGCTCGCTGCCGGTGGGCAGCAGATCGGAAGACCCGCGCCCTTCGTACTCGGGCACGCCGGACAGCACGCCACGGAAACTACTGAGGGGCTCGCCTACCTGCAGGCCGGCGCCGCTGAGCGTGAACTCGCGGATGGTGTCCTCGTGTCCCCCCGAGCGCTTCTTCACCACGGAGATCGCCTTGCGCACGCGGCCCGAGGCCTCGAAGAAGCGCGTCATCACCACGGTGTCCGCCAGGTAGCTGACGTCCACGGGTCCCTCCATCCTGCCGACGAACCCGTGCTGCGCCATGAGCAAGAGGGTAAGCACGCCCCGCTGACGTAGAAAGCTAAGCAGCTCATGCAGCTGCACGGTGAGGAAGCGCTCTTCAGGCATCGCATGCAGGTAGCCATTGAGGCTGTCGATCACCACGATGCTCGCCTTGCTGCGCTCGACCGACTCCCGCACCACGCTGACGAACTCCCCCGGCGACAGCTCCGCGGGGTCCACCTGCTGCACGCGCAGGCGACCGCTGTCGACGTGCTTCTGCAGATCCATGCCCAGGCCGAGCGAGCGGCGGTGGAGCATGTCGAGCCCTTCGTCGAACGAGAACATGACCGCGTTCTCGCCGCGCTCGGCGGCCGAGACGACGTAGCGAGTCGCGACCGCCGACTTGCCGGAGCCCGCCGGACCGAGCAGCAACGCGCTCGTTCCCAGCTCGAACCCGCCACCCAGCAGTGCGTCGAGCTCATGGACGCCGCTCTTGACCAGCGCGCGCTCGAAGGACGCGTGGTGCTCGGCCGCGACCAGCCTCGGAAAGACCTCGACGCCGCCGCTGCGGAGCATGAAGTCGTGGTAGCCCCCACGGAACTCCACCTCCCGCATCTTCAGCACGCGCAGCCTGCGTCGGGCAGCGCCGTACAGCGGGGAGAGCTGCTCCAGCTGGACGACGCCGTGCACCAGGCTCTGCAGCAGCGGGTCGCCGGCGCTGGCGGCCGCGGTCTCCAGCAGCAGCACCGTGATGTTGCGCTGGATCAGCCGCTCCTTGAGCGCGAGCAGCTGGCGCCGCATGCGCAGCGCGCTCTGCGACATCAGCCGCAGCTCGGAGCAGGAGTCGATCACCAGCCGCACCGGGTTCACCCGCGCGACCTCGTCGAGCAGCGCGCGCATACGCTCGCCCAGCTCGACCTCCGCCGGCAGGTAGAGCGTGTTCTCGTCGACGTCGAAGCCCATCTCCTCGGCGGACAGCTCGAACAGGTCGATGCCCTCGAGCGACCAGCCGTGGGAGCGTGCGACGCCGTGCAGCTCCTCGGTCGACTCCGAGAGCGTGACGTAGAGCCCGCGCTCGCCGGCCGCCCTGCCCGCCTGCAAGAACTGCAAGCCGAGCGTGGTCTTGCCCGAGCCGGGCTCGCCCTGCAGCAGGTACATGCGCTTGCGCGGCAGGCCGCCGCCCAGGATGTCGTCGAGGCCCTGTGCTCCGGTCGAGAGGCGCGCGTTCATGGTGCCTCGGCCGGCGTGCACGCTCGTCCGTGGCGGTACTGTCGCAAGTGAGGCTGGATTGCGCCCATGCGGCGCGTTTGAAGCGGGGTCGCCATCTCGGGGAGACCAGAGA
>JBEVNG010000045.1:0-15077 GCA_040508235.1 Polyangiales bacterium | reverse complement strand
TCCCGAGCAGCTGCGGCGTGTCTTTGGCCTGAGCAAGAAGGCGTTCAAGCGCGCGATCGGCAGGCTGCTCAAGGAGGGTGCGGTGCGCCTCGACGAGCGCGGAGACGTTCAGGTCGTCTGAGCCGCGCGTGCGTCGCGCGTGCCCGGCAGCGGCACCACACGCTGCAGGAACGCCAGCTGATCGGCGAACACGCGCTCGAAGGGCTCGCCCCTGTAGATCACGAAGTGGTTGTACGGATAGAGCTTGAGCTCGGCCCTGGGCGCGCGGCGCGCGTGCGCCACGGTCGACTTGGCCGGCGCCACGGAGTCGTTCTCGCAGACGCAGACCAGGATCGGTGCGCGCACGTGCTTGAGGTTCTTGCCGGGCCGCCAGAACAAGATCTCCAGGCCGAAGCTGGCGCTGACGCCGTTCACCAGCGCGGTGCCCGAGGGCAGGATCACCGAGCCGATCACGGGCGATACATCACACGGCTCGGGCAGGTCCGAGGTCGAGACGTTGTCACTGAGCGCGAACGACCTGGCCGCCCAGCGCTGGTAGAGCGCGCTGAGGCGCCCCGACATGCGCGAGCCCTGCGGCATCAGCTTGAGCACGTCGGCCACCACGTCGGGCTTGGTCATCAGCGCTGGCAAGCCGGGCGGCGCGGCGAGCGGGATCAACACGCGACGCAGGCCGAACAGGCGCGCCGCGAGATCGGCGACGATGAACAACGCGGCCCCGAGCGCGCTCCGCAGCGGCAGCGCCAGTCCCGACGCCACGCCGTCGGTGAACGGCGCCTGGATGATCGTCGCCGCGAGGTCATCACGCCGGCTGCTGACGTCGATCATGTGTCCCCCGGCGAGCGACGTGCCCCACAGCACCACGCGCCGCGCGTCCACGCCCTCGAGCGTCTTGCCGAAGTCGATCGCGGCGTCGATGTCGCGCTGCTGCTCGGCGTGCTCCAGCAGGTGCCGGGGCATGCCGTCGCTGCGACCGAAGTAGCGATAGTCGAACGTCAGTGCCGCGTAGCCCGCACGGGCAAAGCGGCGCGCGAAGGCGTCGAGGCGCATCTCGTACACGCCGCCGAGCCCGTGCGAGAGCACGACCAACGGGGCCGCGGAGGCGCCCTCCGGACGCACGAACAAGCCGCGGCAACGCACACCTTGCGATTCGAATTCGACCTCGCGTTCGACCAGCTGCATGGGCTCTCCCGTTTCTCTTGAATGACATTCAAGTGAGTCGGGCGTACCCTGGACCAAACTTGAATGGCGTTCAAGAGGAACCATGCCGCGCACCGCCAGCGACCGGGACCGAAAGCAGAAAGAGAAGGAGATCCTGGACGTTGCGCGCAAGCTCTTCCGAGACTCCGGGTACGAGGCGGCGTCGATGAGTCGGATCGCGGAGCGCGCCGGAGTCGCCCCCAACACCATCTACTGGTACTTCGCCGACAAGGACGCGCTGCTGATCGCGGTGCTCAACGGCGTCGTCGCCGAGGCGCTGCCGGAGTTCGCGAAGCGGCAGGCCGCGCCACTGGACGAGCAGCTGGCGTGGCTGGTCGAGGTGTTCGAGGGTGCGAACAACCTGATCGCCACCGTGCACGCGCGCGCCGCGGTCTCCGAGTCGGTACGCACCTGGCACGAGCAGTTCCACCGCATGACCGAGGCCACGCTGCATACGCAGCTGCGCAGCCACGGCGTGCCGGCCAAGGACCTGGTGCATGCCTCCCAGGTAGCGATGTTCGTGATCGAAGGTTTACTCGCCCACGCGGACTCCATCCCCGACCGGCGAGGTCTGATGCGCTGGCTGGTGGCGAGCCTGGATCGCGCGACCGCGCGCTAGTGCTTCAGATCGCAGGCAGAGGGGTTAAACCTGTCAACCTTACGGTCTGCAGACGGGACGCAGAGCGGCTTGCACTCGACTCCGCGCGCGCGCGGGTGGACCCTTAACACGGGGACGCTGAGCGCGGAACCCCAGAGTGAGGACCATGGTCGGAAAGCTAAGCGGCACCAATCCCAGTGTTCCGCCGGGTGCACACCCGGTGTTTTCCTCGCGTCCTCCGCCGATCGCCAACGCAGACGACGTCAAGAAGGCCGACAAGGTCGACAAGGTCGAGCCGCCGCCCGCGACCGTGAAGCTGAGCGGACACGTGATGATGTTGTCGCGTCTGTTCAAGACCACGGACCCCGCGGCGGAGCCGGAGGTGAAGACCGATGCGAAGACCGAGCTCGCGCCGGACACCGACGACGTGTACCCGTTCCTGCAGCAGGAAGATCGGAACACGCTGGCCAAGGCGTACGACTTCGCCACCGAGCGCGGCATCGACCCGAGCACGGTGGACGCGGTGGCGCGCGACATCGCGGTGCATCGCTCGTCGTCGATCTCGCCGGAGCTGCTCGAGCCCATGGAGCGCGAAGTTGGCGTCAGCAGCGGAAAAGCCGAGCTCGCCCGGGCCGTGACCGCGTATCGGCTGATGCCGGGATCGCCCGAGACGCGCGAGCGCTACGCGAACACGACCTCGCGCATGCTGCAGGCTCACCTGCAGAGTGGCGGCACGGTCGACTTCGAGTACGTGCGCAGCCTGCTCACGCAGCCCAAGTAGCGCCCGGCCTGCCTTAGCTTCGCGTTCGCGTTCGTTGTCCCGAGCGCTCCGTACGCAAGCTTGGCCGGGGTCGATGTGTGTCTGCTGTCTCCGTAAATCCAGACCGTTCTGAAGAATCCGGTGACGGCGGAGCGCACGCGCGTCGCACTGTCGTCCGACCGCGATGACACTGCACGCGCGTAGCTCGCGCGCGCGGCGCAAACGCTCGCTATCCCGCTGGTTCTGACGTGTATCCCGTCGATTAAGCCGTGCGTCTAATCGTTGAAAACGCGGATGCTGCGTGCAAAGAGGGTCTTGCACGCGCGAGTCAACGTACGTCCGACTGATGAGTCTGCGTAAGGGCGCCACGCGAGAGGGGAGATGGTTCGATGAAAGTAAGAATGCGTCCTTGTTTGGCTCGCGCACGGGGAAACCGCGCGCTTGGACGTCTGCAGATGTTCGCTGTCGGTGGATTGCTCTTTGCCGCGGTCGGCTGCACCGAGACGGGCGGAGAGGAGCCCAGCGACTCCGATCGCGACGAGACGGCGAAGGCCGACGCATCGGCGAAGCCGCCCAAGACTTCAACCACGACGAACCGCGACAGCGGCTCGACGCAGGAGGAGGAAGAGGGCGAGGTCGCCGACTCCGGCGCACCGGACGACACCAAGCAGCCACCTGGCACCGAGCCGCCGACCGCCGAGAACAAGGCGTGGTGCGATGCGCGCGCCGTGCTCCAGGATCGCTGCCAGACCTGTCACGGCGCCGAGGTCGAGGGCGCGCCGATGTCGCTCGTCACCTGGGACGACACGCAGGCCACCAGCCCCATCGACAAGAAGACGCCCATCTCGGGCCTGATCAAGTCGCGCATCCACAACACTGCGCGGCCCATGCCTCCGGTCGCGCAGGGCAAGCTCACCACCGACGAGCTGGCCGCGCTCGATACGTGGATCGAAGCCGGCTATCCAAACGGCACCTGCGGCACGCCCGACGTGCCCGAGGAGAAGCCCACCGAGAAGTTCGTCTGGCCGGCTGAGTGCACCAAGGACAAGATCTTCGCCGTCAAGGCGCACCAGAACAACGCACCCTACCCGGTGCGTGCGAACTGGGAAGACAACGTCAGCATCACCATTCCGGTGCCCTGGGCCGGCAAGTTCTCCGGTGAGGTGCAGGCGCTCGCGATCTCGCCGCTGACCAACAACAAGCGCGTCGTGCACCACTGGATCCTCTACGCGGGCACGCTGAACTTCATCACCAGCTGGTCGCCCGGCAAGCCGTCCGAGACGTTCCCCGCGGACGTGGGCGTGTACATGCCCAACAGCGGCACGTTCCAGCTGAACATGCACTACTACAACACCGGCAACGACAACGACGAGCTGGACGAGAGCGGCGCCGAGATCTGCATCACGGACAAGCTCCGACCCAAGACCGCCACCACCAACATGTTCGGGCCCATCGGCCTGACCGTGCCCCCCGGCGAGTCCGAGGCGGTCGCCACCTGCACGCACAACGGCAGCGGCCCCGTCACGCTGATCACCAGCTCTCCGCACATGCACAAGACCGGCGTCGGCGGGAAGTTCGAGATCATTCGCGCAGACGGCAAGGTCGAGGTGCTGGACGACTCGCCGTTCAATCAGGAAGACCAGACCGTCAGACAGATCAACGCGGTCCTCAACAAGGGCGACAAGGTGCGGACCACCTGCAAGTACGTCAACATGACGACGCGGGTCAAGCGCTTCGGCGAGAGCACCGAAGACGAGATGTGCTTCAACTTCTCGCGCTACTACCCCAAGGGCGCCCTGAGCTGCCGCTCGGGCTTCTGAGCGCGAGCCTCAGAACTGGCCGGCCACGCCTACCTCCGCCTGCGCCACGCCGATGCTCAGCGTGGGCAGGAAGGCGCGGCGTGAGCCGGAGTCGGCTTGGCCGAGGGTCTCCATGTTGAGCAGCAGGCCAGCCACCGCGCCGATGGAGGCGGTGGTGATGCCGATGTTGCGGCGGGTCTTGTCGTGCTGGTGCCAGTGCTGGGCCAGCAAGACGTCGGCGCTGATGCCGCAGCCGGCGGTCAGCAGACCGGCGTACCAGAAGCGACTGGACAGTGCGGACACGCTGAGCGCGGTGACGCCGAGCAGCGGCAGCACGCGCTGACGTGCGCGGAACGAGCGGTGTTGGAGCCGCTGGAGGCTGTCTCGGTCGAGTGCGCCCGTGCGTCGCAGCAGCTTGGCGATGCCCTCGGGCACGAAGGTGAGCGGGATCGAGATCGCAGCCAGCACGGCGATGCCGGTGCCGGCGGTGGCGACCGACGCGCGTCGCTCGGTGCGCACCTGCGCTCGCTGCGCGCGTTGCTCCGCGCGTACGTCCTCGCGGCAGGTCGGTGCGTAGCCCTCTCCCACCGTGCTCACCTCGACGCCTCGGTCGTCGACCAGCTTGCACCATGCGGAGCGCGGGACCTCCAGCAGCTCGGCTTGATCGACCTGCCGTACGCACCAGGCATCGGCGAAGGTGTCCGAGCTGGGCTCGCAGATCAGGAACAGGTTCTGCTTTTCCTTGCAGGTGAACGGGACGCTCGACGAACGCGCCAGTCGCTCGCGCGCGGTGCGCAGGCGGTCGATGGCGCGCGGGTCCTCCGTCTTGATGCTCTCCAGCTGCTCGCGTGCGCGCTCGAACGAGCAGCTGGCGCGATGCGCCTCTGCCACCTCGATGGACCACTTCTGGCAGGCGGTGCTGCCGTCGTGGTCGTAGCCAGGCGGCGTGGTGAGGTCTCGCCTTGCCGCCACGGCGAGGGCCTCGCTGGTGTGGCCCGCGAGGATGTGTGCGCGAAGCTGCTGCTGGAGGCCTTGCAGGGTGCGCAACTCCTCGCTGCACGCCTGCGCCCGGGCGTGCGCGTGCCAGCTCGATACCAGCACCAGCGCGACCAGTCCGGCCCACGCTTGCTTGATCCCCATCTGCTTCCCCATCGAACGACTGCTCTCCAAACCGTGGGCCGCGCTTGGCCACCGCCCTGGAGTGCTTCACACGGAACTATACGCCTCGCTTCGCGTCCGCGTTGGTGATCGCGAGGATCACCAGGCCCGCGCCGGCCAGGCCGACACCGACCCAGCCGGTCGAGGACCAGCCGAGCCCCGCGGCGAGCGCGACGCCGCCGGCGGCGGGACCGATCGCGTTGGCGACGTTGAAGGCGGAGTGGTTGAGGGCTGCCGCCATCGTCTGCGCGTCGCCGGCGACGTCCATCAGGCGCGTCTGCATCGGCGCGAACAGGCCGCTGCCGCAGCCGACCAGGAAGGTGGCGAGCATCATGCTCCACACGTGATCGACCGAGAGCGCGTACAGGCTCATCGCCGCCATGCTCCAGAGCAGGCAGCCAACGGCGGTGCGCATGATCGCGCGGTCCGCGAAGTAGCCGGCGGTGATCAGGCTGAGCGTCATGCCGACGCCGAACAGCGCGAAGGCGAGCGGCAGCTGGTCCGGCGAGGCGTGCGCCTGCAGCGTCAGCGTCGACGCGAGGTAGGTGTAGACGCAGAACAGTCCGCCCTGCCCGATGGCGCCCACGGCCAGCGTGAGCCAGACCTGGCGACGCTTCAGCGCGCCCAGCTCGCGACGCCAGCTCGCGCCGTCGGGGGTGCGGTCGCGCGGTGCGATCAGCAGGACCGAGCCCGCCGTGGCCGCCGCCAGCACCGCCACCAACACGAAGGCCCAGCGCCATCCGACGGCGCGACCGAGCACGTTGGCCAGCGGCACGCCGACGATGGTGGCGATGGTGAGCCCGAGCATGACGCGCGCGATCGCTTGACCGCGCTTGTTGGCAGGCACCAGCGAGGCGGCGACCAGCCCGGCGACGCCGAAGTAGGTGCCGTGCGGCAGGCCGGAGACGAAGCGCGCGATCACCAGCCATGCGAAGGACGGCGCCCACGCGCTGGCCAGGTTGCCGAGCGCGTAGAGCGCCATCAGCCCCGCCAGCAACGCACGCCGCGGCACACGCGCACCGAGCACCGCGAACAGCGGCGCGCCGATCACGACGCCGAGCGCGTAGGCCGTGATCGCCTGGCCGCCCATCGGCACCTCGACCTGAAGGTCGCGCGTGAACTGCGGCAGCAGGCTCATCGACGCGAACTCGACGGTGCCGATCGCGAAGCCACCGAGGCTGAGTGCTGCCTGCACGAGGCCCACGTGAGTCGAAGCAGGCGCGGAGGTCGGACTCGCCAGAGCTTCATCATCGAAGGAAACGGCCATGAACGACTGCCCTCAGCGCGAGACTGTTGCATCCGCGCGCATTGCACGCCAACGCAGGCTCAGAGACGCAGCACCGGACCGATGCCGAGCGTGAGCTCGAAGGCCACGAAGCGAGGTCATCTGCGCGAGCAGTATGACACCGCCGCGCGGCTCTACTCGCCCGGCTGCACCACCGGATGACCGGTCGGCGCGCTTGGCTTTGGCGTGGGCTTGGGCTCGTCGCCCGCGCCGAGGTGCATACGCTGCTGGACCTCCTCGTAGCCCGCGTAGGCCGCCGGCTCCGGGCGCAGCAGCGACACCAGGACGCCCGCGACGACCGCCAGCGGCAGGCTCACGATGCCCGGGTTCTTGAGCGGGAACAGTGCCGCCTCGGCGTGGAAGATGTCGACCATCACCGTAGGCGACAGCACGATCAGCACCAGTGAGGAGAAAGTGCCCGTCAGCATGCTGGTGACGGCGCCCATCGTGGTGAAGCGACGGAAGGTCATGCTCAGCAGCAGCGCGGGGAAGTTGCCGCTGGCGGCGATCGCGAACGCGAGCCCCACCATGAACGCGACGTTCTGGCCCTTGAACACGATGCCGAGCGCGATCGCCAGCACCGCCAGCACGGTGGTCGCGATACGTGCCACCTTCATCAGCTCGCCGTCGGTGGCCTGCCCCTTGCGCGCGACGTGCTGATACAGGTCGTGCGAGAGCGCGGCCGCGCCCGAGAGCGTGAGGCCCGCGACCACCGCCAGGATGGTGGCGAACGCCACCGCCGAGATGAAGCCGAGGAAGCCGGTGCCGCCGAGCACCTCCGCCAGCAGCGGCGCGGCCATGTTGCCGCCCTTGTCCGCGTTCACGATCGCCTCGCGACCGACGATCACCGAGGCACCGAAGCCGAGGATGAACGTGACCAGGTAGAACACGCCGATCAGCAAGGTCGCGTAGAACACCGAGGTGCGCGCCGCGCGTGCGTCCGGCACGGTATAGAAGCGCATCAGGATGTGCGGCAGGCCGGCGGTGCCGAACATCAGCGCGACGCCGAGCGACACGGCCTCGATGGGGCTCGACACCAGCTTGCCGGGCGCGAGCACCGCGTCACCGTACTGCGTGCGCGCCTCGCGGAACAGCTCCAGCGGGTTGAAGTGGAACTTGGCGAGCACCATCAGCGCCAGCAGGATGGCCCCGCCGAGCAGCAGCACCGCCTTGATGATCTGCACCCAGGTGGTCGCGATCATGCCGCCGAACAGCACGTAGGCGAGCATCACCACCCCCACGATGCCGACCGCCGCCTCGTACGAGAGGCCGAACATCATGCGGATCAAGTTGCCCGCGCCCACCATCTGCGCGATCAGGTAGAACGACACCACCGTGAGCGTGCCGAAGGCGGCCGAGATGCGCACCGGCGTCGCGCGCAGGCGGTACGCCACCACGTCGGTGAAGGTGTACTTGCCGAGGTTGCGCAGCGGCTCCGCGATCAGGAACGTGATGATCGGCCAGCCCACCAGCCAGCCGACGGAGTAGATCAGGCCGTCGAAGCCGGAGGTCGCGACCAGGCCCGCGATGCCGAGGAAGCTGGCCGCGCTCATGAAGTCGCCGGCGAGCGCGAAGCCGTTCTGCGTGGCGGTGACGTTGCCCGCCGCCGTGAAGTACTCCGCGGTCGTCTTGGTGCGACGCGCGGCCCAGTACGTGATCGCCAGCGTCACGCACACGAACAACAGGAAGAAGCCGATCGCGACCGCGTTCGGCTCGCCGAGGGTGGTATTCATCGCTCGATCCTCCGGTGCAGGCGCAGCCGCTCCACGACCTGGTCGTAGTTCACGTTGGCCCAGCGCACGTAGATGCCCGTCAACAGCGGCGCGAGCAGGATCACCAGCGCTCCGATCAGAATTCCGATACTCAGATCTCCGCCGGCGATCAGCGAGCCCATCAGCGGCTTGTCGAACGCAATCAGCAGCACGAAGCCGAAGTACGCCACCACCATCACCAGCGTGAGCGAGGCGGCGACCCGCTGGCGCTGCGCCGAGATCTTCTCCAACGCTTCTTCTGGACTCATCGCGCGGCCTCCTGGATCGATACCTCGAGTGCTTCGTTGACCACGCCCGGATCGGCCAGCGTCGTCAGGTCTCCCAGCTCACTGCGCTCTCCGCTGGCAATCTTGCGCAGGATGCGGCGCATGATCTTGCCGGAGCGCGTCTTGGGCAGGTTGGAGACGAACAGGATGCGGTCGGGCGTCGCGATCGGGCCGATCGAGTGGCGCACCGTCTCGCGCAGCGCACCGACCAACATCGCGCCGGACATCTCGGAGCTGCTGCGCACGGTCACCCAGGCGCAGATGCCGGTGCCCTTGATCGGGTGCGGATAGCCGACCACCGCGGCCTCGGCGACCTCCTCGTGCGCGACCAAGGCGCTCTCGATCTCCGCGGTGCCCAGGCGATGCCCCGACACGTTGAGCACGTCGTCGACGCGGCCGGTGATCCAGTAGTAGCCGTCCTCGTCGCGCCGGCAGCCGTCGCCGGTGAAGTAGAGGCCGGGGAACTGCGAGAAGTAGGTGCTCTTGAAGCGCTCGTGGTCGCCCCAGATCGTGCGCGCCATGCCGGGCCACGGACGGGCGATGCACAGGTTGCCGGAGACGCCGTTGCCCTCGATGCGGTTGCCCTGATCATCGACCAGCACCGGCTCGATGCCGAAGCAGGGCAACGTCGCCGAGCCAGGCTTGGTGGGCACCACGCCGGGCAGCGGCGCGATCATCGCGGCGCCCGTCTCGGTCTGCCACCAGGTGTCGACGATCGGCAGCTCGTTGCCGCCGACCTGCTCGTTGTACCAGGACCAGACCTCCGGGTTGATCGGCTCGCCGACGGTGCCGAGCACGCGCAGCGTCTTGCGCGAGCCGCTCTTGAGCCACTGATCACCGGCCTGGATCAAGGCGCGCAGCGCGGTGGGCGCGGTGTACAGCACGGTGGCGCCCGTCTCCTCCACCACCTGCCAGAGCCGGCCCGGATCGGGGTGCGTCGGCGTGCCCTCGAACAGCACCACCGTCGAGCCGCACGCGAGCGGACCATAGACGATGTACGTGTGGCCGGTGATCCAGCCGACGTCCGCGGTCGCGAAGTGCACGTCGGTGGGCCGCACGTCGAACATGCGTCGGTAGCTCGACACCGCATGCACCAGGTAGCCGCCGGTGGTGTGCAGCACACCCTTGGGCTTGCCGGTCGAGCCGGACGTGTAGAGGATGAACAGCGGGTCTTCCGACGACATCCACTCGGACGGACAGGTCGAGCGGTGTTTGCTCATCTCGGTGTCGAGGTAGTAGTCGCGGCCGTGCTGCATCGGTACGTCCTTGCCGGTGCGACGCGCGACCAACACGGTGTCGACCAGACCGAACTGATCGACGGCTTGATCGACCATCTGCTTGAGCGGCACGATCTTGTTGCCGCGCGGCGCCTGGTCGGCGGTGATCACCACGCGACAGCGCGCGTCGATGATTCGGTCGCGCAGCGACTCCGGCGAGAAGCCCGCGAACACCACCGAGTGCACCGCGCCGATCTGCGCGCAGGCGAGCATCGCGAAGACCGCCTCGGGGATCATCGGCAAGTAGATGCAGACGCGGTCGCCGCGCCGCACGCCGTGTGCCTTGAGCACGTTGGCGAGTCTGCCGACCTGATGCTTGAGCTCGCGGAAGGTGATGTCGCGACGCTCGCCCGGCGTGTTGCCGACCCAGCGGATGGCGTGCTTGTCCGGCGTCTGCTGCGCGTGACGGCCGACGCAGTTGTAGGCCGCGTTGAGGCGACCCTGGCCGAACCAGGAGAAGTCCGCCTCGTTCATGTCGCAGTCCGACACCTGCGCGAAGGGATGGAACCATCCGATCGCCTTCGCTTCGTTGGCCCAGAACTCGCGCGGGCGTTCCAGGCTGAAGCGGTACAGCGCGTTGTACTCGTCGATCGATCGAAGTGATTGCATCCTGCCCTCCACGTGGAGGGGCCTATCGCAAGGACAGAGCCAACGTCCGCAAGCGCGTAATCGTGCAGCTTTCACTGCTGACGCGCTGCGTCGGCACATGACGCGCGTTTCGCAGCGTAACAGCGCGCGTTTCGACTCTACTCAGCCGCGCGGGCGTGGGATGCCGAGGCGAGCGCGGCGTTCCCAGAGCGTCTTGCGACTGATGCCCAGCGCCTTGGCGAGCTCCGTCTCACTCTGGTGATCTTGGTGGTCGAGCACGTAGCGTCGGAGGTATGCCTCGATGCTGTCGCCACTCTCGATCGGCGTCGTGGGCGCGCCCTCCAGCAGCTCCGGTCCAGGCGGCGGCTCACTGTCTGCAAACAGCGAACCCTCGGCGTGGGACTCCAGTGCCAGCAGCGCGGGCGTGATCGGACCGTCTTCCCACAGGATCATCGCGCGCTCGAGGGCATTGTGCAGCTCGCGCACGTTGCCCGGCCAGCGGTGCGAGCAGAGCTGCGCGAGCGCGCTGGAGCTCAGCTGTGGCTCGGGCTTGCCGAAGTCGACAGCGAGTCGCTGGAGGAAGTGCTGCGCCAGCAAGGTGACGTCGCTGCCGCGCTCACGCAGCGCGGGCACGAAGATCTCCAGCACGCGCAGGCGATGGTAGAGATCCTCGCGGAACTGTCCGCCGCGCACCATCTCGGGCAGGTCGCGATGCGTGGCCGCGATCAAGCGCACGTCCACACGCCGCGTGCGCGTGGCGCCGACCCGACGGACCTCCCCTTCTTGCAGCACGCGCAGCAGCCGCGCCTGCGCGTTGGGCGGCAGCTCTCCGATCTCGTCGAGGAACAGCGTGCCACCCGAGGCCGCTTCGATCAGGCCCGTGTGCGCGGCCGCGGCCCCCGTGAAGGCGCCGCGTTCATGCCCAAACAGCTCGGACTCCAGCAGACCGTCGGGGATCGCCGCGCAGTTGACGGCGACCAGTGCCGCACTCTTGCGCGGGCTGTGCTCGTGGATGGCGCGCGCCACCAGCTCCTTGCCGGTGCCGGACTCGCCGCGGATCAACACCGTGGCGTCGGTGACCGCCACCTTGCGGATGCGCGCGAACACCTCGGACATCTGCGCGCTGTCGCCGATCAAGCCCGCGATCGGGAAGCTGCGCGAGACGTCCTGCTCCAGCGCGCGCGTCTTGCGATCGCGCCGGCCCAGCGCGAGCCAGCACTCGATCACCATCAGCAGCTCGTCGTGATCGAACGGTTTGGCGATGTAGTCGACGGCGCCGTCGCGCATGGCGTCGACCGCGCTGCGCACGGTGGCGTAGCTGGTCATCACGATCACCGGCACCGGCGCGGCGAGCGCGATCAGCGCGGTGCCCGGTGTGCCTGGCAAGCGCAGGTCGGTCAACACCAGGTCGAACGCGTCGAGCTCGAAGCTGGCCTCTGCCTCGGCGACCGCGCCCGCCTCACTGACCTCGTGGCCGGCACGCGCGATGAGCCGCTTCAGCTCGCCGCGGATGATCGGCTCGTCTTCGACTATCAGGATGCGACTCACGCGGGCAGCTCGACGGTGATGCGGGTGCCCTCGCCGGAGGTGCTGTCGAGCGCGAGGACTCCGCCGTGTTCGGCCACGATACCATGCGTGAGCGAGAGCCCGAGGCCAGTGCCCTCACCCGGCGCCTTGGTGGTGAAGAACGGCTCCAGCGCGCGCGCACGGACGTCTTCGGACATGCCGCTGCCGCGATCACTCACACACAGACGCACACCGCCTCCTGCCCTGGAGCTCGCCTCGATGCGGATGGGCAGACCGCCGGGGGAGGCGTCGGCCGCATTCGTCAGCAGGTTGACGAGTACCTGACCGAGCCGCTGTCTGTCACCTGTCACCGTGAGCCCCGGCTCGATCTCGGTCTCGATCAGGACCTTGCGTCCGAGCTGCACCAGCGTGACCGCATCGCCGACGATGTCCGCCACCGCGACGTGCACGTAGCGCCCTCCCACCGTCGTGCCGTCGCGCGCGAAGCCGACCAGCGCGCTCACGATGCCGCCGATGCGCTGGGTCTGACCGAGCAGCAAGCGCAGGCGCTCGCGCACGTCCTGGTCGTCCGCCTCGACGGCGAGGTTCTGCGCCAGCGAGGTGATGCCGGTGAGTGGGTTGCCGATCTCGTGCGCCACGCCTGCGGCGAAGCGCCCGATGGAGGCGAGGCGATCCTGGTGCGCGACCTGCGCGGCCAGCTCGCGCTCGCGCGTTCGATCCTCGAGCAGGATCACGACCCCACCTTGCGCGGCTTCGGACGCGATCGCCGCGCGATGCAGCGCCAGCGTGCGCGCCGCCACGTTCAGCTCGGCATCGAGCTCCGCGCTGCTGGCGAAGCCGGCCAGGGCTCCTCCCCACGGCATGGGAAGTTGCGCCAGCCGTAGCCCGAGCACGTCGTCCGGAGCGAGCGCGGTCGCGTGCGCCATCGCCTGGTTCCAAAGCGCGATGTCGCCGTCGGGCCCCAGCGCGCACACGCCAATCGGCAGCTCCGCGAGCACGTCGCGCAAGAACTGCCGCGCCTGCTCCAGCGCGCGCGCCGGTCCCGTAAGGCGCAGCGCCGACAGCTGCTGCTCCACGTAGCGAAGCTGCGTCGAGAGCAAGTTGCGCAGGGAGTCGTCGAGCGCGAGTCGCTCGTCGACGATCATGCGCGCGGTGACCGGGCCGAGCAGACCGGACAGGCTCTTCTCCAGCTCGTTGCGCAGCGCGCGCAGCTGCTCGGGTCGACGCTCTCCGACCTCCAGGGCGAGCTGCGTCAGCGCGCGACGCACCTCCGACGACGCCGCCTCCGCACCGAGCGCGGGGGCGAGGCGCTCGATGAACTCATCGGTCGAGGCGGCCTCGACGCCGGTGTCGTCCTCGACCAGTCCACCGCGTCTGCAGACCGCGGCCGCGGTCAGCTCGCGCGCGGTGGGAGCGCGGCGGAGCGAGCCCAGCACGCACGCGAGTCCGTTGATGCCGAGCGTGAAGCAGGTGGTGAAGCCCCAGCTGTCGCCTTGCAGACCCAGTGACGCCAGCCAGTCGAACGACGACGGCAGTGCACCGGCCTGCGCGAGCATCGGCACGATCGGCGTGGCCAGCCAGGCGAGCCCTCCGAGCGCCAGGCCGAGCTTGACGCCCTCCGCCGTCATACGCGACCACAGCAGCACGCCGACCAGACCCGGCAGCAGCTGCGCCACGCCGACGAACGAAGCGAGCCCCAGATCCGCCAGCGGCGGGCCGTCCTCGAGGAGCACGTACATGCCGTGGCCGGCCAGGATGATGCAGGTCACCAGCGTGCGGCGGAGCCAGCGGATGCGCCCATACAGGTCCCCGACCGGCACGCCCGTGAGGGGCAGCACGAGCTGCGTCTGCAGCATGCTTCCCAGTGCCACCGTGGTGACCACGATCATCGCGCCCGCGGCCGACAGCGCGCCGAGGAAGGTCAGCGACGTCAGCAGCCAGGAACCGGACGCGCGCGCCAGGCCGAGGCTGTAGAACTCCGGACTGCCGGCGAGCCCGAGCTCCTGCCCACCCCACAGTAAGATCGGAACCGTCAGGTTCATCAGCAGCAGGTAGAGCGGCAACGCCCAGGTCGCGGTGCGCAGACCGGCGGGGTTGCCCTCGGTGAACGCGACGTGCCACGTGCGCGGCAGCAGGAACATCGCCGCCGTCGACAGGAACAGATCCGGCAGCCACGACTCCGCATGCGCGGGCGCGGTCAAGGCACGCTGAGCCTCGGGATGCCGCGCGAGGTAGGTGCCGAGGCCCTCGAAGCCGCCGAACACCGCGTACAGCACGTAGCCGGCGACCGCGAGCAGCGCGACCAGCTTGATCAACGACTCCAACGCGACCACCGCGACGAAGCCATGATGGCGACTGCCCGGGCTCAGGTGTCGCACGCCGTACAGGTTCGCGAAGCCGACCAGCAGCGCGGTGATCGCCAGCGCGATCAGCTCGCGGGCCGGTGCGCTGCCGAGCGCGGCCACGGCCTCCACCGCCGCGCGCAGCTGCAGGGCCTGGTAGGGCAAGCTGCCCGCGAGCAGCAGCACCGTGGTGATCGCGCCGACCCCACGGCTCTGGAAGCGATACGCCAGCAGGTCGGCCACCGAGCCCAGCTGACGCTCGCGACACAAGCTCGCCAGCGGCGCCCACAACACCGGCACCAGCGCGCACGCGATGGTGGGACCGATGAAGATGGCGAGGAAGCGATAGCCGTCGAGCGCGGCCACGCCGACCGAGCCGAAGAACGTCCAGGACGTGGTGTACACACCGAGCGCCAGCGCCGAGATCAGCGGGCCCTGCGCGCGGCCCGCGCTCGCGCGGCGGTCGACCCAGCCCGCGACGCCGTAGAGCGCCCCCAGGTAGGCCACC
>JBEVNG010000511.1:0-4603 GCA_040508235.1 Polyangiales bacterium | reverse complement strand
CAAGCGCCCCAAGGGGCAGCGCTTGCCGATCATCGCGCTGACCGCCAAAGCCATGAAGGACGACCAAGAGCGCTGTCTGCTCGCGGGCGCCAACGACTACGTGCCCAAGCCGCTCGATATCGAGATGCTGCTCTCGCTCTTGCGCGTGTGGATGCCAAAATGAGGTCGGAGCAGCATGTCGGACGTCCGCGAAATCGAGCTGAACTTGTTGCTGGAGGCGATCTTCCAGCGCTATCGCTACGACTTCCGCAGCTATTCCATGGCCTCGCTCAAGCGGCGCATCAGCCGGGCGATGACCGAGTTCAGCTGCGAGACCATCTCGGCCCTGCAGGACAAGGTGCTGCACGACCCGGTGGTGTTCCCGCGCCTGCTGCAGTACCTCACGGTGCAGGTCAGCGACATGTTCCGCGACCCGGCCTACTTCCGCACCCTGCGCGAGCGCATCGTGCCGTTCCTCAAGACCTACCCCTCGCTGAAGATCTGGGTCGCGGGCTGCAGCTCCGGGGAGGAGGTCTACTCGCTGGCGATCTTGCTGCGCGAGGAGGGCCTGGCGGAGCGTGCGCTGATCTACGCGACCGACATCAACGGCGATGCGCTGCGGCGCGCGGAGGCCGGCGTGTACCCGCTCGACCGCGTGGCGGCGTTCACCGAGAACCATCGGCTCTCGGGCGCGCGCGGCTCGCTCTCGGAGTACTACACCGCGGCCTACGGCTCGGCGGTGTTCGACCGCTCCCTGATCAAGCGCGTGGTGTTCTCGGATCACAGCCTGGCGACCGATCACGTGTTCGCCGAGGTGCAGATGGTGTCGTGCCGCAACGTGCTGATCTACTTCGACCGCCAGCTGCAAGCGCGCGCGGTGGGCTTGTTCAAGGACGCGCTGGTGCGGCGTGGCTTCCTCGGGCTCGGCGCCAAGGAGTCGCTGCACGGCTCGGTGCATCAGCCCGACTTCCTGGACTTCGCGAGCGGCGAAAGGTGGTACCAGCGGTGCTGAACGCGCCTGCCAAGACGCGCGTCGACGCGGTCGTGCTCGGTGCCTCCGCGGGCGCCGTCGACGCGCTCGGCGTGATCCTGCCCACCCTGCCCGCGACGCTCGCCGTGCCGGTGATCATCGTGGTGCACATCCCGGCGAGCCGACCCAGCCTGCTGGTCGAGCTGTTCGCGGCCAAGTGCGCGCTGCCGGTGCGCGAGGCCGAGGACAAGCTCGCGATCGCGCCGGGCACGGTCTGGTTCGCGCCGCCGGGCTACCACCTGCTGGTGGAGCGCGAGCGCACGTTCGCGCTGTCCCTCGACGAGCTGGTCAACCACTCGCGTCCCTCGATCGACGTGCTGTTCGAGTCGGCCGCCGAGGCTTATGGAGAACGACTGCTGGCGATGGTGCTCACCGGCGCCAACCACGACGGCGCCCACGGAGCCGCGCAGGTCCAGGCCGCCGGCGGGTTGATCGCGGTGCAGGACCCCAAGACCGCGAACGTGTCGGCCATGCCGGAGCTCGCCATCGGCCGCACCAAGCCGGACATAATCGGCACGCTGCCGGAGCTCGCCGCCTACGCGATCGCGCAGGCCACGGAGCGGGTGGAGGTGCGGCCATGAGCGCGTCCCTGGTGCCGCCCGTGAAGCTGTTGCTGGTCGACGACCTCGACGAGAACCTGCTCGCACTCGATGCGCTGCTGCGCCGCGACGACCTCGAGCTGCTCAAGGCGCGCTCCGGCATGGAGGCGCTGGAGCTGCTCCTGCTCAACGACGTGGCGCTAGCGCTGGTCGACGTGCAGATGCCGGAGATGGACGGCTTCGAGCTGGCCGAGCTGATGCGCGGCAGCGAGCGCACCTCGCGCGTGCCGATCATCTTCGTCACCGCCGGCGCGCGGGAGCCGAGCCGCGTGTTCCAGGGCTACGACGCCGGCGCGGTCGACTTCCTGTTCAAGCCCATCGACCAGCACATCCTGCGACACAAGGTCGAGACGTTCGTCGAGCTGCACCGGCAGCGGCTGCAGCTCGCCGCGCAGATGGAGATCATCCGCAAGCGCGAGGACGAGCTCAAGCGCGTGAACCACGAGCTGAGCGCCACCCTGAAGCTGAACGAGACGTTCGTGGCGGCGGTCGGTCACGACCTGCGCACGCCGCTCAACAACGTGGTGATGTCCGCCGAGCTGCTGCGCGCGCAGCTGTCCACGCCCGGCCAGACGCGCGTGCTGCAGCGGCTCAGCGCGAGCGCCGATCGCATGTCCAAGATGATCGACGAACTGTTCGATCTCGCACGAGCGCGCCAGGGCGGCGGCATCCCCATCGCACGCCAGTCGAGCGTGGACCTGCTGGCGGTCGCCGAGCGCATCGTCGGCGAGCTGGGCAGCAGCGGTCGTGAGCTGAACCTCGACCGCCGCGGCGACTCGCGCGGCGACTGGGATCCGGACCGGCTCGGTCAGGTGCTGTCGAACCTGGTGGGCAACGCCCTCCGCCACGGCAGCTCCGAGGGCCCGGTGCAGATCGAGGTGGATGGCACGGACAGCGCGCAGGTCGCGCTGGTGGTTCGCAACCGCGGCCAGATTCCCGACGATGTGCTGACTTGTCTGTTCGAGCCGTTCCGGCGCGGAAACCAGCGCGCGGCGAGTAAGGACGGCCTCGGACTCGGACTGTTCATCGTCGAGCAGATCGTGCTCGCTCATGGAGGTACGATCACCGCGGAGTCGGTGGACGCAGTGACGACATTCCGCGTCGTGCTCCCACGTGTTGCACCAGCCTCCTCACGTGCATCCGCGAGCGCTTGAGCCTTTCGTGCATACTGCACAGGGCCTACGTACTCCAGCGACTCTGCCCTTAATTCACAAGGAGCTTGGCCCATGGCCATCGATACGCCGACTCCCAGCCCGATCAGCACCGCAGGCGATGCTGACCTCGACGAGTCGCGCATGCGCATCTTGGTCGTGGATGACGACGAGGACCTCGCGCACTTGCTCGCCAAGGTACTGGTTACCCGCAACTACGAGGTGCGCACCGCGCGCGACGGCATGAGCGCCATCCGGGCCGCCATCGAGTTCGCACCCGATGTGGCTTTGATGGACATCGGCCTGCCCATGATGAATGGCTACGAGCTAGCCCGCGAGATCCGCAAGATCCTGCCGGCGGGCAAGTGCCGTCTGATCGCGCTCACCGGCTTCAGCGAGGAAGGCGAGAAGGAGAAGGCGCGCGACGCCGGCTTCGAGGAGCACCTGCTCAAGCCTGTGAACCTGGCCACGTTGCGCAAGGCCATCGAGCGCTCCTGACGGCACGGCTGGTGCACCCTCTTGGCGTGGGTCGCATGTGCGGCTCGAACACTTCAACCCAGGAGGCGTGCAGATGGCCAATCGACAGGCGGAGCACACGAAGAAGCGGGACGGTCAGCAGGCGCGTCAGCGTCAGGAACCGATGGTCGAGACGGTGTGGGAGTCGTTCCCCGTCATCGAGCCGAGCGAGCGGGATCCGCTCCCGTTCGATGGACGCAAGACGGAGCGCGACTTCGAGAACTAGAGGCCGACCGCGCGGCGCTGCTTCGCGCCGAGGGACTGCTTGGTGCGCGCGTAGGCGGCCCAGGGGTCCTCGGGCGCGTCGATGCGCTTCATCAGCGTGCGGATGTTGAAGTCCTTGGGGTTCACGCCGCGCTCCAGCTCCTGCCAGCTGAGCGGCGTGGCCACCGTGGCACCTTCGCGCGCACGCGTGGAGTACGGGGCGATCGCGGTCGCGCCGCGGCCGTTGCGCAGATAGTCGAGGAACAGCTTCCCCTTGCGCAGGTCCTTGCGCATGTTGGTGAGGTAGAGCTTCGGGTGCGCCTTGGCCAGCGACTCGGAGACGCCCTTGGCGAACGCACGATGGGTGTCCCAGTCGTGCTTGGGCGTGATCGGCAGCACCACGTGCAGGCCCTTGCCGCCCGTGGTCTTCACGAAGCTGGTCAGCTCCAGCGCGGCGAGCGCGTCGCGCATGTGCAGCGCGGCTTGCACCACCGCATCCCAGGGCAACGACTCATCCGGGTCGAGATCGAACACGAACTGGTCCGGTCGCTCCGGGTCGTGCGCGACCCAGGTGTGGAGCTCCAGCACGCCCAGCTGTGGCAACGCGAGCAAGCCATCGAGGTCGTCGATCGCGAGGTACTGCTCCGTCTTGCCATCCTCCGTGACGGGCACGCGCTTCACCGCCGCGGGCGTGCTCTGGTTGGCGTGCTTCTGGAAGAAGCTGTGCCCCGCGCGCCCCTCCGGATACCGCACGATCGTCAGCGGGCGGTCCGCCACGTGCGGCATCAACCGGCTCGACACCGCGGCGTAGTACGCGACCAGGTCCGCCTTCCGGAAGCCCTCCGGGTAGAGCAGCTTGTCGAGGTTGGTGAACTTCACCTTCACCGGCAGTTGCTTTACCAAGTCGATGACGTCGCCCTGGGGAGGCGCCTTGGGCTTGCTGCGGTTGGAATGCCACACGCGCCCGGGGGCCTCCGCGACCTGCTCGACGGTGCGTCCGCTGAGCGCGCTCTCGGGTCGCTCGTCCACGATGTCGACGTCGCTGGCCGCGTCGTCGTGGCTCTTGAACAGCAGCCACTGATCCTGCTTGCCGCTCGGCTTGGTGCGCACGAGGTGGAAGCGTC
>JBEVNG010000126.1:0-13619 GCA_040508235.1 Polyangiales bacterium | reverse complement strand
TCGGCAAGCTGCCCCAGGGCATCGAGCCGCCGATCGTGACCAAGGTCGACAACGACGCCTCGCCGATCATGCTGATCACGCTGGCGGCCGAGCGGCCGATCCGCGAGCTGACCGAGTACGCCGAGCGCACCGTGAAGCTCTCGCTGGAGCGGGCCAGCGGCGTGGGCGAGGTGACCGTGGTCGGCGGCCAGGAGCGCGCGATCAAGGTCTGGCTGCACGCCGATCGCCTGCGTGCGCATGGCCTGCCGATCACCGCGGTGCGCGAGGCGATCATGCGCCAGAACGCGAACCTGCCGGGCGGCAACGTGACCAGCCGCGAGCGCGAGTCGAGCCTGCGCACGATGGGCCGGATCGAGGACCCGCACGACTTCGACCAGCTCGTGGTCAGCACCGTGAACGGCGCGCCCATCCGGCTCTCGCAGCTCGGCTACACCGAGGACGGCAGCTACGAACAGCGCTCGCTCGCCCGCC
This sequence comes from Polyangiales bacterium, assembly GCA_040508235.1. Taxonomy (GTDB): domain Bacteria; phylum Myxococcota_A; class Polyangia; order Polyangiales; family DASUME01; genus DASUME01. The sequence continues at coordinate 13,148 of JBEVNG010000126.1, read as the reverse complement.
GCAACGGCGTGCCCGCGGTCGCGATCGAGATCCGCCGCCAGTCGGGCGCCAACACGGTGGCGACGATCGACGCGGTGAAGAAGAGCCTCGACGAGCTGCGCGCGCGGCTGCCCCACGACGTGCGCGTCGAGGTGGTGCGCGATCAGTCGCAGTACATCCACGCGGCGCTGCACGAGATCAAGCTGCACCTGGTGCTCGGCAGCATCCTGGCCAGCCTGGTGGTGCTGTTGTTCATGCGCTCGTGGCGCTCCACGGTCATCGCCGCGGTCGCGATCCCGACCTCGGTGGTGTCCACGTTCGCGCTGATGTGGCTGCTCGACTTCACGCTCAACGGCGTGACCATGCTCGCGTTGGTGCTGATGGTGGGCATCGTGATCGACGACGCGATCGTGGTGCTGGAGAACATCTTCCGCTTCGTGGAGGAGAAAGGCATGGCGCCGTTCGAGGCCGCCCGCGCCGCCACCGCGGACATCGGGCTGGCGGTGCTCGCCACCACCCTGTCGCTGGTGGTGATCTTCCTGCCGGTCTCGTTCATGTCGTCGATCTCCGGCCGCTTCCTGTATCAGTTCGGGATCACGTCGGCGGTCGCGATCTTGGTCAGCCTGTTCGTGTCGTTCTCGCTGACGCCCATGATGAGCGCGCGGCTGCTGCGCCCCACTCCGCACGAGCACAAGAGCGGCAAGCTGGAGCGCTGGTACCTGGCGGCGCTGGAGACGGCGCTACGGCATCGAGTCAAGGTCGCGCTGCTCGCGCTGGGCGTGATGCTGTGCTCGGTGCCGCTCTACGGCATGGTCAAGCTGGAGTGGCTGCCGAGCGACGTCGACGAGGCGGAGTTCGAGTTCAACGTGACCGCGCCGCAGAGCGCGAGCGTGGGCTCGATGGATCAGGTGATGCGCCAGGTGGAGCGCGACCTGCGAGGTACGCCAGGCGTGCGCGACGTGACGGTGATGATCGGCGGCGGCTTCGCCAACGCCGTCAACATGGCCTACGGCTTCGTGCGCATGGTGCCGCACGAGGAGCGCACGCTGTCGCTCGGGCGAATCTGGCGCGAGACCCTGGCCGGCCATCCGCTGCGCGCCTTCTCCGAGAACTACAGCCAGCGCGAGGTGATGATCGCCGTGCGCAAGAAGCTGTCGCGCCACAAGGACCTGCGCATCGGCGTGCGCAACGCGCCGTCGTTCAACGTCGGCGGCAGCAACTGGGACATCGACCTGTCTTTCTGCGGACCCGACCTGCAGCAGCTCGCGCGCTTCGTCGAGGAGCTGCGCGTGCGCGCCGCGCAGCTGCCGGGTGTCGTCGACGGAGACACCACGCTGCGGCTCGACAAGCCCGAGCACCGCGTGCGCATCGATCGCGAGCGCGCCGCGGACCTGTCGGTACGCACCGAGGACATCGCGCAGGCGCTGCGGCTCGGCGTGGGCGGCGACGAGGAGGTCTCGATCTACCGCGACCAGCGCCAGAACCAGAACTACTACGTGCAGCTGCGCCTGGTCGACGGCGACCGCGACACGGCCGAGGCGCTGTCGCAGCTGTACGTGCCGCGCGCGGGCAGCGCGAACCTGGTGCGGCTCGACAGCCTGGTCGAGATCGAGGAGACGCTCGGCCCGGCGCGCATCGACCGCGTCTACCGCCAGCGCTTCGCGGCGCTGCGTGCGGGCGTCGGTGCGGGGCATGGCCTCGCGGATCGGCTGGAGGCAGTCAAGGCCGCGGCCGCCGACATGCAGGTGCCCAGCGCGTACAGCACGCGCATCATGGGCAAGGGTCGCGAGCTGGAGCGCACTTACGGCGAGTTCAAGTGGGCGTTCCTGCTCTCGGTCGTGTTCATGTACATGATCCTGGCCAGCCAGTTCGAGAGCTTGCTCGACCCGTTCACCATCCTGCTCTCGTTGCCGCTGTCGGTGCCGTTCGCGCTGTTCAGCCTGTGGGCGACCCACAGCACGCTCAACCTCTACTCGGCGCTCGGCATCCTGGTGCTGTTCGGCGTGGTGAAGAAGAACTCGATCCTGCAGGTGGACCACATGAACAAGCTGCGCGAGCAGGGCCTGGCGCGCGGCGCCGCCATCATGCAGGCCAACCGCGACCGGCTGCGCCCGATCTTGATGACCACGCTCGCGCTGGTGTTCGGCATGCTGCCGCTGTGGGTCGGCAGCGGCCCGGGCGCGGAGGAACGGCGCGCGATCGCGGTGGTGGTGATCGGGGGGCAGACCTTGAGCCTGGCGCTGACGCTGCTCGTGACGCCGGTGGCTTATTCGCTGCTCGATGACCTGCGCGAGGCCCTGCGTACGCGCCGCGTGGGCGTGCCGCGGCTGGCGGAACCGTGAGCTGCTGGAATCCGCCCACGGCGAAGCCCCCTGGCTTGGCATTCTTCATGCTCTGGCCCTCGCCATCTCAGCGAGGAGCTTTGCATGCGTATGAATCGTTCGTGGTGGCTGGCGCTCTTGTGCACGACGTTACTGACCGCAAGCGCGAGCGCGGACGAGTCAAGTTACCGCATCCGGGGTGTGCGCCCTGAGGCACATCTGTCGATCGGAGGCCACGGCGACATCGGCGCCGGCTTCCGGATCGACATCCCGATCGTGCCCGAGGGGTTCATCGGCCGCGGGCGCGACGACTTCGCCCTCAGCCCGGGACTCGACCTGCAGTTCTTCGACTTCGACGATGACGACGACTGGTGCCGCGGGCGGGGCCCCGGGCGCGACTGCCGGCGTGGCGACCGCGATGGCGTGGTAGCGATCCCGCAGCTCGCCGCGCAGTGGAACTTCTATTTTCCGCGTCATGCCTGGTCGATCGCCCCCGAGCTCGGCCTGGCGATCGTGATCGGCAACTGGGATGGCGACGACGACGTGGACGTCGAGCCGCTGATCGCCTTTGTCGCGCGCAAGCACTTCCGCGGCCGCACCGCGCTGGTGCTGCGCGGTGGCTGGCCGAGCGGCTTTCAGATCGGCATCGCGTTCTGACCGGCGCGCTTACTTGCTCGGATCATGGACACCGAGACCGCGCCCCACGAGCACCGAACCCTGCGCTGGTTGGCGTTCGTGCTCACGGTGGCCGCCCTGGTCCTGGTGTTCGACCTCTGGCCCTGGCTGCTGTTGGCGGTCTGGGCTGCGTCGTTGTCCAAGCCGCTCGCGCGTGGGCTCTCGCGCCGGGCTAAGGGACGTCAGCGCGCCGCCGTGGTGGTGACGCTGGGGCTGCTGATGGCGCTGCTGATCCCGATCGGCGCCGGCGTCGCCGTGCTGATCCCCGACGTGATCGAGCTCGTCGAGCGCACGCGCGGCGCCGACTCGGGCTCCAAGAGCTTGATCGAGCTGGTCAGCAAGCGCGGCAAGGAAGAAGACAAGGCAGAAGACAAGGCAGAAGACAAGGCAGACACCAGCGCGGAGGGCGCCAAGGAAGAGACGCCCAAGGTCTCCCAGCCCGACAAGCTGATCGCGATGGCGCAGCAGCACGGCCAGAAGGCGATGAACATCGCCCGCCCGCTCGCCACCGCCCTCGGCTCCTTCGCGCTCGGCGTGTTCGTGTTCTTCGTCGCCGTCTACGCCACGCTGCTGCACGGCGATGCCGCGTACACCTGGCTGCGCGAGCGCTCGCCGCTGTCCACGCGCTCCACCGACCGACTGCGCGACACCTATCAGGAGGTCGGCCACGGCTTGCTCTACAGCGTCGGCCTGACCGCCCTCTTGCAGGGAGGGCTCGCCACCATCGCGTACGTCTCGCTCGGGGTGCCCCGCGCGCTGGCGCTCGGCCTGGCCACCATCATCACGTCGCTGATCCCCGCCATCGGTCCGTTTTTGGTCTGGGGCCCCGTCGCGCTGGGTCTCTACCTCGCCGGACACCCGATCAAGGCCGCCATCCTGGCGGGCGTCGGTGTGATCATCGTTGCACCTGCCGACAACCTGCTGCGTCCGCTGCTCGCCAAGCGCGGCAAGCTTCAGCTCCACCCCTTCCTGGTCTTCTTCTCCATGGTCGGTGGCATCGCGCTGCTTGGCGGCTGGGGTTTGATGGTCGGCCCCCTGGTCTTCCGGATCGCTCGTGAGGTGATCGACATGCTGCACGAGCAGCGCCCAAGCGCGGACGTGGGCGAGGTCGCGCAACCCATGACACCCGACGACGCTACGCACGCGTAATTTCGCGCTGTGGGGAGTCGCGGAGCCCATGATTGGTAGCAACGGAGCGACGCGCCTCGATAAGATCTTGGGGTGCGATCCGTCACTCGCGAAGAACGCTCCCATCGGCTGCGGCAGTATGTGTGCGCGGCACTGACCTCGGCGTGCGTATGGGCCTGCGGCGACGAGCAGACGCCCGGTCAGCACGATCTGTTCGACCCTGGCAGTGTGTCGATCGACGCCTCGGTGCGACTCGATGCCAGTGACGGCAGCACGACCGACGCCAGCGAAGAGCTCGACGCCACCCTCGACGAGACCGTCGAGAACACCTGTCGCGTGCGCAGCGAGGCGGTGATCGCGCAGCGCTTCTTCGATCCGCAGAGCCCGCTCGCGGTGGCCGTGCATGGGCAGGGCGCGCTGCTCGGCTGGAGCCAGTATCGCGGCGGCAAGTCGCGTGTGCTCGCGCGCTGGCTCGGCGTGGAGCAAGGCGCCGCCGAGGCCGCCGGCAGCGACGACGACGCGAACCAGACCGAGCTGCACTCCTCCGCCACGACGACGGGCTTCCTCACCACCTGGAGCGACGACCGCGGTGGCCTGCGCGCGCGGCGCACCAGCGACCAAGGCGTGGTGCTGGACAGCACGCCGATCACGATCGCGGCCAGCGGCGCGGGCTCCGTCTCCGCGCAGGGCGCGGACGGGAACATGCTGGTGGTGTTCGTCGGCCCGGCGCGCACGCAGCTGCTGGGGACCGACGCCCGGCCGGTCGGCGTCGCGCACGAGCTGCCTGGCTTCGGCGCGGTCATCGGTCGCCCGGCGCTGGCCGCGTTCCGCGACGGCTACCTGCTCGCATGGGTCGACGCCGCCACGCGCGGCGTGCAGCTGCAGCAGCTCGACCAGGCGGGCCTGGCAGTGGGCGCGAGCCAGCGTGTCGACAGCGACGGCGATGCCCAGGGTCACCTCGATCTCGCGACCACCAGCGTGGGTGGTGCGCTCGCCTGGGACATGCTCGTGGACGGCGCGCGCGCGGAGGTCCGCCTGCGTGCGCTCGGCATGGACGCGAAGCCGACAGGGAACGAGCAGACGCTCACGCCCTTCCCCGAGTCGGGCTTGCAGCCGGCGCTGGTCGCGGCGCGAGGCGGCTACCTGGTCGCGTATCGCAGCGCACAGGGCGCCACGCTGGCGCTCCGGCTGGCGATGCTCGATGGTCGCGGCAAGCCGATCGCTCGCGGCGTCATGACGGTGACCGGCCTAGAGCAGCAGGCGCTCCCGCTCGCGATGCGCATGACCGACGACGGACGGCAGCTGTTCCTGGGTTGGCTCGACCTGACGCCCAACACCCCCGATTACCAGCTCCAACAAGCCTGGATGGAGTGTGACTGAGATGTTTGCCACGACCCACCGCGGAGCACTCTTCCTGTTGGGCGCATGCCTGATCACGGCCTGCGCCCAGGACGACGGCGGAACACCCGCCGTGTTCGATCTGAGCCTGGCCGACAGCAGCTTCGTCGAGGCGCCGTCGGTCGACGCGGGCTTCGACGAGGCCGCGGTGAAGGACGCGTGCGCGGACCCCGGCTGCAGCTGCGTGGAGGGCACGCCTCCGCAGGTCTGTTACCCGCTGCTCCACGCCCCCGACGGACACCGCCTGTGCACGCAGGGCTCGATGTACTGCCGCGACGCCCGCTGGACCGCGTGCAAGTCGCTGCTGCAGTACGAGCTCGACCAGGAAGGCAGCAGCGGCGTGGGCTCGATCCGCAGCGCGCTGATCTCGCAGCCGACCACCTGCGACCCCTGCCATCCCGACTGCTTCATCGCAGTCGACGCGCCGGTCACCTCCGACCTCGACAACACCAACTCGGGCAGCATCGAGTATGACCCCGGGCGCGGCGGCATTCGCCCGGCGATCCTGGTCAGCGCGCAGCAGCGCGGCGCCGTGAATGCGACCGCGGTCTGCGGCAACAGCCTGCTGGAGAACGGCATCAACGGCGGCGTCGAGCAATGTGACGACGGCAACACGCGCACGCTCGATGGCTGCGACAACCTGTGCCGCTTCGAAACCACGCAGAACTGGATCTGCCCGACGCCGGGTCAGCCGTGTGTGGTCGCGGTCTGCGGCAACGGCAGCAAGCAGGGCTCGGAGGGCTGCGACGACGGCAACGACGTGGTCGGCGATGGCTGCGGACCGGACTGCAAGATCGAGCCGAGCTGCCCGGTGGGTCAGCCCTGCGTGTCGTCGTGTGGTGATGGCATCAAGCTGCCCGCCGACCTCAACGAGCAGTGCGACGACGGCAACACCACCGCGGGCGATGGCTGCTCGCCCACGTGCAAGGTCGAGACGGGCTTCACGTGCGTGCCCATCGGCGGCTCGCTGCCCGCGACGTTCCCGCTGACCGTCACCTACCGCGACTTCATCCGCGCCACCAACAACGGCTCGACGCGCCACCCGGACTTCGAAACGTTCTCGGGCTCGGCCGCGACGCTGGGCATGGTCGGCGACACGCTGGTCAACGGCAAGCCGAAGTACACAGGCGTCTGCGAGCGCAACAAGACGCCCTTCCCGGCCTCGCCCACGTGCGGCGGCGCCACGCAGCCCCAGAGCACCAGCGCCGCCAACTTCAACCAGTGGTACGCGAACGCCGAGATCCCGAACGTCATGAAGAAGGTCGTCTCGACCATGAACATGGCGCGCCAGGGCTCGACCTCGTCGTATCGCAACCCGACCTACGGCCAGCAGCTGTTGCCGCTGAACAACCAGGGCTGGGTGGCGACCACGCCGCAGTACGAGGTCCCGTACAACAACACCAACTTCGGCTTCACCACCGAGATCCACTACTGGTTCAAGTTCCAGGGTGGCGAGGTGCTGACCTTCTCCGGCGACGACGACGTCTGGGTATGCATCGCCGGCAAGCTCGCGCTCGACCTCGGTGGCCTGCACAGCAAGCTCGACCGCACCATCAGCATCAGCGCGCTCGGTGTCGTGAGCTGCTTCGTCGGCACGTCCGCGAGCGGCACCTCGTGCGGCACCACCAACCTGCCGCTGGTCGTGGGCAACGTGTACGAGGTGTCGCTGTTCCACGCCGAGCGCCGAACCACGCAGTCGAACTTCGATCTGACGCTGACCGGCTTCGTCGCCACCAAGAGCGTGTGCAGCAGCGTGTGCGGCGACGGCATCGTCACGCCCAACGAGTTCTGCGACGACGGCCTGCTCAACGGCGGCGCCGGCTACTGCTTCACCGACTGCTCCGGGCGCGCCGCCAAGTACGCCTCCACCGGCTCTTATTGGCGCGACTACACGGCGGTCGGCACCTGCGAGATCCCGCCGCAGCGCCCGCTCTGGGGTGCGCTGACCTGGAGCGGCGACAGCTCGGCGGGAGGCAGCATGCGCCTCCAGCTGCAGGGCTCCGAGACGCCGGCGGGCGTCAGCACCGCGACGCCGGTCACCATCACGCTGCCCTCCAACGTCACCAGCGGCAGCATGGACGTGCGCAGCTTGCTCGCCAACGCGGGGCTGCAAGCAGATCCCCCGTACCTGCGCGTGACCGCGATCCTGAACTCGACGCTCGACCAGAAAACGGTTCCGGTGCTGCGTCAGTTCAACGTGTCGCACACGTGCGTGAACGTGGAGTAGCGAACACGCGGGACACGCCGCTTGCGCTCCACTATGGCAACGGTAGCGCCGATTCCGGAGACCTGCATAAGATCGCGCGGTGCGATCCGCGACTCGTCGTAGCCGCTCGGGCTGGCTGAACTATGCATGCGTAGCACTGAGCGTCGCGTGGCTCGCCGCCTGCGAGGGGGATGACGGCCCGACTCGCGTCGAGCTGATGGACGGCGGGTTCATGTCGCTCGACGCGGCGCTCGACGCGACGGCGCGTGTCGATGCCAGCGACGGCAGCGCATTCGACAGGGACGCGGCGCCCGACGCCAGCGGGGGCGGCGCGAGCCGGTGCCGCGTGCGCGACGACGGCATCTCGATGGTCGCCGAGCGCGGCTTCGATCCGCGGAGCCCGCTCGCGCTGGCGGCGCACACGCGCGGCGCGCTGCTGAGCTGGAGCCAGTACCGCTCCGGCAAGTCGCGCGTGACCAGCCGCTGGTTCGGCGTCAGCGCCGATGCGGTGGAAGCGCCGTCCGAGGGCGACTCGAACCAGCTCAACGTGTCGTCGTCCGCCACGAGGCAGGGCTTCTTCACCAGCTGGAGCGACGACCTCGGCGGGAGCCTCGGGCTGCGCGCACGGCGCACCGACGACGACGGCGTACCGCTCGATGCTACGCCGGTCGCCGTCACCAGCGACAGCGCCAGCTACAGCGACGCGGTCTCCGCCCAGGGCGCGGACGGCAACATCGCGCTGCTCTACGTCGACGCCAACACGCGCAAGGCGAGCACGCTCTTGCTCGGCGCGGACGCGAAGCCGACACGCGCCGCACGCGAGCTGTTCGGCGCCAGCCTCGGGCGTCCTGCCCTGGCCGCCTTCGACTCCGGCTACCTGGTCGCGTGGGTCGACGCCGCGACGCGGCGCGTGAACATGCAGAAGCTCGACGCGGCGGCGGTGCCCTCGGGAGCGAGCGTGCGCGTCGACAGCGACGGCGATGCGCAGGGCAACCTCGACCTCACGACCAGCGCGAGCGAAGGCGCGCTGGTGTGGGACGTGCTGGTGTCCGGCAGCCGCGCCGAGGTCCGCCTGCGCACGTTCGGCACGGACGGCGCACCCACGGGCATCGAGCAGAACCTCACGCCGTTCCCGGACTCGGGGCTGCATCCATCGTTGGTCGCAGCGCGCGGTGGCTACATCGTCGCCTACCGCAGCGCGCAGCCGGGCACGCTCGCGCTGCGGCTGTTGCTGCTCGACGGCCGCGGCAAGCTGGTGTCCGCGAGCACGGGCGTGCTGTCGCTCGCGAGCCTGCTGCAACAGGACCTGCCGCTCGCGATGCGCATGACCACGGACGGCCTGAGCCTGTTCGTGGCCTGGCTCGATCAAACACCCAACACGAGCGACTACGCGCTCCAGCGGGCGTGGATAGGGTGTGATTGAGATGGCTTCACCGCGCGTGTTCCCGTGGCTGCTCGGCGTGTGCTTGCTGCTGGCGTGCGAGCAGGAGGGCCGACGAGCGCCCACCACGCTCGAGCCCGGGGTCCCACTGCCGCCGGAAAATCCGGTGCTCGACGCGAGCGCCGACGCCAGCACCGATGGCGGCGTCGCGTGCTTCGAGCCAGGCTGCGCCTGCGAGGAAGGCACGCCGCCGCGCACCTGCCACCCCGTGCTCTACACCAGCGATGGCCACCGACTCTGCGGCCAGGGCTCGAGCTATTGCCGGGAGGGCAGCTGGAGCCCCTGCGCCTCGCTGACCGAGTACACGCTCAGCGCGCGCAACAGTGGGCTGAGCTCGATCCGCAACGCTCTGATCTCGCCACCCACGTCCTGCGGTCCATGCAATCCCGACTGCTTCATCGCGGTCGATGCGCCGGTCAGCTCCGACCTCACGAGCAGCAACTCCAACACGATCCAGTACGACCCGGGTCGCGGTGGCATCCGCCCCACCATCCTCGTCAGCGGTGCACAGCGCGGCGCCGTGAACGCGACCGCGGTCTGCGGCAACAGCCTGCTGGAGAACGGCATCAACGGCGGCGTCGAGCAGTGCGACGACGGCAACACGCGCACGCTCGATGGCTGCGACGAGTACTGCCGCCTGGAGACCACGCAGAACTGGGTCTGCCCGACGCAGGGCATGGCCTGTCGCGTGGCGGTCTGCGGCAACGGCACAAAGGAAGGCTCGGAGGGCTGCGACGATGGCAACGACATCGTCAACGACGGCTGCGGCCCCGACTGCAAGGTCGAGCCCGACTGTCCGGTGGGGGGTGCGTGCGTCTCGTCGTGCGGCGACGGCATCAAGCTGCCCGCCGATCTCAGCGAGCAGTGCGACGACGGCAACACCACCGCGGGTGATGGCTGCTCCCCGACCTGCAAGATCGAGAGCGGCTTCACGTGCGTGCCGATCGGCGGCACCCTGCCCGCCACGTTCCCGCTGATCGTCACCTACCGCGACTTCATCCGCGCCACCGCCAACGGCTCCACGCGGCACCCGGACTTCGAGGCCTTCTCCGGCGGCGCCGCGACGCTGGGCATGGTCACCAACACGCTCTCGAACGGCAAGCCGGTCTACACCGGCATCTGCGAGCGCAACAAGGTGCCCTTCCCCGCGTCGCCGACCTGCGGCAACGGCACCAACGCGCAGACCACCAGCGCCGCCAACTTCAACCAGTGGTACGCGCCCAACGAGATCAACGGCGTGATGAAGAAGGTGGTCTCGACGATCGAGATGAAGCGCGTGGGCACGACGTCGTCGTACCGCAACCCGACCTACGGCCAGCAGCTCTTGCCGCTGAACAACGCGGGCTGGGTGGCGACCACGCCGCAGTACGAGGTGCCGTTCGTGCTCAACGGCGCCAACACCAACTTCGGCTTCACCACCGAGATTCACTACTGGTTCAAGTTCCAGGGCGGCGAGGTGCTCAACTTCTCGGGCGACGACGACGTCTGGGTGTTCATCGCCGGCAAGCTCGCGCTCGATCTCGGCGGCCTGCACAGCAAGATCGACCGCACGATCAGCATCAGCGCGCTGGGTGTGGTGAGCTGCTACGCGGGCACCTCCACCAGTGCCTCGTCGTGCGGCACCACCGCCCTGCCGCTGGTGGTCGGCAACGTGTACGAGGTGTCGCTGTTCCATGCCGAACGACGAACCAACCAGTCCAACTTCGATCTCACGCTGACCGGCTTCGTGGCTACCAAGAGCGTGTGCAACAGCGTGTGCGGCGACGGCATCGTCACACCCAACGAGTTCTGCGACGACGGCGCGCTCAACGGCGGCGCGGGCTACTGCCTGAGCGACTGCTCCGGCCGCGCTCCCAAGTACGCCGCCAGCGGCTCGTACTGGCGCGACTACACGGCGGTGACCACCTGCCGCATCCCGCCCGAGCGGCCGCTCTGGGGCGCGCTCACCTGGAGCGGCGACGCGACCGCCGGCGGCAGCATTCGCTTCCAGCTGCAGGGCGGCGAGACGGCCGCCGCCGCCAAGACCGCGACCGCCGTCACGGTCTCGCTGCCGAGCACGGCCACCAGCGGCAGCTTCGACGTGCGCACCACCCTGGCCAACGCCGGCATGCAGGCGGACCCACCGTACCTGCGCGTGACGGCGGTGCTGACCTCTACCGCCGATCAGAAGATCACGCCCACGCTGCGGCAGTTCGACGTCTCGCTGACCTGCGTCAACGTGGAGTGATCACTCGATGGGCACCGTAGAGAGGTGCGTGTAGCGGGCGTCCCAGAAGTCGCAGTCGGCCTGCGCCAGGCCGCGCTCGACGCTCGGGGTTGCGTCGAGCTCCAGGTGTGAACCGTCGTACCGTGGCCATGGCAACGTCGCGTCGCTCGGGTCCCCCACGCGCGCGAAGCGTGTCCACGCGGCCTGGATGGTACGCACCAGCGCGGGCTCGTGCCTGGCGAGCTCCGGATACAGCGGCTCGGTGAAGGGCTGTCCGAACACGTAGTCCAGCTCGTGGGTGTGCACGGCGGGTGCGTGGCTGAACTGGTAGAGGAACACACGCGAGCCCTGCGCGACCAGCTCGCGTGCCAGCGCGCGTGCGGAGCAACGAAACCACTGATCGGTGATCATGCGGACGAACGTGCCGTTGGCGTCGCTCGCCGAGTCCGCGAGGTAGTGCTCGCTGATCGCGCTGGCATCAGCCGGGAACAGCAGGTTGACCCAGAACAGAAAGTCGACCGGGTTGGTCGCCACGGGGTAGCCGAACAACTGCATGAACCCCCACTCGTGCTGGTTGCTGCCCAGCAGCACGTCGGTGGGAGGCAGCTCGCCCGCGCGCAGCATCTCCATCGGTGGGCGCGGGATCAGCACGCCATCCACATGCGCGCCCCAGTCGAGCGGCACCGGGTCGTCGGCGGGAGACGTCTTCTCGCGCCAGTGCAGGAAGGCATCCGGCGGCAGCGCGCGCAGGCAGGCGAGTGGTTCCTGCTGCGCGCACAGCTCGCTCACCAGCAGCGCCGCGTGCTCCAGCAAGTTGGCGCGCTGGCGTGGCGCGGTGGCGCTGCCCACGCACGCGCCGCTCTGCAGGATGAAGCGCTTCGCCAGCGCACGGCTCTCGGGCATGAACATGTGCTCGCACGCGGAGATGCCGCCGGCCGACTCGCCGAACAGCGTGATCTCGCTCGGGTCGCCCCCAAAGGCCGCGATGTTGTCGTGCACCCAGCGCAGCGCGAGCTGCTGGTCGCGCAGCCCCATGTTGCCGGAGGGAACGTCGAGCGCGTCGTCGAGCGCGGGGTGCGCCAGGAAGCCGAGCACACCCAGGCGATAGTTGACGGTCACCACTATCACGTCTCCCGCGGCGCTGAGCCCGTCGCCCGGGTACGGAGCGCTGCCGCCGGTGGTGGTGCCTCCGCCGTGCAAGAACACCATCACCGGCGCGCGCTCCGCACTTGCGGGCGCGAAGACGTTCAGGCTCAGGCAGTCCTCGCTCTGCGCGTTGCGCGGCACCCCAGGGTTGCGCGTCATCGCGAGCTGCGGGCAGCTGGGGCCGAAGTCGAACGCATCCCGCTCCTGCCACGGCTCGGCCGGCGCGGGTGGCGCGAAGCGGCGCGCTCCGGTGGGCGGCGCCGCGTACGGGATACCCAGCCAGCGCCGCGTGTCGCCTCGCTGTTGGCCGCGCACGAGCCCGCTGCGCGTACGGACCGCGAGGCCATCGAGCGAGGGCACCTCCGCGTCCGGCGTCACGTCTGCGTCGGGCGTCATGCGCGCATCCAGCGACACGCGCGCATCCAGCGACACGCGCGCGTCTTGGGCAACCTCCGCGTCCCGCGACTCCGACGCGGGCTCGTCGCAGGCCAGCAAGGCCACCAGGGCAAACGCTTGTATGCGCATGAACCATCCATGCCGCATGCAGCGCCCGCCTTGGCGAAATCAGACGACCGGCGGGCCAACGAGGTCGATGTTGCGCCACTTGCCGTACGCGTAGCGTCCACCCAGCAAGCCCGCGAGCACGAT
>JBEVNG010000496.1:0-4481 GCA_040508235.1 Polyangiales bacterium | reverse complement strand
CACTCCGTAGATCTCGCCGCTCGCGTGCAGCTCTTTGACGATGTCGCAGCCACCCACGAACTCGCCCTTCACGTACAGCTGCGGGAACGTCGGCCAGCTCGCGAACTCTTTCATGCCCTCGCGCAGGTCGGCGCGCTGCAGGATGTTGATGTCCTTGAACTCGCGCAGGCCCGCTTCCTTGAGCGTGTTGACCACCGTCGCGGAGAAGCCGCACTGGGGGACGTTCTTGTTCCCCTTCATGAACAGCACGACTCGATTCGATTGAAGGAGACCGTCGATCTCCTGCTTCAGTTGCGCGTCCATCGCACTCTCCAAAAAGCTGGCACCCAGCGTAGGGTCGGCGCCGGGCCGATGCCAGTCGAACCCCGCGACCCGTTCGGGGCATCTCGCTGGATTTCGCGCCGTTTTGTGTTGCGAAGCACTCGCATCTTAGTGCCGCGCGCTATACCGGCGGCGATGGATAGCGCCCCCCGTCGTCTGGCTCAGTTGCCGCTCCGCACCCCGTGCTCGGTGCTGGCCGTGCATGGTTCCCGCCCGGTGCGTCGCCGGTTGTTGGAGCTCGGCCTGGTGCCCGGCACGCGCGTCGAGGTGATCGGCGTCTCGCCGCTGGGCGACCCGCTGGAGCTGGAGGTGCGCGGCTCGCGGCTCTCGATCCGGAAGAAGGAAGCGCTGACCATCGAGGTGAAGACGTGAACGCGCGCATCGCGCTCGCCGGCAACCCGAACACCGGTAAGACCACGCTGTTCAACCGACTCACGGGCTCGCAGGCGCGCGTCGGCAACTATCCGGGTGTCACCGTCGAGCTGGCCACCGCGGAGCTGGCGCTCGCACAGCGGCGCGTGACCGTGGTGGACGTGCCCGGCAGCTACTCGCTCGCCGCGCGCAGCCAGGAAGAGCAGGTCGCGATCGACGCGCTGCTCGGCCTCGGCGACGCACCGCGGCCCGAGCTCGTGGTGTGCTGCGTCGACGCCACCAACCTCTCGCGCAACCTGTACTTCGTGCTGCAGGCGCAGGAGCTGGGCCTGAAGCTGGTGATCGCGCTGACGATGATCGACGAGGCCGCGGCGGACACGCCCAACGCCGAGCAGCTGTCCGCGTTGCTGGGCTGTGCGGTGGTCGGCGTGATCGCGCGCACGGGGCAAGGCGTCGACGAACTCAAGAAGGTGGTCGAGCGCGAGCTGGCGGCGGAGATGCCGCGGCCCGCGCTCCGCTTCGAGCCCACGCCTGCACTGCGCACGCGCATCGAGGCGATCAAGGCGAGCTTCCCGCAGGATTGGCCCGCGAGCGATGGCCTCGCGCTGTGGGCGATCACCTCGGCCGGTGGCGATGACGAGCTGGTGTTGCCCGAGTCCCTGCGCGCCGCCCTCACGCGCGAGATCCCCAACGACGAGGCGGGCTGCGAGGTCGACGACGAGACGGTGCTCGGTCGCTATCGCTGGATCGACGCCAACATCAAGCCGCCCACCAAGAGCACCAAGGCGCGCGAGCTGACCGAGCGCGTCGACAAGGTGTTGATCCATCCGGTGTTCGGCTTCGCGATCTTCCTGGCCGTGCAGCTGCTGCTCTTCAAGGCGCTGTTCACCTGGGCCGAGCCGCTGATGGATGTGATCGAGGGCGCGTTCTCCGCGCTCGGCGAGCAGGTGCAGGCGTTGCTCGGCGAAGGCATCGTCACGGAGCTGATCGTCGAGGGCGTGATCGGCGGCGCCGGCAGCGTGGTGGTGTTCCTGCCGCAGATCCTGTTCCTGTTCTTCTTCGTCGGCATGATGGAGGACTCGGGCTACATGGCGCGCGTCGCCTACCTGATGGACCGCATCATGAAGTCGATGGGCCTGCACGGGCGCGCGTTCGTGCCGATGTTGTCCGGCTTCGCGTGCGCGGTGCCCGCGATCATGGCCACACGCACGATGGAGCGGCAGCGCGACCGCTTGCTGACGATGATGGTCGTGCCGCTGATGACCTGCTCGGCGCGCTTGCCCGTGTACACGCTGGTGATCGGCGCGTTCTTCTCGCCCACCGCCAAGGCCCTCGGCATCCCGGTGCAGGGCGGACTGATGGTCGCGCTGTACCTGTTCTCCGTGGTGATCGCGCTGCTGGCGGCGTTCGTGCTGTCGAAGACGATGTTGCCCACCACCTCGTCGGCGCTGATCCTGGAGCTGCCGCCGTATCGCCTGCCGCGGCTCGGCGATGTGGCGCGCATGATGTGGCAGCGCGCCAAGGCGTTCCTGCAGGAAGCGGGCACCGTGATCTTGGCTGCCAGCATCGTGCTGTGGGCGCTGCTGAACTTCCCGCGCCAGCACGATCAGCCCACCGGCCACGTCGCGATCCACGCGCAGAGCGCCAGCGCTCAGGTGGCGGCGGAGGAGCTACCCGCGAGCGACCTGCTCAACCACAGCTACGGCGCGCGGCTTGGCCATGCGATCGAGCCCGTGATCGCGCCGCTCGGTTTCGACTGGAAGATCGGCGTGGGCATCATCGGCGCGTTCGCCGCGCGTGAGGTGTTCGTCGCCACCATGGGTGTCGTGTATTCGGTCGGTGAGGACGCCGACGAAGAGAGCGAAGGCCTGCGCGACAAGCTGCGCAACGAGGCCAAGCCCAACGGCCAGCCCGCGTACACCCCGCTGGTGGGACTCTCGCTGATGGTGTTCTTCGCGCTCGCCTGCCAGTGCGTGAGCACGCTGGCCGTGGTGAAGCGTGAGACGCGTGGCTGGAAGTGGCCGATCTTCCTGTTCACGTACATGACCGGCCTGGCCTGGGTGTGCAGCTTCCTGGTCTACCAAGGTGGGAAGCTGCTCGGCTTCAGCTGAGCGGTAGGGGTGAAGTGAAGTAGCCCTCCACTCTCTTTGACCCTCCCTCGCGCGCGTGCGGTACATCTGAAGCGCTACGCACGAATCGCGCTGCCGCAAGTGCTCGTGCGGGTTCTCTCTAGGAATGAGCCGCGAGATCGGCGAGAAGGGTAGTTGGAGGTTGAAGTTGTCACGCCCCCTGCGCGCTCCCGCAAGCGCGCTTCTTAGTATGTTGGCGGTCGCTGCCACGGCGTGCACGCACCTGCCAGAGCTCGGAAACTTGAGCTATCTCGCGCCTCGCGAGGGGCGTGGCTCGTTGTTGTACGCGGCTGCCCACACCGCACCGCGCGCGCAGCAGCCGGAGAGCGAGCAGCGACCGCTCACGCTCAACGACGTGCAGGTCAAGGGCTCGCACAACAGCTACCACCGCGCACCTCGCCTCGCGCTCTCACGCGGCTGGAAGTATTCGCACGCCCCGCTGGAGACCCAGCTGGAGGCCCAGGACGTGCGCCAGTTCGAGCTCGACGTGCGCCTGAGCAAGGGCGAGCTCCGCGTCGCGCACCTGCCGCTGATCGATGGCCGCAGCACCTGCTCCAAGCTCGCCGACTGCCTTGGCAGCATCGAGTCCTGGTCGCGCGATCACGCCGGCCACTTGCCGGTGTTCGTGTTCATCGAGGTGAAGGAAGACGTCGCGCCCTCCATGCTCGAGGGCCGTCTCGACGCGATCGACTTCGCGATCACGCGCGTGTTCTCGCGCGAGCAGCTGCTGATGCCCGAAGACGTGGTCGGTGGCGCGCCGAGCCTCAAGCAGGCGATCAGCGAGCGCGGTTGGCCCACGCTCGACGCCACGCGCGGACGCATCGCCTTCGTGATGTTCGGACCGCCGCGCCACAAGGCTGCCTACGCCGCCGGCCGCCCGCGCCTCGATGGCCGCGTGATGTTCGTGGCCGAGCGAGAGCCCTCGCAGGCGCACACCAGCATCATCTTCTACGACGACCCGATCGCCGACCGCCCGCAGATCGACGCCGCGCTGAAGCAGCACTTCCTGGTGCGCACACGCGCCGATGCCGAGCTGCATCGCGACCCGGCGCGTCGCGACGCCGCGCTCGCCAGCGGGGCCAACTTCATCAGCAGCGACTTCGTCGACCCCCGCTACAACTGGCTGCAGCTCGCGCCCGGCGCGGCTGGCCGCTGCACGCCCAGCTCCGTGAAGCTCGGTTGCACCCAGACCGCGCTGTCGGAAGACCTACCGAGCTCGCTCGCTACCCGTTGAGGTATGATCGCCGGCTGATGAAGCTGGTGCTCGCCTCCACCTCGCGCTACCGGGCCGCGCTCCTCGAGCGACTCGGGCTCTCGTTCACCGTCGCTGCGCCCGAGTGCGACGAGGAGGCGCTCAAGCAGGCGGCGCGCGTGCCACTCGACCACCTGGCGCTGTTGCTGGCGCGGGCCAAGGCGCGCAGCCTGGCGCCGCTCTACCCGGACAGCTTCGTGCTCGCGGGTGATCAGGTCGCGGACCTGGACGGCGAGCCGCTGGACAAGCCGGGCACGCGCGAGAACGCGATCGAGCAGCTCAAGCGCATGCAGGGACGTAGTCATCGGCTGTGGACCGCGCTGGTCCTGCGCGCCCCGGACGGCGACGAGCAGGCGCACATCGATCTGCACACGCTGACCATGCGCCACCTGAGCGACGACGAGATC
>JBEVNG010000125.1:0-15665 GCA_040508235.1 Polyangiales bacterium | reverse complement strand
GCCGCGCACGAACTGGTCGTACTCGATGCCCCAGAGCGGATTGGCGGGACCGATGAACTCCGGGTGGTAGACGACCTTCACCGGATCGTCGGCGCGGTTGAAGAGGCCCAGCTTGCGCAGGTGCGCGAGCACGGGATCGCTCGCGTCGTCCTCCAGGATGTGCGTGATGACGGGCGGCAGCGTGTTGGAGCGAAACGCCGCCTGGGTGCGGCGAAAGCGCAGGGACCAGTACTCGTCGACGAGGTCGTCGAGCTTGGCCATCGCGCCGCTCGCGGCCGAGCGAAACAGGCGATCGCCGACCTGCTCGGTGATGCGGTTGGTGACGCCACGGAGCTCGTTGAGCACCCCGCGCTTCTCGAGCACGAGCGGGTGGATCGAGCGTGTCGGACGCGCCGTGACGATGAAGAACACGATCGTCAGATCGGACCGTGCCGCCTTGAGCTCGAGGTTGAGCCTGGCCATCGTCTCGAGGCACAGGTCGAAGCCCTTGTTGTGCGGCTCGAAGCGACCACTCGTCATGAAGTACAGCGTGCGATCGAGGTCGAACGTGTAGCTCGGAAAGAAGTGCCCCATCGTGAAGGCGTGGATGCGGTCCTTGAAGTCGGCGTGGAACGTCTGAAAGTCGTGGCCGACGTTGTAGCGAGCGATGCCTAGCCCGTTGGGCGTGATGACGTCCGGGTCGCGGCCGAGCAGCGAGGCGCACTCCTCGGCGGTGATCTGCGAGACGGTGGTGAACACGTGCGCGCCGTGGGCGCAGGCGCGCTCGATCTTGTGCTGGGCGACGACGTTGTAGCGCTGCGCCGCCTCCGCGTGGTCCATGTGGGCGAGCCGGTCGTAGAAGCCGGGCTCGTTGGAGGCGATGTAGCGGCCGAGCGTGGTGGCGTGGGTGGTGAACACCGTGGCGATCGACAGGTTCTCGCGGCGCACCAGCGGGATGGCCAGGCCGCCTTGCCACTCGTGGAAGTGCGCGACCACGCGGCTCGGGGTCTGGCTGGCGCGCACCATCGAGTACGTGAGCTCCGCCTGCACCGTCATCAGCACGCGGTTGACCGAGTCCGCGAAGCCGATCGCGCGCTCCAGCACCAGGTCGCTCGGGGGCGACTCGATGCCGTGGTCTTGCCAGAGCTTGTACTTGGCGCGCGCCATGTCGGCGGGCGGCAGGGTGAAGTCGATCAGCATCACGCGCGGCTTGGCGGGGATCAGCCAGCGCCCATAGCGGACTCGGATGCCCTCGCTCTGCAGGGTGTCGACCACGCGGCCGAGCCAACCCGGGGCCGGCGCGGGCTCGAACTCCAGCTGCGCCTTGCCCTCGATGTAAGGACCGATCAGGCAGTACTGGTCCCGCCAGCGCTCCGTCATCAGGGGCGCCTTGGAGCGCAGCACCTGGTAGATGCCGCCGACCTGATTGCAGACCTCCCAGGCCACCTCGAACAAGAACGCGTCACTCGGCTGGTTGGTGACCTCCAGCGACGAATCTTGCGCGGACTCGAACGGTTGCGGAGGCCTGCGGCTCGGCGTGTCGTGCGGCATCGGCGTTCAAGTGTATAGCGCGCGCCCCCGTGGCTAGGGGTATCGCGGCATCAGTCGGGGGCCGCGTAGGCGATTTCTCAACCCTGGCTCGGTCGCGCCGACAAAACCGCCGCGATCGTGGCGAGCACGGGGGTATCGACACCGAGTCTCTGCCCGCGGCGCACCACCTCGGCTTGCAGAATGTCCACTTCCGTGGCTCGGCCCCTGCGCACGTCTTGCAGCATGGACGGCTCCGTGAGCGCGAAGGTCGAGCGCGTGACCTCGACCATGCCGTCGATCAGCTGGGGCGAGAGCGAGACGCCCTCCGCGGCGGCGACCGCGATCACCTCCTGCATCGCACGCCGCACCAGCGGCTCCATGTGCTGCACGCACCAGCCGGCGCTGCGCTCGCTCAGCGCGCACAGCCCGTTGAAGGGCGCGTTCCAGATCATCTTCTGCCAGAGCATCGCGCGGTAGTCGTCGTTCTTCACCAGCGGGATGCCGGCCCGCTCCAGCAAGCCGCCGATGCGCGAGATGTCCTCGGCTTGCCCGGGGCGATACTCGGCCAGCCCGACGCGCACGGCGCCGTTGACGTAGATGCAGCCGGGCTCGCGCAAGCCGGCCGACATGTAGACCACGCCCGCGATGGTCCGCTGCGCGCCGACGTAGGTCATCACCACGTCCTCGGAGGTCAGGCCGTTGAGCAGCGGGACCACCACGCCGCTGGGCGCGATCAGGTTCGGCAGCGCGTCACACGCCGCCTCCAGCTCGGGCCACTTCACCGCCAGCACGATCAGGTCGAAGCGTCCGCTGGCGTCACTCGCGGCCTCGATCAATCGCGGAATCGGAACGCGCTCTTCGCGCTGTTCGTGCGCGATGCGCAGTCCCTGCTCGCGGAGCGCCTTTCCGTGCGCGCCGCGCGCCACGAGAGTGACATCCAAGCCAGCCTTCGCGAGCTGCGCCGCGAGGTATCCACCCACGCCGCCCGCGCCGATCACCAACGTTCGCATCGCTCGAATGTACTCCGCATGCGCTCGATTTCACGCGCGCGCCGCAAGTATGCTTTTCGCGTGAAGGCGCGTTTGTCGGGCTCAGCCCCACGCCAAGTATCTTTTACGTAAACGCGTAGTTGCACGCCTACACGCGGCGTTAAAAAGCGATCGCAATCGCGCAAAATAAACCTGAATTCGGCGCGCGAGCTGATACGTTCTCCGAGTCTTTAGGGGGAAGTTTCATGGCGACGATGCTGAATCCAGCATCGCGACGACTCGGGCGGTACGAACTCGTTTCGTACCTCGGCTCGGGGGGCATGAGTGATGTCTACGTCGCGCTGCACACGGGTCTACGAAAGCGCGTGGCGATCAAGCTGCTGCGGCCTTCGTTGCGCAGCGATCGCGACGCTTCCGCCCGCTTCCTGCGTGAAGGCGAGTGCGCGGCACGCGTGCGGCATCCGAACGTGGTCGACGTCAGCGACCTGGGCGTGGACAACGGCGTTCCGTACCTGGTGATGGAGTTGCTCGAGGGCGAGACGCTCGCGCAGCGCATCTCGCGCGAAGGCCCGCTCGAGGTGGAAGCGGCGATCGACATCCTGCTGCCGATCCTCGACGCGGTCTCCGCGGTGCACGCGGCGGGGGTGCTGCATCGCGACGTGAAGCCGGCGAACATCGTGCTCGCGCGAGGCCTCGATGGTCGGCTGTCGCCCAAGCTGGTCGACTTCGGGATCGCGCGTCTGTCCATGCGCGACGGCGACGACGACAACGTGCGCGGTCCGCTGGGCACGCCGCACTACATGGCGCCCGAACAAGCGCGCGGAGAAATCATCGATGAGCGCGCCGACCAGTACGCGCTCGGCAGCGTGTTGTTCGAGATGCTGACGGGCCGTGAACCTTATATCGGCCAGACCGTGGATCAGGTTTTGAGCGAGGTGGCGCGCGGCCGGTTCCCGCGTTTGTCCAGCTTGCGCCCCGATCTGGTCGGTGAGCTGGAGGACGCGCTGTCGCGCGCGACGCAGCGCTGGCCGTCGCAGCGCTGGCCCTCCGTCGATGCCTTCACCTACGCGCTGGTGCCGTTCGCCAGCGAGCGCACGCGCCAGCTCTGGCTCACGCGCGGCGATCGCGACACCGTGTGCATGGCGCAGCTGATGGCCGTGGGGGTTCGGCCGCACGCGCCCGCTCCGGTGGTCGCGCTGGGCAGCGAGTCGCCACGCTCGACGGCGCGCCAGCTGAAGCGTTTTTCGCTGCGTGCTTTGGCGGGAACCGCGGTGATGGGCCTTGGTTTGATGGCGGGCATGGGCGTGACCCGCGGCTTCGCGGAGAGCCCCGAGGCCGCCGCACTGGGCGCGTCGATGCAGGTCGCCGAGCAGCCGCCAGAGCTGCGCGTGGCGCAGGCACCGGCACCCAATCGCACCGTGCGCCTGGAGCCCACGGAGGCGGTCGCGGCGCTAGACGGCAACGAGATCGGCCGCGGCACCTTCACGCTGCCCGAGCTCGCACCTGGCTTGCACGAGCTACGCGTCTACGCGCCGGGACACGTGGCGCGGGTGGTGCTCTTCCGGGATGCGCTACCTGAACCGGTCATTCGCCTCGAGCAGCGCACCAGCAAACGCTGACTCTCGTCCCTGCGTCCCCTGTTGGGCTTCGCTAGGGTCACGGGTCCCAGTCGATGCCGACCTTGGTGCCGATGCGGAGGACGTGCTCGGCGGAGCGCTTGTCCTGAGCGGGGAAGATCTCGTAGGCGAGCCAGATCGAGATCGACGGCATCAGGCTGATGCGGCGTAGGCCGGAGACGCCGCCTGCGAGCGCCACGCGCGCACCCATCGGGCGTAGCTCGCCGTTGGTCAGCCGGCTCATCGCGGCCAGCTCCAGGTCGTAGACCCAGTCCAGATCGATCACGCGCAGGAACGCCGGCACGCCGAAGCGGAAGGCGCCGTTGGCCTGCAGGGTGCCATCGGCGTCCGCCTGCTTCTGCAGCACGGCGTCGCCGCCGGCCTCGAAGCCGAGGGCCAGCTCCAGGTGCGTGCCGAGGCCATAGCCCGCGAACACGCGCGCCGCGCCGCCGCCACCGGCCTCCACGTTGCCGTTGCTGAACGACAGCGAGCCGCCTCCCACGCTCTCCGCGATCAGCACGAAGCGATCGCTGACCGTGTGCAGTCCCTCGAACGGCTCCTCGGGTTGCTGCCAGAACGGACAGTCCGCCGGCACGTGCTGCTCGACCTGCGCGAGCAGCTCCTGGGTGCGCGCGAGCTCGATCGCCTCCTTGAGCTCGCTCTTGGTGCGTCCGCGCGCGAACTGCTCGGCGGCGGGGCCGCCTTCCTCCGCGATGCGCTGGTCGACCCAGGCGCGCAGTGCGGCGCGTCGCTCGGGCGTCACGTGGCACGCGCTGGGCTCCGTCTGCACCGCCGCCTCGGCGATCTCGATGCGGTCGACGGTCCAGCCGAGTCGCGACTCGGCGCGTAGAGCCTTGCGCGCGTCGATGTAGAGCGCACGTTCCGTCGACTGCACGGGCAGCGTCGCGCAGGCACTCGCGAGCACCCCGAGGATCACCCCGAGTGCAAGCTTGTAGGCACGCGAGATCACGCGTTTGCGTGAGCGGACTTGGGACGGCCTCGAAGTTGACTCGAGCGCGCTGCGAAAGGCAACTTGGAGCTTCATCATGTCGTTGCGTCGTTCGATGGCTTGGCTACTGCCGTTCGGCTTGCTCGCGTACGCGTTCGTCAGCGTTCCGGCCCGGATCGTGAGCGAAGAGGGGCTGCCGCGCTACCTCCAGCAGCGCGAGTTGTTGGACCGGATCAAGCAGGAGAACGCGACGCTGACCGCCGACATCGCCAAGCTCGACCGCGAGTCGCGCGCGTTGTTGTATGACCCGGACGCCGTGGAGCGTGTCGCGCGCGACGAGCTGGGGATGATTCGCGAGGGCGAAGTGCTGTTCCAGTTCGACCCGCAGTGATGACGTCGGCGGGCACCCACAATGGCCCCGCCAGTACGCATCGCATGGGTTATTTGACCGGTGTTCACACGATCCGGTAACCACAAGCGTCGTCCCCGAGCCTCGGGGGCGCTGGTCGAAGGGCAGCCGTTCGCGCGATGACCGCCGTGGTACAAGCCGCCGCTCTGCTGCAACGAAGCGCCCGCACTTCGTACGGGTTCGCGGTCGCCTTCGTGCTCGCGCTGTTCACGCTGAGCGGCCTGTTCGCGGCGCCGCTCTATGGCATCGGCGTGTTGCAGGTGCCGGCGGCGGTCGGCTGGGGGCTCGCCTTCGTGCAGCGCGCACGCGCGCGCTTCCGGGCCGAGGAAAAGGAGCGCGTCGCCGCCAGCCTCGACCTCGAGATCTCGCTGATGATGCTGATCGGCGTGCACGCCGTGGTGCAGCGCGCGGGCGGGCTCACCGCGCAGCTCTATCCGCTGGTCTACGTGCTGGTCGCGTTCGTGGCGTCGTTCGCCAAGAAGAACACCGGCACGGTGTTGGTTGGCGCGGCGGTGGTGTTCGAGGCCGCGCTCTACTTCTTCACCGAGAACCGGCAGGACCCGCAGCCGTTCCTCCTGCACACCACGTTCATCGTGTTCTTCGGGCTGATGAACCTGCTGTTCACGCGCGTCGAGATCCAGCGCGTGCGCGAGAAGGGCCAGCGTGCGCTCGACGACGACAAGCGCGAGGTGATCGAGTCCGCGCGCCGCTATCGACTGGTCGAGGCTCCGTCGCAGCGCGCCGAGCGCGACGAGGAGCGGCTCACGCGTGGCAGCGTGGAGGAGGTGCGGCAGGCGGTGCACCACACGCTCGACCTGCTCAAGCGCACGCTGGAGCTGCACACCTGCGCGCTGTTCCTGCTCGACGGCGATCAGTTCCAGCTGGTCGAGGTGGTCACCGACAGCACCGACGTGCTCGACGGCCCGTTTCACGGCCGTGAGGGCGTGGTGGGCGCGGTGATGAAGCACGGCCAGATGATGAACCTGAAGCCCGGCGCGCGTGGGCTCTGTTACTACGGCGGCAACACCACCGTGCGCGCGTTCCTCGGCGTGCCGGTGATCGAGGGCGGCAAGGTGCGCGGCGCGCTGTGTGCGGATCGCCTGCAAGACGTGCCGTTCGGTGCGCGCGAGGAAGACATCGTCGAGCGCGCGGTGCGCCAGGTGCTGCGCGCGCTGGAGAACGAGCGCGTGTTCGTGCAGCTGGAGCGCACCAAGAGCGAGCAGACGGTGCTGCATCGCGCGTCGCAGGCGCTGGGGGCCGCGCTCACCGAAGAGGCGGTGATCGAGGCCGGCCTCGCCGCGGCCTCGCAGATCGCGCCGTTCGACTTTGCCGCCGTCACTCGCTACGACGCCGAGCAGCAGCGCCACTCGGTGCGGCGCGCAGTGGGCGAGGGCGCCGACGAGCTCAAGGACCTCACCTTTCGCGACAACACCTCGCTGACCGCGATGGCGGTCAAGAACCGCCACTATCTGCCCTTCCGCGGCGGCTTCGACGGACAGCGTCAGGTGGTGTACCAGCGCGGCGAGAGCCTGAGCGGCATGCAGTCGCTGCTGATCCTGCCGCTGTTCGTGCGCGAGGATCCCGTGGGCACGCTGGCGCTCGCCGCCAAGCGCGCGGACGCGTTCGCCGCCACCGTACGGCCCACGCTGCAGGTGCTGAGCAACCAGCTCGCGGTCGCGCTCGCCAACGCCGAGAGCGTGCGGCGCCTGGAGCAGCTGGCCACCACGGACGGCCTCACGGGCTGCCTGAACAAGCGCGCGTTCCTCGAAGAGATGCAGAAGCGGATGAAGGTGGCCGAGCGCTTCGGCAAGCGCCTGAGCCTGATCATCACCGACATCGATCACTTCAAGAAGGTCAACGACACCTACGGCCACGCGGTGGGGGATCACGTGATCCGCGCGCTCGGCGAGGTGCTGCGTGGCCTCAAGCGCGGCACCGACGTGGTGGCGCGCTTCGGCGGCGAGGAGTTCTGCATCCTGTGCGAGGAGACGGACGCGCGCGGTGCCGTGCTGCTGGCCGAGCGCATCCGCGAGCAGCTCGCCGAGCGCAGCTTCGAGAGCGAGCTGGGCAGCTTCCAGGTCACCTGCTCGCTCGGGATCGCCGCCTATCCGGACGATGCCGGCAACGACAGCCAGCTGTTCGAGCTGGCGGACAAAGCGCTGTACCACGCCAAACAAAGTGGCCGTAACCGCGTGTGCGTCACGCCGCGCAGGCAGGCAGCGGGATGAAGCGCTTCGCTCTGATGATGTTCCTGACCGGCTGCACGCTGCAGAACCTGAGCCCTCAGGCGCGCATGCAGGAGTCGGTGTTCATGTTCAACGATGCCTCGCGCTGGAACCAGCTGGAGGCGGCCGCCAAGAGCGTGTCGCCCAAGTACCAGTCGCAGTTTCGCGAGCGTCGCAGCCTGTGGGGCGAGACGGTGAACGTGGCCGAGGTCGACCTCGTGTTCATGCAGCTGGCGCAGGACAAGGAGAGCGCGGTCAGCGAGATCTCGCTCAGCTGGACCGACGCCACGGGCGTGCACCTGCACCGCTCCAACGTCACGCAGAAGTGGGCCAACGAGCACGGCAACTTCCGGCTCGTCGACGAGACCATCAGCAAGGGCGATCAGGCGTTGTTCGCCTCGCCTTCGCCTCAGGGGCCGTAGTTGCCCGGCGCCTGGCCGTCGATGATCGACTTCACCCAGTCGACCAGGCGCTTGCCGCCGATGTTCGCCGTGTAGAAGTCGCGGCCCGCGATCCAGGTGTGGCGCGTGCCCTCGGGCGTCCAGGTGCCGAAGTTCGGGTAGGGCTTGAGCAGGTTGCGGAGCTCGGCGAGGTCGGCGGCGAACACGTCGCCGGGCACCTGGGTGATCAGCGCGGTGCCGGTGCAGTTGTTGACGCCAGCGCCAAAGAACGCCGAGATCACGCCGTCGCGCGTCGACTCGATCAAGCCCGCGGGGCGATCGCTGAAGGTGTTGGCCATCGCGAGCGCGAGCGGCTGCACGAAGTCGTTCTCCAGGTCGGCGCACGCCTCGCCGCAGTCGGCGAGGTAGGTCTTGTCGAGCGCCCAGAGCCGACGCCAGGTTGCCTGCAGGCACTCCGGGATCACCTTGGTCGAGAGCGGCGGACCGGAGTCGTCGAGCAGCTTGATCTTCACGCTGGGGAACGCGCTCTGCACGAGCAGGGCGTTCTGCGCCGCGCCAAAGCCACCGGCGCTGATGCCGGTCAGCAGCACGTCGGTCACGTTGGGGAACGTGGGCACCACACGCTGCAGGTACTTCTTCATGTTCGCGTAGCCCACGAACTGGTGCGTGCCCGCGACGTTCTCGATCACCGCGTTGGGGTTGTCGCCCGCGTGCGTGTCGCCGGTGCAGTACGGCACGTAGACCCAGTTCCAGTCGCCGACCGGGTTCTCCTGGTTGTCTCGCGCGAACACGCCGTCGGTCTTCTCGGCCTTGAAGATGTCCGCGTTGCCGGGGCTGATCACGCAGCTGAGCTGGTCGAAGCAGGCGCCGCCGCCCTCCAGGTAGATCATCAGCTTGGTCGACGCCGGGTTCAGGCTGACCGCGATGCCGGCGGTCGAGCCGTCGCGGCACTGGGTGTCCGGGAAGTCGATCCAGGTCCACGCCTTCGCCGGCGCGCTCAGCGGCTGGCCCGTGGCGACGAACGGCTGGAGGGCGATCTTCGGGGGCTTGGAGTCGCCGTCGTCGCCGCCACAGGCGATCGCCAGCATGGCAGCGGCCAACAAAGACAATCGACGCATGAATCTGCTCCGGGCGCGGCCAGAGTTTGCCCGCGCGCGCAGATCGATGGCCCACGGTGCCACCGTTCGTCAACCACCCTCCACAACGCGATCTTGACCGAGCGCGTCGAGCCTCGGCGCGCGGGCTCGGGCAGCGCGAAAATTCAGGCTCCGTCGAGCTCGATCACGCCGCTGCTCGGGTGCTCCGGGGGCGCGTTCCAGATCTCGCGCGGGAAGGCTTCGCACACGAACTGCACGATGCGCCGCATCGAGACGGCCGCGACTGGTGCGCCCGCCTCGTCGACGACGGGCAGGTGCCGGTAGCGCCCGCGCGCCATCGTGCGCAGCGCCTGTCCGAGCGTGGCGCTCGGCTCGAGTGTATCGGGATCGCTGGTCATCACGGCGCCCACGCTGGTGTTCGCCAGATCGAGCTCACCGCCCAGCACGCGCTGCAGCACGTCGCGCTCGGTGAAGATACCCACGAGGCGCTCGCGCACGACCACCAGCACGGCGCCGCGCCGGTGCTCGTTCATGCGTTTGACCGCGTCGCGCACCGGTGTGTCCGGGGCCACCGAGAGGACCCGCCCGAGCTCCAGCTGCGAGACCGGGACATCCAACCAAGCTGCGCGGCGGGGGCTGGCTCCGCCCTCCAGCCACTCCTGATACTCGTCTGCGAACTCGCTGAAAGCAAAGAGGTCCATGGCTGGCTCCCTCGTGCGCGCGGGCAGCGGCCCCGCACCGCTGAAGCCCGACTGTACACCTCGTACTGGCCAAGCTCGTGATATAGGCGCCGGCATGTTTGCGTTGCGACCCCCGGCCGCCCAGGCGTGCGCGCTGTGTTCCGTCCTGGCCTTGGGAGCCTGCAGCAGCGCCAGCTACAGCGATCGAGGGGCCGACGCGTCAGCCGATGGCGGCCAGGAGACGACGCAGCTCGGGCGCGACGCCGCCGCCGTGGTGGATGCACGCAGCGTGCGGGACGCCGCCGAGGAGACGCCGGATGCAGCGCCCCCCGGCGAGGACGACCCGGCCGAGGGCGAGCCGGGCGAGGACGACGCCGGGACCCCGATGAACGCGAGCATGCCCGCGTGGGCCGACTCGTTGCTCGGGCAGTACGGCATGCGCGTGCGCTTCTTTCAGCGCAGCGAGCAGTTCGGCACGCCCGGCAAGGTCGAGTGGCTGCTGCTCGGCACGTTCGCGTACGACGCGGCCAGCGGCAAGGTCACGCTGAAGACCGAGTTCTGCGACACGCACGGCAACTCCACCTACCTGCCCGGCATCTCGGCCGACAGCGGTCCGCTCTATCCGCGCAGGCTGCCCGCGCGGGTGTACGAGGTGAAGAGCGACGGCAGCAGCTGGTCGACCAACAACGCGCCGCTGCGCATCGGCTTCGAGGAACAGCCGCTGGTGCCCTGCGCCACGCCGGGTGCGCGGGTGAAGGCGCACGACTCGCAGATCTGGAACACCGACGGCCTGTGCACCTGTCCCATGGACCTCAACGTCATGCCGGTCCACTCCAACGACTGCCGCATCAACGACGTCGACGACGACACCTCGCCCGCGGCGACGGTGGCGGTGACGGGCGCGCTGCAGACGCAGTTCCACGTGCGTCACTACGACGCGTCGCGGATCGTGAACGGCGTGATCGACGCGAACGAGCGCCACCACGACGCCAAGCACGGCACCGTTCAAGACCTCTACCAGCTCACCTGTGGCCCGCAGCCCTGCGCCTACGTGCCGGTCAAGCAGTGCGACGCGTCGCTGAACCCCGTGCGCGTGCGCCCGCTCGGGCCGAGTGGCGACGGCAAGGTGTACAGCTGCGACGACGTACTGGAGCGCAAGGCGGAGCTGTTCGGGACCGATCCGCTGACCTTCCCGCCCTCGGGCTGCTGAGGGAAGAACTTTGCGTGCTGACGGATCGGCCGCGGATGTGTTAGCGCTGCGGGCGTGAAGTGGTCTTACCTCCTTGGCTTGTGCTGCCTGAGCGCCTGTACGGAGCCGCAGTTCCGCAATCACGCGGAAGGCGATGCCGGGTCCTGCGTGGACGCGGCCTGCGTCGCCAGCCAACAAGAGGATGGCAGCCTCCCGCTGACGCACAGCGACGCCGCGATCGACGCGCGCAGCCCGGCCGATGCGCTGCGCGGCAGCTACGCGGTGCACGCGCGCTTCTACGGATGGTCGACGGGCATCGTGCAGGTGCTGCACGAGGTGATCGCGATCGCGAACATCACGCGCGAGGGCGCGGGCCTGAAGATGCGCGTCGAGACCTGCGAGGACAGCGGCCAGCTGCTCACCGGCTTCCGCACCGACGTGCGCGTGAAGTACCCGGAGCACTTCCCCGTGCGCACCTACGATCTGGTGGTCGAGGGCGGCAGCTTCCACACCACCGATGAACCGCTGCTGATCGGCTACACCGAGAAGTGGCCGAGCGGCTGTTCGGCGGGCGCGCGCATCGCGAGCTCGGACAAGTGGAACGCGGATGGCAAGTGCGACTGCGTGCAGGGCGAGCCGCCCACGCGCCAGAGCGACTGCCGCGTGATCGATTCCGACCAGGACGGCAATCCGGGCATGACGGTGCAGGCGAGCGGGATCGTCAGCGCCACCCAGTCCGTGCGGATCCGCGACCGCAGTCAGTACGTACTCGGGGTGATCGACGAAGTGGGCCACCGGCACCACGCGAGCTTCGAGAAGGACGAGGACTTCGTGGAGCTGGTCTGCTCGCCGGGCGATTGTCCAAAGTACACGGGCCGCTTTTGCCCGATCACGCAGCAGCCCGCGAGCTTCGTGCCGCTGGAAAACGCGAACGTGTCGTGCCGCGAGGTGCTGCGGCGCGTGGAGAGCAACCTGCTGTTCTCGGGGGAGGGCCTGGATGGCAGCTTCCCGGCCGGCTGCTGACACGCGCGTCACTCGCGCGCCAAAGCTCTGACACTCGCCGCACGTCGCATCGCCCCGAGAGGTGATCCCGATCGCGCGATGGGACGTTGCCGCATGGCTTTGTGGTATAGCCAGCGCAACGCCGTCTCAGAAGTGGTCAATTCTTGCTGGGGACCGTGGCAATGAACTACGCGCGCGGCCATTGTATCGCTCTCTCGGAGCCCGGCGTGGCGTGGCGCGGTCATCGCCAAGCGCGTGCTTCACCCCACGCGGTCTCTCCGAAAGGTTCCGCTCGCGGTTCTTCCTCTTCACCCTAGCCTTGCATGTCGAGCTCCTCTCCCCAGCTACCGCTCGGTCAAGTGATCGGCAGCCGATATCGCGTTCAATCGCTGATCGGTCGTGGCGGTATGGGGATGGTCTATGCGGCAACCCATGAGCTGACGGGGCGCCGCGTGGCGCTGAAGTTGATGCTGTCGGACTCGGACGATGCGCCGGTGCTGCAGGAGCGCTTCCTGAGCGAGGCGCGCATCGCGGCCACGGTCCGCCACGCCAACATAGTCGACGTGCTCGACATGGGCCTGCACGACGGCGCGCCGTACCTGGTGATGGAGCTGCTGGAGGGCTACTCGCTGGAGAAGCTGCTGGAGGATCAGCAGCGGCTCACGGTCGAGCAGGCGCTGGCCTGGCTGCTGCCGGTGATCGGCGCGCTCGCGGTGCTGCACGACGCGGGCATCGTGCACCGGGACGTGAAGCCCTCGAACATCTTCCTGAGCACATTGCCGCGCCACCCGGTGCGCCCCAAGCTGCTCGACTTCGGCCTGGCGCGCGTGGTCTCGGACCTGCGGCTCACCCGCTCCGGCACGGTGATCGGCACGCCACTGTACATGGCGCCCGAGCACGCCGCGGGGCTCACCACCGGCCCGCAGGCGGACATCTGGTCGATCGGCGTGGTGATCTACGAGGTGCTGACCGGCGGCTCGCCGTTCCAGTACACGGATCGCGCGTCGCTGGCGGCGCAGGTGTTGGCGGGACTGGTCCGACCACTGAGCCAGACGCGCCCGGACTTGCCGGAGCTGATCTCGGTGGCGGTCGGGCGCGCGCTGCAGCGCGACCTGACGCGCCGTTATCCGGACATGCGCAGCTTCGCGCAGGCGCTGCACGCGGCGGCGGTCACCAGCGGCATCGCGGTGCCCTCCGACCCGGATCCCATCGGCCTGCCGGACTACATCCGCTGGCACTCGGGCGAGCACATCGTCGCGACCACGCACGAGCACTTCGGGAGCACGCCGCGGGCGAGCACGCCGCGTCATGGCAGCACGCCGGCCTGGGCGCTGAGCGCGCAGGACGAGACCATGCGCACGCGCTCGCCTTCGAAGCGCGTGCTGGTCGGCGTGCTGGTGGGGCTCGCGATCGCGGCGGTGATCACGTGGCTCGCCACGCGGCCCCAGCTCAGTGCGCCCACGGCCAGGCCGGAGCCCGCAAGCGAGCCCAGCCAGGCGCCCGGGGTGGTTCCCGCGGCGGTCGGCGTTCCCGGCTTGCCGGAGGTGCCGGCCAAGCCCACGGTCGAGAGCATCCCCCCCGTGGAGACCCGTCCCGAGCCCACGCCCGACACGGCGCGCGAACCCGCGCATGGAGCCGTGCGCTCGGGCATGAAGCGTGGCAATGCTCGCAGGCCCGTGCGAGCTAGCTCAAACAACCCAGTCCACGAAGCCACGCCGACGCCGCCGTCCCGCAAGACGAGCCAGGACGAGGTCGAGGCAGAGTGGAAGTGACGCCGCATCGGGGATGTCGCGCGCTGGTGCTGATGGCGGCACTGGTGGCGCTGAGCTTGGTGCCGCAACGCGTGCACGCGGACGCCATGAGCGAGGCGCGCACCACGTTCGAGCTGGGCGTGGAGGCGAGCCGGGCGCAGAAGTGGGACGAGGCGCGCGCGCAGTTCACGCGCTCGCTGGAGCTGCTGCCCAAGGCCAGCACCATGTTCAACCTGGCGGTGGCCGACATCAAGCTCGGCCTCGGTCGGGAGGCGCTGGAGCAGCTGGAGGCGTTCGAGCACGCGGCCTCGCCCAGCGAGCACGCGCAGATGCTGGAGCGCGCGCAGGTGCTGCGTCCGCAGGCGCAGAAGCTGGTCGACAGCGAGCAGGCCAACGCAGAGCACGGCGGCAACGTGCTGTCGCAGACCGACGATGGCCTGACCGACGAGGTGCGCACGCTGGTCTCCACCGCGCGCACGGACTACGGCCGCGGCAAGGACCGCGAGGCGCTCGCGGGCTTCGAGGCCGCGTACAAGCGCAGCCGGCGCGCCGAGCTGCTCTACAACATCGGCGTCGTGGCCGACCGGCTGCGCGAGGATCGCAAGGCCGCGCGTGCGTACGACATGTTCGTGGCCGCGCTGCCGGATGCGCCCGAGGCCGCGGTGGCGCAGGTGCGCAGCGATGCGCTGCACTCCGCGATGGCGGAGCGCGAGCGTGCCGGCGAGGAAGCCGTGCGCGCGCGCCAGGACAACCCGGCGCCGCTGCCCATCGAGACCGACCTGCTCAAGCCGCGCGTGTTCCTGGTCACGGGCTCGGTGTTGATGGCGGCCTCGGTGACGTCGCTGATCATCCTGGCGGCCAAGAAGAACGAGTACGACGACTGCCTCGCCACGCCGGACGACGCGGGTCGCTCCTGCGACAACAAGTCCCAAGTGCGCGACGACCGGCCGCTGGTGCTGGTGGGCATGGGCGCGGCGGCCGCGGTCGGCGTCTCCGGCGCGGTGTTCGTGATCGCGGGGGGCGTGCAGCTGGCGCGGCGCAAGCGCATGCTCGACCGCGCCCTCGGCGGCATGGTGCCCTCGCTCGCGGCGACGCGTGGCGGCGCCATGTTGTCGCTGCAGGGCCGCTTCTAACCACCGCGCTGGCTGGGTCCGCTCGCGGCTCGCCCGGTTCGAGGTTATCTTGGCGGCCTCACCATGTGTGCCGCCAGCAAATCCTCGTTTAAAACGCCGACTTCCGACTTCCAGCTCGCGAAGATCGAGCCGCAGATCCTCGAGCTCTGGAAGCGTCACGGCATCGAGGAGCGCAGCCTCGCGGAGGAGAAAGACAAGGCGTTCGTCTTCTACGACGGGCCCCCCTTCGCGACCGGCCTGCCGCACTACGGCCACCTGCTCGCAGGCACCATCAAGGACATCGTGCCGCGCTACTGGTCGATGCGCGGCTACTCGGTCGATCGCCGCTTCGGCTGGGACACGCACGGCCTGCCGATCGAGAGCCTGATCGAGAAGTCGCTCGGCCTGAAGAGCAAGGCCGACATCGAGGCCTACGGCGTGCCCAAGTTCAACGCGGCCTGCCGCGCGGGCGTGCTGCGCTACACGGCCGAGTGGGAGAAGACCGTCAAGCGCATGGGTCGCTGGGTCGACTTCCAGCGCGACTACAATACCATGGATCCGTCGTTCATGGAGACGGTCTGGTGGGTGTTCAAGCAGCTCTGGGACAAGGGGTTGATCTACGAGGGCTTCCGCATCCAGCCCATCTCGCCGATGCTGGGCACGCCGCTGAGCAACTTCGAGGTGGCGCAGGGCCCGCAGGAGCGTGACCCCGTCACCAAGAAGGACGGCCACAAGC
>JBEVNG010000473.1:0-5889 GCA_040508235.1 Polyangiales bacterium | reverse complement strand
GCCCCACGACAAGCGCGTCCGCACGTACTTCGAAGAGCTCGCCACGGTGTCCTCGATGCTGCGCGACATGGCGCAACAGCAGCGAACCGGTGTGCCGTTCGACGCGACGCAGCTGGCCTTCCTCAACGACGCGGTGAAGAGCCGCAGCCAAGGCTGCGCCGGACCCGAAGCGTACGAGGGCTGGTACGCGCGCCTGCTGTTCGACACCTCCGAGGAGGAGATGGACCCCACGATCGCCGACGTGCACACCGATCCGGGCGGCACTCGTCCGCCCAAGGTGCTGCACGTCGCCACCGGTCTGCCCCGCCTGATGGTCGTCACCGCCAACACCTGCGAGGGTCCACGCGCCTACGTCGGCGTCGCATCCGCGTACCACGAGGTCACCGTCACCGGCCAAGGCGGCACCCTCGAGCGCCTCACCGACAGCGAGTGGTCCCCGATGGCCAGGGCCGCGGAGGACGTACCCTGGATGGCGCCGATCCTGCCGTAGCGCCGATCGAAGCGCGCCGGGACGTGTCCACAGCTGGCGCTGCCAGGGCGCCTGCGGGTGTTGGCTGAGGGCGAAGCTGGGTACGATCGCGGCGTCGATGCTTACCGAGCGCATGCCGATCTTGCCACCCAGGTCGTTGGTGGTGATCGATCAGGACGCGGACCTGACGATCGCGAGCATGAAGAACGTGCTGATCGCGCACTGGCGCGGACCGAGCGACGAGCGCAACGGGACGAGGTTGGCGAACGCGCTGCGCGAGCTGGCCAAGCACAACCCGATCGGGTTCGTCTGCTTGGTAGAGCCGACCTCCGCGCCGCCCGACAAGTCGCAGCGCGTGTACCTCACGCGCGTCGTCTGCGACCTTCCCGTGCAGGCGATCTCGACCGTGGTGCGAGGCAACGCGCTGCGGCGCTCGTTCGCGACGGTGGTGCTTACAGGCATGATCTTCCTGGTCAGCAACGAGCTGTCGACGCGGACCCAGATCTGTAGCAACGACCGCGACGCCGCGACCTGGGTCGCGGACCACCTGGCGTTCGCGCCGCCGCGCGACGAGCTGACGCGCGCGTTCGGGTACCTCCAGGTCTGATCAGTGTTCAACCGAGATACTTCGTTGTGAAGTTACAAACTGCGGTTGACCATTTGCGATCAGCTGCTTAGGTACCGCTTGGCGACGTTGCCCCTCCTTAATCCTTCGTAAGCGCAGGGACGTGAAGAGAACTTATCGAGTCCTTGCTCGCCTCGGCGAAGGCGGCATGGCCACCGTCTACCTGGCCATGATCGGAAGAGCGGAAGGCTTCCGAAAGCTGGTGGCGCTCAAGGTGCTGCGCGACCAGCAAGGGGTCGACGGCTTCGCGCTGCGCCGCACGTTCGCCCGCGAGGCACGCGTCTCGGCGCGCTGCCACCACCGCAACGTCGTGCAGATCCTCGACGTGTGCGAGCTCGATGGCAAGCCCGCCCTGTGCATGGAGTACCTCGACGGGCAGACCTACCGTCAGCTGCGCGCTCGCGGCCTCAAGGTCGGCTCGCTGCCCCTGTTCGAGCAGCTGCGCATCCTGGCGGAGGCCGCGCATGGCCTGCACCACGTGCACACGCTCCGGGACTACGAGGGCAACCCGCTCGGCCTGGTGCACTGCGACGTCAGCCCCGAGAACCTGTTCATCACCTACGACGGTCAGGTCAAGCTGCTCGACTTCGGCATCGCCAAGCTGCACGGCGACGAAGCGCCTCCCGGCTTTCAGGGCAAGCTCAGCTACCTGGCACCCGAGCTGATCCGCGGCGAGGCGGTCGACGCGCGCGCCGATGTGTTCGCGCTCGGCGCGATGTTGTGGGAAGCCGTGTGCGCCGTGCCGTTCGCGGGTGGCCCCACGGTCGACGACATCACCAAGCTGCGCAACCGCCTGACCGGCGCCGAGGGCAACATCCGCGGCATCGAGCCGAGCGCACCCGAGGCGCTGATCGAGATCGTCGACCGCGCGATCGCGCTCGAGCCCGCGCATCGCTTCGCCGACGCGGAGGGCTTCGCGATCGCGCTGGAGGCGTACCTGCAGCTGACGGGCGCGCAGCCGTCGGCGCAGAGCCTGTCGCGGCTGATCACGCCGATGTTCGCGCGCGAGGCCGCGAGGCTGCGGGCGACCATCGAGCCGCAGCTGGCGCTGTCGGAGCGCTGGGACCGCGAGCACGAGTCCTCGTCCCATCGACGCGCCCACTCCATCCTGCCGCGCGGTGCGGCCGGGGACCCGCCGGAGGCTCCGTTCGACTTCACGCAGCTGGAGCAGACCAGCTTCGAACCGCTGATCACCACGCGGCCCGCGGCGCCCGAGTTCGCCAGCCCCGCGGACACCGTCGCGCCGCCGTTCGAGGATCCGCGCGAGCGCCTCAAGCGCATGGCGCCGCTGCTGGCCGTGGTGCTGTTGGGCGTGCTCTGTGGTGCGCTGCTCGGGCTGCGCGATCGCTCGCCCAGGCTGGTCGCCAACCCCGCATCGCTGCCCGTCGTCGAGGCGCCCAAGCCGGCCGCTGCACCCCAGACGCCGGCGCCCGCGGTGCAAGCTCCCGCCGCGGCACCGCCATGCATCGAAGCGCCCGTGGTGAAGCCAGCTCCCCTCGTGCAGGAGCCGCACCCGGAGATCGTGCCAGACGCCCAGCCGCGCCGCCTGAGCCGCGGCGAGGCCCGCGAGCAGCGCCATCAGGAACGTCGCCTACGCCGCCGCGCCGCCCAGTGCGCCGCGGGCCGCACCGAGAAGTGCGACCGGTAGTCAGGGCAGCTCGAACGCTTCCGGCATGCGTCCATCGACATCGGTGAAGCCGTAGTGGCGCGCGAGCTCGGCGACGCGCAGCACGCGCCCGCTCTGCTCATGCACCTTCGCATCCGCTGCCAGCGCGGCGACGGCGCGACCGAGGTAACGAGGTGACTCCGTGCGCGCGAGGGCAGGGTGCTCCTGCCAGTGAGCTTCGTCGGTGTTCTGGCCCATCAGCACGAACTCGGTGCGCATCCAGCCGGGCGAGACCGCGACCGCGCTGACGTGATGCGTGCGTAGCTCTTCGGCCATGCCGAGCGTGAGCCGGTTCATCGCCGACTTGGCGAGGTCGTAGCTCAAGTTGCCGTGCAGATAGCGGTCGCGATCCCAGAACGTGGTGGTGACGATCAAGCCAGCGCGCCGGGCGACCATGAGCGGCGCGGCATGCCGACTGGCGAGCCAGTGGTTGCGCACGCCGCGGTCGAACATCGCATCCCAGTGCGACAGCGGCTGCTCCCAGAACGGCGCCTCGAACACGCCGTCGAAGCTCTCGTGTCCACCCCAGGCGTTGTTGACCAGCAAGTCGAGCTTGCCCTCGTCGTGCATCACGCGCGCGAAGAGGGCGGCCACTTGGTCGTCGTTCGTGTGATCGCAGCGCACGGCGATGCCTCTGCCCCCGAGTGCGCTGACGGCCTCGGCGGTATCGTCGATGTTGCCGGGCAGCGAACGTGCCTTCGAGAGCGCGAGGATTTGATCGTAGCCGCGTGCGGGTTCGGCGCGTGTGCTGCGGCCCGTGACGTAGACCGTCGCACCGGCCGCGCCCAGCTCCAGCGCGATGCCGCGCCCCGCGCCCCGGCTCGCCCCCGTCACGACCGCCACCTTGTTCGCGAGCTTCTTCATCCGCGACAGCTTGACGCGGTGCTCAGCCCGCGGTCTTGGAAGAACCCGAAACGTGGGTGAGGAACGCGCTCGGACTGAGGCCACACAGCGCCCGGAACTCGTTCGCCAGGTGGGCCTGGTCATAGAAACCGGCGTCCTGGGCTATGCGCGCCCAGCTCGGCACCTCGGCGACGCGTAGGTCACGCAACAATCCGTGCATGCGCGCGACCCGACCGTAGGCGCGCGGCGACAGGCCGACGTGCTGTTGGAAGAGCTGCTGCAGCCGGCGCTCGCCGATCCCCAGCGACGCGGCGAGCGCGCGCACGCTCAGCTTGCCCCGCGCCTCCATCATCAGGCGCGCTGCGTGCGTGGCGCAGGCGACCTCGGGAGCCGCGTCGCGTGCGCGCTGCAACAAGGCGCGCTGGAGCCAGAGCAAGCGCGTCATGTCGTCCGGCAGCTCACGCAGTTGCTGAAGCCAGCGCGAGGCTTCGCCGCGCCAGAGCAGATCGAGCGGCACCGTGCTGGCGCGAAGCTCGGAGGCCGGCACCCCGAGCAGCACGGCCACCGCGCCGGGGCGCAGCGTCACCGTGATGCCGTCCATGCGCCCACGAAGTCGCACCAGCGCAGGCTCCGTCCGCGCACCGATCGCCTCGCTGCGCGCGCCTTCGCCCTGGCCAGCGGTCGGTGCGACCCCGAAGTTGAACGCAAGCTGCACGGCGCCGTCGGGCACCACGCGCTCCAGGACCTCGCGCTCGCCCAGGTCCTCGCGATAGACGAGCGCACTCGTCACGTACGGCGCGAGCTCTCGCGGGATCCGCCGCGAAATCAGGCTACCCGCGGGCGCGTCGGTCTCGGGCCCCGGCGCGCGCTCGTCGCAGAGGCGCACGAACAGCCGCTCCATCATCGAGCCACGCTAGCGCACCGGACGCCGCGAGTGAGAGCAGGCGTTGGGGGCCCCTGTGTGCTACCCCGCCCGCGCCTGGCCCTGCGTGGTGGCTCCGCGGGCCATGTAAATCGGACAGTATCGTGACATTCCGGGGGTCGTTTCTCTGGGATGCTTGTCCCAGGTCAACGCACCGGAGCGCCGCTTCAATTGATGTCGCTGTTCAAATATCCCGAGGATCGCTTGCCGATCCTGATCGCAGTCGGAATGACCGCTCTCGATTTCGCGGTCTACGCCACTGTCCAGAGCCCGTTGTGGTTCGTGGCCTACTGGCTTCTGATGCTGACCCCCAAGGGCGTGCTGTGCGCGTGGAACCATCACCACCAGCACGTCGCGACGTTCAAGTTCACGGTGTTGAATCGCTTGCTCGAGCAGAGCTACGCGCTGCACACGGGCATGGGTACGAACGCGTGGTTGCTGCATCACGTGCTCGGTCATCACCAGAACTTCCTCGACCAGGAGAAAGACGAGAGCCGCTGGAAGCGCCGTGACGGAACGCCGATGGGCGTGCTCGAGTACACCTTCAATGTCGCACTGACCGCGTACCCGCGCGCCTATCGCGTGGGCAAGCGCTTCCCGGCCCACCAGCGCCGGTTCGTCGCCTACACGGCGGTGACGTTCGCGCTGGTCGCGACGCTGGTCGCCCTGAAGCCGTTCGCGGGCTTCATGCTGTTCGTGCTGCCGATGATCTGTAGCTTGCTCTACACGGCATGGGTCACTTATGACCACCACGCGGGCCTCGACTCCGAGGATCCGTTCCAGGCCTCGTTCAACAACCTGAACCCGTCCTTCAACCGCCTGACCGGCAACCTCGGCTACCACACGGCCCACCACCACCGTCAGGGCGTGCACTGGTCCAAGCTGCCCGAGCTGCACGCCCGCATCGAGCACAAGATCCCGCAGCACCTCTATCGCAAGTCGACCTACGCCGACTTCCTGCCCAGCGGCCACCAGGCCGGTCCGGCCGCGAGTCCCGAAGCGTAACGACCGCGCGGCTACGCCAGCTCCGTCAGCGTGAGGCCGAGCGCGGGCAACTGCGCGGTGACCCAGCTGGCGTCGAGCAGCGTCTCGGGCAAGTACAGACCCGCGCCCGCACCAGGCGCGCCGTCGAGGCCGAGCAAGCGCTCGATCGCGAGCGTCAGGCCCTTGCCGCCGAGTGCGACGTTGCCGTCGGGGTCGGTCAGCTTCCAGCGCCGTGTCGTCGTGCCGGTGAGGGTGATGATCACCTCGTGGCTCGCACCCGTGGTGCCCGCGGCCGTCGCGCCGGTGCCCATGTCGAGCCGCACCGAGCGCGCTCCCGTGGGCGCCCACAACCCGAGCGTGTCCGTCAGGCCCGCCGCCTC
>JBEVNG010000469.1:0-3385 GCA_040508235.1 Polyangiales bacterium | reverse complement strand
CAGGCGGCGGTGCACACCGCGTTCGGCGTGCAGCTGGAGATCGAGCCCGTGCGCTGGGCGCCTCAGAACGCGTAGTCGAGCCAGGCGCCGCCGCTGACGAGCACGTACTTGTACACGCCGTTGGCGAGGTCGTAGTCCGAGTCGAGCACGGTGCGGCGCAGCATCGTCTGCACGGTGAGGTCGAGCAGGATGCGCACGTTGCCGGTGAGCATGCCGGACAGACCGCCGGAGATGACGATGCGCGTGTTGTCGGGGCCGGCGGCGTCGACGGTGCGTGAGGGGGCGGCGGCGCTCTCGCCGTTGACGCTGCCCCACATGCCGAAGCGGCGCGTGACGGCCAGGGTGCCGCGCACGGTGAGTGCGTAGGTGTTGCGCCAGTCGCGCGGCAACAGCACGCGCAGGGTGCGGCCGAGGCCGAGCATCGGCTGCGCGAGCCCGTCTGAGCGCAGGCGCACGTCGAAGTTGTCGACCGACGACCAGCCTGTGAACGTGCCCTCCAGCGCGACGCCGTACTTGGGGCCGTCGCCGACCTTGGGGCCGAAGCCGTAGCGAACACCCGCGCGCACCACCTTGGGCAGCGTGATGGTCAGCGACGCATCGCCGCGCACCAGGCCGGGGTAGTCGAGGCCCTGGCTGACCAGGTCCTGGGTGAAGAACGGGTTGTTCATGTCGAGGCTGAAGCTGCCGTTGTAGTTCAGCCGGGTGCTGTGCTCGTAGCTGGCCGCGAGCCACAGGTTCTTCACGGGCTCGGCCATGATGCCGGCGCGGAAGGTGACGCCGCTGGACCAGCCGTTCTGGAAGCGGAACGGCCGCGAGAACGTGTCGAGCTCGCGCAGCGCGGGGTCGGCGTTGGGGCCGAAGCCGTTGGGCTGGTTGATGGGCGGACGCGCGAGCGCCCCGCCCAGCTCGCCGACGCCGGCGAGATCCTGGGTGCGCGACAGGTCGGCATATCCGAGCACGTACGCGAGGCCGGCGCCGATCGACAGCTTGTCGAGCACGCGCCACGAGATGCCCACGTTGGTGAACACGTTGATCAGCGTCGCGTTGTCGAGCGCGTAGCGCTGCGGACCCGCACCGGGCCAGCGCACGATCGCCGCGTACGGTGCGTCGACACCGACGCCGATCGCCAGCGGCAGATCCCACAGCGGCATCTCGAAGAAGAACGACGGCACCAGGCCGATCGGGTGCGCCTTGCTCTGCGCGTCCTTGCCGGTCTTGCTGCCGTCGACCGAGCCGGGATCGATCGGCAGCTGGAAGTCGAGCGAGTCGGGCGACTGGTAGGTGGCGAGGCGTTCACGCTGGTAGCGCAGCGCGCCGCCGATCAGGTTGCCGCCGATCACCAGCCGCGGCTTCTTGCTGTAGCCAAGGCCCGCCGGGTTGAGGTGCACCGAGACTGGACCCGGGGTGGTGACGCCGGTGTTGCTCGGGCCGATGTTCGGCAGCGCGAGCCCACCCGCGTACGCGACGCTCGGGATCGACAGCACCAGGATCAACAATAGTCTGCGCATCAGCGCACCCGCTCCACGTCGAGGTCGATGCGATTGGGACTGGGCTTGTCGCCGCGCGAGAGTCGGAACACCGCGCCGGTGTCGTCCTCGACGAAGAGCTGCTCGTGATCGTCGAGGCGCACCTTCTCGTGCTCGGTGTCGCCGTCGAGCGCGATCAGCGAGCTGACCTTCTGCGACAGCGCGGCGTCGGCGTAGAAGCCGGGACGCTTGTACGAGTACGCACGCACCGGCCTGCCCTCCTGGTCGTCCGCGATGTCGCCGGCGATGATGAAGAACAGCCAGTCGCCCTGCTGCGCCGGCGGATTCTCGGGCTGCGCGCGGTAGTAGTAAAAGTCGGCGGCGCCGGTGGTGCTGGCGAGCACGCTCTCGGTGAGCTCCAGCAGCGAGCTCGGCGACGCGCGCAGGTTGTTCTTCACGCGCTGCTCCAGCTCGCTGCTGGTGGTGCCGAGCGGGATGTTCTGCACCGTGAAGGCGACGTTGCCCTCGCCTTCCTTGAGCCCGCCGTCGTGCAGGCGAACCTGGGCGACCTCGAGCAGCAAGTCCCAGACGTACGAGGACTGCGGCGGCGAGCCGAGGCCACCGCGCACGACCAGCGTCTGGAAGCCGTTGACCACCGACGCGCTGAACAGCGGATCGGTCTCGCCCGAGGCCGCGTATGCGACGCTGCTGTTGAGCTGGTTGAACGCGCCAAGCGCCGCGCCGAGCAGCACCTGCTCCAGCGTCCAGCTCGGCAGCGCCCAGCCCAGGGAGTTGCCGATGCCCGCCGGGATGGGCGAGGTGCCACCGCGGATGAACGTCGGCGCCTCCATCACCTGCAAGGTCATCGACTCGATGGTGGGTTCCCCCTGCGCCAGTCCGTCGACGCGCATCCAGTTGGGATCCTCGAAGTCGAACAGCCCCTCGATCTGGCTGCGGATCGAGCTCACGCTCGCGATCGTGGCGTCCGTGAGGTCGAGGCCCTTGTAGGGCAGCGCGTTGGCGTTCGCGCGCACGGTGATGGTGAAGTCGTCTTCCAGCACGCCGGACTTGATGCCGCCGACGAAGCCCGGATGCTCGCGTCCCGCGCCCTTGTAGGCGCCGAAGCGTAGGCTGAACGTCTCGAAGTTGGTCGCCAGGTCCGTCAGGTTCACGGGCAGCGTGCCGGGCACCACCGGATAGATGCCGTCCGGGTTGTCGCGGGTCTTGGGGCCGAGCCGCGTCTGCGCGTTGGGGTGGCTGGCGATCACCTGCTGGATGATCGCGTCGGTCAGCTGCTTGTCGGTCAGGAACGTGTCCTCGACGTCGATCGCGAACAGATCGCTGAGTACCTGCTCGGGCGCCACGCCCAGCAGCGGCGCGAGGTCGACCAGCGTCGCGATCGAGGTGCCGGCCAGGTTCGCGGTGTCGGGCGTCATGCGTAGCAGCGTCTGCATGTTGCGCT
This sequence comes from Polyangiales bacterium, assembly GCA_040508235.1. GTDB lineage: Bacteria > Myxococcota_A > Polyangia > Polyangiales > DASUME01 > DASUME01. The sequence continues at coordinate 457 of JBEVNG010000469.1, read as the reverse complement.
CGGCCGGCGCCAGCGTGTTGGGATCGAGGTTGCGGATGGCGGCCAGCGAGCGGTCGAGCAGCTGCGGCGCGTTGGGGCCGTTGGAGAGATCGAGGTCGAGCAACCAGAGTCGCTCGCGCACGTCGCGAGGCAGCGCCAGCAGCTGGTTCTGGTCGAGCGTCTTCTCGAAGTTGGTGACGTCGAAGCGCAGGTAGCTGAGCGCCATCGTGCGCGCCTCGCCGACCTCCATCGGCCTGGGCGTGCGGTCCTCGCTCAGCGCGCTCTCGGCGCACGCGCTCAACGTGAGAGCGGCCATGATCAAGGTGCGCTTCATGGCTTTCGCACCTCCACGCCGATCGAGCTGGCGTCGCGATCCTTGATCGTCAACTGGTAGGTCATGCCGTCTTCGTCCTGCGCGTAGTAGACCGCACCCACCTTGGCCTCGACCTTCTCGTGGGTGGTGTCCATGCTGCCGAAG
>JBEVNG010000119.1:0-5927 GCA_040508235.1 Polyangiales bacterium | reverse complement strand
TCGCCGCGCAACAGGCGCGCCAGCGCGAGCTGCAAGAAGCGCACGCCGAACGGCTCGCTGCGGCTCGAGTGGAACGCGACGCCACGCAGCGCGAGCTTGCCGTCGTAACCGAGCAGCGCGTAGTTCTTGGGCTCGTGCGAGAGCATGGCGGCGTAGCGACCGTCGAACTCCAGCTTCACCTTCGGCGGCAACAGCGCGGCCACCTCGTCGACCACGCGCCGCTCGTCGGCCTCGCTGAACGAGGGAGGCACCGCGAAGTACACGCCGTCGGTGTCGGCCTCCAGCAGCGTCACGCCGCGCGCCGCCAGCTCGCGGCAGAGCAGGGCGAGCAGCTCGCGCCCGTGGCGTGTGATCTCGTTGGCGGCGTGCACGTCCGAGAAGCGCGTCAGCCCGCTCGCGCCCAGGTAGCCGTAGGCGGAGTTGATCACGATCTTCATCGCGGCCGCGACCGCCTCGTTAGTGTAGCGCTCATTGGAGCCTGGCAGCGCGTTGCGCCCGGCGGCCTTGGCCGCGAGCCGCTGCGACGTCAGCCCGTCGACCAGCGTCAACAACACGCCCAGCCGATCGCGCGCGGGCCCGATCTGGTATTGCCGCATCAACGACGGGTAGAGGCTGGCGACGTCCGCCTTCACCACGCGCTCGGCCACGCCCGTCGCGAACAGGTAGAGCGCAGCGCCGCTGTGCGGGGTGCCATCGCCGGTCTGATGCAACGGCAGCGCGTGGCCCTCGCGTAGGTACGCGCGCACCAGCAAGGGATCGATCACGCCGGTGGCCGCGCCGGCATCGGCCAGCCGCTCGTAGCGACGCGGCGCCATGCCCGCCAGCGCGAAGCTGGCGCCGCCGAGCAAGCGCCCCAGCTCGGACGCCTCGCGCACGTCTTCGCGCGCGTAACGTCGCACGCGCTCCGGATCGCGCTGGTACGTGGGCCACACCTGCGCCCCCGGGATCAGCTCGCGATCGTCGACCGCGAAGCCGAAGTGCTTGGCGACCACCTTCAGGCCGTGGCCGGGCAGGTCGCGCGCGGCGAAGTCGTAGCGCCGCACCGCGTCCATGCTGTCGAGCAGCTCGCGCCCGGAGATGGAATAGCGCGTGCGCTTGAGCCGCTCGTCGGTGCGCGCGCCACGCTGCGCACCGCGCTTCTGCACGCCCGTGTCGAGTCGACCCAGCTGGAGCCGTTGCTGTAACAGCTCCGCGCGCCGCACCACGAACGGCATGTCGAAGCCGTGCAGGTTGTGGTTCTCGATCACGTCGGGATCGTGGAAGCGCACGCGCTCGGCGAAGCGCTGCAACAGCTCCGCCTCGTCGCCCTCCAGCAGCTCCACCTCGCCGTTGGGGGCGCGCAGCGCGATCAGGAAGATGTGATCGCGCTCGGGGTCCAGGCCGCTGGTCTCCAGGTCGAACGACAAGCGCCTCAGGTCGTCGAACGCGAGCCCGCGAAAGTAGGTGCGGCCGCTGGCGACCAGGTACTGCTCCTCCGGCGGCAGCCACAGCGCCTGCGCGCCCAGCTCGCGCACGTTGGTGACCGCGCGTCCGAGCCGCCGTGATGCGCCGCGCAGCAGCTCTCGCTGCAACATCACGCCGTCATCCGCGCTGACCAGGTAGCGCAGGCCGTCGCCCTCCAGCTCGCGAAAGCTGAGCGATGTGTTCGGCTGCATGCTGGGCCGCGCATGGGCCAGGTCGTGCAGCGAGGCGAGCAGCACCCACGGGCGGAAACGCACCTGCTCGCAGTGCAGCGTGGCGTCGTCTTGCTCGCGCGCGGAGAGACCGTGCCCTTCGACCCGTCGCCAGACCCACGCGCGACCGCTCAGATCGGCATACACGGAGACGATGCCCGGTGTATCGTCCCATCCCCGGAGCCAGTCCTCCTCGCGCGTGCGCATCGAGCCCGACGTACCACGGTCGCGCGCTCGTTCGAGGCGGCGGCACACCGGCGAACAGAGGGGGAGCATGGGGGCCTACGACCGCGCGCCGTTTCGATGGACCGAGCAGCAACAAGAGACACTGCCCGTGCAGGTCACGGGCGCGCTGCCCGAGTGGCTACGCGGGCAGTTGGTGCGCACGGCGCCGGCGGTGTTCGAGCGCGCGGGCTGGCGTGCGGGCCACCTGTTCGATGGCCTGTCGCTGCTCTACGGCTTCACGCTCGAGCCCACGGGGGTGCGCTTTCGTCAGCGCTTGCTCGAATCGAAGACCATGGCCGCGATCGATCGCGGCAAGCCGATCAGCGGCTTTGGCACCACGCTGGAGCGCAGCTGGCTGCAGCGCCTGGTGCGGCCGATCCCGCCCGTCACGGACAACACCAACGTCAACGTGCTGCCGTTCCAGGAGCACTGGCTGGCGCTGACCGAGAGCCAGGAGCAGCACTGCATCGACCGCGACTCGCTGTCGTCGCGCGGCGTGTTCGCGTACGACGACGAGCTGCCGCGCGTGATGTTGATGAGCGCGCACCCGCAGCCCGATCCACGCGGCGGCGGGCTGGTAAACGTGGGCACGGTGTTCGGCCGCACCAGCCACTGGGTGGTGTACCGGCAGGCGTATGCCAGCCGCGCGCGCGTGATCGAGGGCAAGCTGCCGCTGCCGCGCGTGCCGTACCTGCACTCGTTCGGCGTCACGAAGAAGCACGTGGTGTTGATCGATCATCCGCTGGCGGCGAACCCGCTGCGCATGTTGTTCTCGAACCGCGGCTACATCGATCACTTCCGCTGGAAGCCGCAGCGGGCGACGCGACTGTGGAAGCTGGAGCGGCGCGGCGGGCAGTTCAGCGCGTACGAGACCGAGCCGCTGTTCTGCTTCCATACCGTGAGCGCGTTCGAGGATGGCGAGGACGTGGTGCTCGACCTGCTCGCTTACGACGACCCGCAGGTGGTGCACGCGTTCCGCACCGAGACGCTCGCCCAGGGCGTGTTCCCGGCGTTCATGCCGCGCTACCTGCGTGCGCGCCTGAAGCCGGCCAAGCGCCACGTGGAGCTGGAGACGCTGAGCGACACGCGCTTCGAGTTCCCCAGCGTCGCACCCGCACGCCAGGCGCCCTATCGTCATACCTGGGGCGTGCACCTGGCGGAGGATGCAGCCGGCGCCTGGAGCTCGGAGGTGGTGCACGTGGGGCCGCACGGCGCGGCGCGCTTCGCGGAGCCGGGCTTCACCTGGGGGGAGCCGGTGTTCGTCGCGCGGCCCGGCGCCTCGGAAGAAGACGACGGAGTACTGCTCACGCTGGGCCACTCCAGCCAGCGCGACGTGTCGGTGCTCGCGGTCCTCGACGCACGCAGCCTGGAGCCACGCGCTCGCTGCGAGGTCCCGCTCAGCCTGCCGCTCGGCTTCCACGGGGGCTTCCGGGCCACCCATTGACCCGTAGTGCAAGCCAAGTGGCGCTTGCACTGGCTCGTATGCGAACTGTTTCGTGCGGTCCGGGGAGGTCTGGAACAATGTCGCGGCGGCGGGGAGTTGTCCGTCACGCAGAAGAAGGAGCAGTCTCGCATGCAGATTCGATCGAAGTTCGTCGTCTCGGTGGTCTCGTTGTTGGGTGCAGTCGCCTGTGGCGAAGACGACGGCGGTGCTGGCGGCGGCAGCGGCCTCTCGGACAACAAGAAGCTCGGCGACCTCTCCGAGTCCGAGGCGCGCAGCCTGTGCAAGAGCCTGCAGAGCAAGTTCAAGAGCCTGGGCGACTCGCAGGTCGAGCTCAGCTGCACGCTGCAGAGCGCGTTCACCTCGGGCGGCGACGCGGCTCGCTGCGGCACGCAGGTCGACAGCTGCAAGGAGAACGAGGCGAGCGTCGTCGACCCGATCGACTGCGACGGCGACGACGCGGAGACCGGCGTCTCCACCGACTGTAACGACGTCACCGTCGGCGAGCTGAACGACTGCATCGACGCCAACATCACGGAGTTCGACAAGCTCGCGTCGATGGTGACCTGCAGCACGAGCATCCAGGAGCTCGGCTCCCTGTCGATGTCGGTCGAGACCCCGGCCGCCTGCGCGAAGATCGAGGCCAAGTGCCCGGACATCGCCGACATGAACACGCCCATGAGCGCGCCCTGACCCCGAGCGGCCAGGCTTGACCTGACGGCCGTCGCGAGCCGGCGTACAGGGTTGAGCCAACACGCGGGCATTCGTGGCCGAGCTGGCCACGCGACGCGTTTGCCATGGCTGGGCCGACAATCATTGCTGCCACCGGGGTCAATGGCACCAGGGGCCAAGGCGCTAGGGTAGGCGCCATGATTCCTTCGCCTAGCCCGTGGCGTCGCCTCGCCCGCGGGACCAGCCTGATTGGGCTATCGTTGTGGGCAACCGGCTGCTTGAGCGCGCCGCCGCCCGACCTCCACTACGACCGCGCCTCCACGACCTCGGCAGAGGTCTGGCGCGTCTTCTGCCGGCGCGTCGCCAAGGGCGCCTACCCGGACGACCAGGTCGGCCTGCGCTTCTACGACCTGTGCGACGAGGGCCAGCCGGAGGACGAGCAGGACGTCAGCCTCTCGATGATGCTGCGCTACCGCGACGAGGTCATGGGCACCTTCAAGCGCACGTTCGCGGAAGCGGATGGCGTCACCGAGGGCGTGTTCGAGTTCGAGGAAGGCGAGCTGAGCGGGTTCCTCAAGGCGCTCGTGCCGCTCTACGACAAGCCGCAGGAGACGATCCCGACCACCACGCGTGGCATCGCGTCGCTGCTGGAGAAGCTGACCGACCCGGAAGACGCGCGCGCGAGCAAGGTGCTCGACACCGTCGCGCGGCTGGTGAAGCGCTACGGCTACCGCCCCTCGGAGTTCAACATCGGCGCCATCCGCGCGATCTTGACCTACCCGAAGCTGGAGGACCTCTCCACCAAGCTGCTGCCCGTGCTCTCCACGATCACGGACGAGAAGGGCGAGAAGTCGGCGGGCCCCGCGCGTGAACAGTTCATCGCGGTGCTCAACGCGCTGGCGCTGGAGCTGGCGGACGAGCCGGTGCCGGTGGCCGATCGCGCGGACTCCACGCTGCGCCACGTGCTCGAGCTGGCGCTCACCGAGGATCCCAAGCAGGCCAGCGGCAACGTCAGCAAGACGCTGATCCTCGACCGCGACGATCAGGGCAACGCCCTGGGCGACGCCTCCGCGGGCACGCCGTTCGCGGTCCCCGGCCGCGAGGACAGCGCGGATCGCGACAACGACGGCCTTGCCGCCGGGTACACCGCGATCGACGCCAGCCAGACGATGCTCGCGGCGCTGATGCGCGAGACGTCGGCGCTGATCAGCCGCCGCACCCCCGAGGGCGAGCCCAAGGAACGCGCCCCGGTGGAGAGCTTCGCGCACGGCGTGCGCCCGCTGCTCGGACCGTGGGGCAAGCGCACCCAGACCATCGGCAAGAACGACTACACGTTCGACGGACCGGACATCCAGCAGTCGGCGCTGATGCAGTTCGCGCACGCGGCGACGACGCTCGCCAAGTACCCGGAGACCATCACGCTGATCAAGGCGCTCGACCTGCTGCTCACCAACTACGAGAGCGAGTCGACCGCGGTGGACTTCTCCAGCCTCGCGATCAACGAGCGCAGCAAGGCGCCCGAGCACGACGGCGCCAAGCTCAACGGTCCGCACGAGTTCTGGGACGACCTCACCGCCGCGGCGGTCCGCATGGGCACGCGCCCGGGTCTGTTCGAGGCGCTGATCCGCTCGTTCGCCGAGCCGGACGCGGCCGCGCAGGGCCCGCTGTTCGCCACCTGGATGCGCTACGCCGGCCAGATCAGCTACCCGAACTACCCGAGCACGGACTTCGCGAACATCAACCAGCCCGTCGCGCAGAAGTTCGACGTCGAGGTCGACCGCAGCGCGCCCAACACGGCCTACAACCGCAGCGTCTGGCAGCGCACCATGTCGCTGATCAACGCGCTGAACGGGCAGAAGGTCTGCAACAAGAAGGGTGGCATCATCAAGGCCACCACCGGCATCGGCGAGCTGTAC
>JBEVNG010000402.1:0-16839 GCA_040508235.1 Polyangiales bacterium | reverse complement strand
GCCTCGCGGGCGCGGTGCTGCACGGCATCGACGTCGACCGCATCGGCGAGGTCAGCGAGCTGCCCAAGAACATGCGCGTGGGCAGCCTGGAGTTCCTCAAGGACCCGGCCAAGATCCGCAACGAGCCCTTCGGAGGCGCCACCAAGCTCGACCTGCCCAAGACGCTGGACCTCAAGGAGCCGCCGGCGGGCAAGAGTGCGCCCCTGAGTGAAGAGCTGCGCAAGGTGATCGAGGACGCGGCCAAGCTCACCGGCCAGCCGCCTCTGCTCGACGACGACGAGCCGGACGAGCCGCTGGTGAAGGCACCGCCCCGGCGCCCCGCCAGCACGCTGCCCGGCATCGTGGTCGGCCAGGAGCTCGCGCGCAGCCTGCGCCTCTACGTCGGCGACGAGGTCAACGTGGTGACGCCGCTCGGCGAGCTCGGCCCCAACGGGCCGATGCCCAAGTCGCGGCCCTTCCGCGTGGCCGGCATCTTCTACAGCGGCATGTACGAGTACGACATGAAGTTCGCGTACATGACGCTCGCGTCCGCGCAGCGCTTCCTCAACTCGGGGGACGTCGCCAGCGGCATCGAGATCACGGTGCGCGATCCGGATCGCGCGCAGGAAGCGGCGCAGCAGATCGCCAAGGTGACACCCGCCGGCACGCGCGCGCGGCCGTGGCAGGAGCTGAACCAGAACCTGTTCCGCGCGCTCGCCTCGGAGAAGCTCGCGATGTTCATCGTGCTCGGCATCGCGATCGTGGTCGCCAGCTTCTGCATCGTCGGCACGCTGACGCTGATGGTGCAGGAGAAGGGACGCGAGGTCGCGGTGCTCAAGGCGATGGGCGCCAAGGACCGCGCGATCGTCGCGATCTTCGTGCTGGAGGGCACGCTGATCGGTGTGTTTGGCTCGCTGCTCGGGCTGGGGCTCGGCTACGGCGTGTGCTTCGCCGCCGAGCACTTCGGCATCCGGCTCGACCCCGAGGTTTACTACATCGACCGGCTGCCGGTTCACATCGACATCAACGAGTTCCTGACCGTCGGCCTGGCCGCGATCGCGGTCTCGTTGCTGATCACCATCTATCCGGCCAAGCTGGCGTCGCGCCTGCGACCCGTCGACGCGCTGCGCTACGAATGACCATCAAACAAACCAAGTCCGGTCCGCTCGTTGAGCTGCGCGCCGTCGAGAAGCGTTTCTTCCACGAGGGGCGCGAGCTCACCATCCTCAAGCCGATCGATCTGGTGATCGAGCGCGGCGAGATGCTGAGCATCGTGGGCCAGTCCGGCGCGGGCAAGAGCACGCTGCTGCACATCCTGGGCACGCTCGATCTGCCCAGCAGCGGCAAGCTGTTCTTCGCCGGCGCGGACGTGACCGCGTACTCGAGCGCGGCCCTGGCCGAGTTCCGCAACAAGAGCCTCGGCTTCGTGTTCCAGTTCCACCACCTGTTGCCCGAGTTCACGGCGCTGGAGAACGTGATGATGCCCGGGCTGATCCGCGGCCTCGCGCGTAAGGAGCTGGCCGAGCGTGGCACGGCGCTGCTAGCCGAGGTGGGCCTCGGGCACCGGCTCGCGCACCGGCCCGGCGAGCTGTCCGGCGGCGAGCAGCAGCGTGTCGCCCTGGCGCGCGCGATCGTGCTGGAGCCCGAGCTGGTGCTGGCCGACGAACCCACCGGAAACCTCGATAGCGGCACCAGCGAGGCGATCCACGAGCTGTTCTTCCGGCTCAACCGCACCCACGGCACCACCTTCCTGATCGTCACGCACAGCGGCGATTTGGCCGGGCGAATGCCGCGGGTCGTGCACATGCGCGATGGCCAGATCGAGCGCGACGAACGGCGCGTCAAGGCCCCCGAGGCCAAGGCGGAGCACGTGGAGAGCGCCGAAAATCAGCCTGAGCGCGCCTGAATTTTCACGTCGATTCGGGGTAGTGAGCCACTGGCACCCACAGGGGATGCGGGCTACACCCCGAGCCATTCTGAGGGCGCGAGCGCCCGTTGAATCTCCACCTGATGAAGCGCTCTGCCCCGCTCCTCGCACTGATTGCGACCTTCGCGTTCGCGCTCGCCTCGCTGTGGTGTGGCGTGACCCACGCGCAGTTCGGCGGCATGGGCGTGCCGGGCGGCGGGGGCCGTCAGCAATCGAAGAAGAAGGAAGAGGACAAGCCCAAGGCGCCTCCTCCTCCGCCCGAGCCGGAGCCCGAAGCGCGCCCCGAGCCGATGGCCGAGCCGCCGGCGAGCGCCGGTGAGGGTGAGCCCGCCGAGGCCACGCCAGCCGCGGCCGAGCCCACGCCGGAGCCGGAGCTGCCCGCGCGCGCCGCCGCCCCCACGGTGATGGTGCCGCGCACCATCTGCGAGGGCCGCAAGATCAAGAGCATCGACGTCGCCGGCAACGGTCGCGTCTCGGCCGACGACGTGCGCGCGAGCATGAAGATGCGCGTCGGCACGCCGTGCTCCGACAGTGAAGTCGCACGCGACGCACGTGCGCTCTGGGACCTCGGCTACTTCGACGACCTGATCTTCAGCGCGCGCATCGACGATGCCGGCGAGCTGATCCTCTCGATCGTCGTCAAGGAGCGCCCCGCGATCGGCAAGATCTCGTTCGAGGGCGACGACGAGGTCGACCAGGACGACATCGACGAGAAAGTCACGCTCGAGGTCGGGCAGATCCTGTCCGAGAACGAGGTGCGCGCGCAGCTCGCCAAGATCCGCGACCTGTACGCCGAGGAAGGCTTCTTCCTGGCCAAGGTCAGCTACAAGCTGATCGCGATGGCGAACAACCAGGTGGAGGTTCGCTACGACATCGTCGAGGGCCCCGAGGTCTCGGTGCGTCGCGTCGAGTTCATCGGCAACGACCACCTCGAAGAGTCGGACCTGCTCGGCTTCATGCGCACGCATGCCACCGGCTTCCTGTCGTTCCTGTCGTCGAACGATCGCTTCAAGCGCGACTTCTTCGACGAGGACGTGCTGCGCATCCAGGCGCTCTACTACGACCGCGGCTACCTCAACGTGCAGGTGCTGTCGCCGCGCGTGGAGCTGACGCCGGACCGCACGCAGATCGACGTCACGATCCCGATCAAGGAAGGCCCGCGCTTCAAGATCGGCCGCATGCGCGTGATCGAGCAGGACCTCGACGGCAACGAGATCGAGCCGCTCGGAGGACGCCGGCTGGTGCGCGACAAGGTGTCCGCGCAGCCGGGCGAGTGGTTCAGCCGCAGCAAGCTGTCCGAGGGCATCGAGGGCATCACGCGCCACTACCGCGACGAGAGCTACGCCAAGGCGGACGTCTCGCCGGAGACCGAGCTCGACCCGCAGAAGCACACGGTCGACGTCTCGGTGGTGATCAAGCGCGGCCCCGAGTGCCACGTCGAGAAGGTCGAGATCCAGGGCAACGACAAGACGCGCGACCGCGTGATCCGTCGCGAGATCTTGTACGCCGAGGGCGACAAGTACAGCCAGAGCCGGATCGAGGCGTCCAAGGACCGCATCAACGCGCTCGGCTACTTCGAGCGGGTCGACATGTCCGAGGCCGACGGCTCCGAGCCGAACGGCTTGATCGTCACCTACGAGGTCAAGGAGCGCGCCACCGGCACGTTCCAGGTCGGCGCGGGCTTCTCCTCCATCGAGCGCTTCATCCTGACCGCGCAGATCGATCAGCAGAACCTGGCGGGCCACGGCCAGTCGCTGTCGCTGCAGGCGCAGGTGTCCGGCATTCGCCAGCTGGTGCAGGCGCAGTACGTCGAGCCGTACCTGCTGAGCACGTTCTGGAGCCTGTCCATCGACGCGTTCCGCACCAGCAACTCGTTCCAGGCCTACACCACCAAGCAGACTGGCGCCGGCGTCGCGCTCGGCCACCCGGTGTTCCACCGCAACCTGCGCCTGGCCCTGCGCTACAGCGCGGACCGCACGTCGGTCGACGACACCACCACGGCGTTCTTCACCAGCACCGCGGCCGGCGCGCGCACGCAGCAGCGCAACACACTCGCCAACCAGCAGCTCAGCGGCCGCACCAGCTCGCTGCGCCTGTCGTTGACCTGGGACTCGCGCGACAACCGGCTGTTCCCCACCAAGGGTATCTACACGTCGATCTCGACGGAGGCCGCGGACCCGTACCTGGGCTCCGAGCGTACGTTCTGGCGCCACAAGGTCTTCTCGCGCTTCTACTACCCGCTGGTGTTCGGCATGGTGCTGCGCATCAACCTCGAGGGTGGCCTCGTCACCTCGCGCTCGTCGCGCGGCGTGCCGCTGTACGACCGCTTCTTCCTCGGCGGCATCCTCAGCGTGCGCGGCTTCCCGTACTACAGCCTCGGGCCGTACACCGACACCGCCGCCTCGCTCGATCCCAACATCCCGGGCAGCACCCGCTACGGCCTGCGCCTCGGCGGCAACGCGATGCTGCGCTCGAACATCGAGATCGAGTTCCCGATCCTGACCGCGGTCGGCATCAAGGGCGTGATCTTCACCGACAGCGGCACGGTCTGGAACCTGGAGCGCACGCTCTGCCAGGCACGTCCCAACCCGCAGCTCGACCCGTCGCAGGGCGTGTGCGGCTTCAACAACTTCCGCTTCTCCTACGGCTTCGGTGTGCGCTGGTTCTCACCGATGGGTCCGCTGCGCTTCGAGTGGGGCTTCCCGGTCGACAAGCGCCAGTACGAGGAGCGCTACAATTTCCAGTTCACGATCGGGCAGTTCTTCTGAATACGGGCGGGCGGCGCCCGCTCGTAGCCCTGCCCTCCCGCCTGCTTGACCCGTGGGACCGAACCGGGTAGCTAGGCCCGCCAGCAAAGGATCACTGGGATGAGAATGCTGAAGAACTACGCTCTGCCGCTGCTCGCCGCTCTCGCCTGCTCGGCCGTCATGCCGCGCGAGACCGCCGAGGCGCAGGCCGCCAAGATCGCGGTCGTCGATCTGCAGCGCGCGATCAACGAGACCGAGGATGGCCGCAAGGCGAAGGACAAGCTGAAGAAGCTGTTCGAGAGCCGCCAGCAGGGTCTCGACAAGAAGCAGCAGGACCTCAAGAAGCTCAAGGACGAGCTCGACACCCAGAAGAACGTGCTGTCGCGCGAGGCCCTCGAGGGCAAGGTCGAGAGCTACCAGAAGCTGCTCGCCGAGCTGCAGCAGGTCTACATGGAGTACCAGCGCGAGCTCGCCGAGAAGGAAGGCGAGCTGACCAAGTCGATCGTCGAGCGCATGGAGCGCATCCTGCGCCGCATCGGCCAGTCCGAGGGCTACGCGATGATCGTCGAGCGCGGCGAGGCCGGCGTGATCTTCGTGCCCACCAACTACGACCTCACGGACGTGGTGATCCAGAAGTACAACGCCGGTGAGGGCGCGGATCCGAACTCGGCCGCCAAGCCCGCCGCCGCAGGCGCCGCCAAGCCCGCGCCCGGCCCCAAGGCCACGCCGGCCGCTCCCGCCGCGCCCAAGTGAAGCCCGCGTCGTGGTAGCCTGAAAGGGCACCACGATGGCCACGCTTCCCGCCTTCGACCTGGCGCAGATCCTGCGCATCTTGCCGCACCGCGCGCCGTTCGTGCTGCTCGACCGTATCGTCGACATCCAGCCGCGGCGCAGCGCACGTGCGCTCAAGTGCGTCACCTACAACGAGCCGTTCTTCCCGGGGCACTTCCCCGGTCGGCCGATCTTCCCCGGCGTGCTGATCCTCGAGGCGCTGGCGCAGCTGGTGGCAGTGCTGGCGTACGCCTCCGAGCCGTTCGATAGCAGCCAGAAGATCGTCTACTTCATGGGCATCGACCGGGCGCGCTTCCGGACGCCGGTGGTGCCCGGCGACCGCATGCTGCTCGAGATCGAGGTGCTGCAGCGCAAGCAGAACATCTGGAAGTGCAGCGCCGCCGCGAGCGTCGACGAGACCATCGCCGCGGAAGCGGAGCTGCTGGCGGCCATCGTCGACCGGGACGAAGAGTAGCTACGCCAGCAGCGCGGCGAGGGACTCCGCGGTCTGGGCTTGCACCGCATCCAGGCGATGCAGGAAGCGCGCGTAGCTCTTGTAGCCGGCCGGGTACGTGCCCTTCAGGTAGACGTCGATCAGGCGCGTGCTCGCGAAGCGCAGGCAGCCGACGCGCAGCGACCAGTGCAGGCCTTGCCACTCCTCGGCGTGGATCGGGCGCTCGCTCTGGTAGCCGTCGACCAGCGCGCGCGCGAGCTTCCAGTCGAGCGCGTCGCCGCAGCACCAGGCGAGCATCGTGGCCGCGAGGTCGTAGATCACGACGCCGTCGCTCGCGCTCTCCCAGTCGAGCAGCGCCGCCAGCTGCTCGCCCTGCCAGAGCACGTTGTCGCGAAACAGATCGCCGTGCACGACGCCCTGCGGCAGCGCGGGCGTGTTCGCGGAGAGCTCCGCGTGCAGCGCGCGCAGGCGTGCCAGCGGCGCCTTCAGCTCCGGGCGCTGCGCGGCTTCGGCCTTGTCGTGCAGCTTCACCAGGTCGGCCAGCGTGAAGCGTCCCGCGCGGCGGATCGGGAAGTCCTCGCCGGCCTTGCTGGCGCGTGCGAGCGCGGCGCCGACGGCGCGCAGGCGCTCCGGCGTGACGAGCGCCTGGCACAGGTCCTCGCCCTTCACGAGCGCGAACACCGCCACCGGACGGCCCCCGACGCGCAGCTCTCCGGGCCTTGGCCCACGGATGCGCGCCGGCACGGGCACGCCACGCGCAACCAGGTGATCGAGCAGCGCCCACTCGTACTCGACGCCGTCGACCTCTTGCTGCTCGTACAGGCGCACGAACACGCGGCCGCTCTCGGTATCGAGGAAGTAGTTGGAATTGACGGTGCCGGCGGGAACCGGCGTGACGCCGAGGCAGCGACCCAGGCCGTGCGCGGCGGCGACGCGTGCGCCGTCGTCGTTGGTCAGAGCTGTGAAAGATGCCATTTCCGTGGGGGTTCTTTCGCTAAGTCGCGCGATGTACCACGGAACGTGCGGCGCGCATGCGGCGGGTACGTGTAACCGCGCGCGCATCGCACGTGTGTTTTGCGACCCCGCCCACGCAGGGTCGATGGCGCCGCCGGCTCGCTTGCGGTGTGCCATGTGCGCTCGGCATGAATCTCGCCGTTGCGACGCGTCGTTCTTTACAGCCTCGAATGCCTAATGATATGGCGGACGGGTGTCGCTCGCTGAGCGTCACAAGGGGGAAGTGGGGATGGACTCGAAGAAAGCAACCGCGCGCGCGGCCAAGGACTCACGTGCGCCTACGAGCAGCGCACGTAACACGGAACGCAGTCAGATCCTGAGCAAGCGGCCCAGCGCGCCGCCCACGGAGCTGACCGCCAAGAAGCGCGCAAGCCTGCCTCCCCCAGTCCCCGACAACGACAACGCCCCGCGCGGCAAGACGCTGTCGACGCTGCCCAGCAAGCCGCCCGTCGCCGCCCTGCCCAGCAAGCCGCCCGTCGGCGGAATGCCCGGCAAGCCGCCGGTACCCAGCATCCCGCGCGGACGCCTGCCCACGGGCAGCTTGCACACCGAGGCGCGCACGCCGGCGGCCGCCGAGTCGATCAAGCAGCGGCTCACCACGCTGATGAACACCCAGCAGAAGCTGGCCGACATGAAGCGCTCGCACCAGAAGCACTTCGCCGAGATCGGCGAGCTGCTCCACCGCGTGCGCGAGCAGCGCCTGTTCGAGGTCAAGGGCTACAGCACGTTCGAGGCCTTCATCGAGCGCGAGGTCAACCTCAGCCAGTCGTTCTGCCTGCACGCCGTGCGCATCTTCGAGACGTTTCAGCCGGCGGCGATCCAGCAGTACAACTTCGCGCGCCTGGCCGCGGCGGTGGACGCCCTGGACCAGCTCGCCGCCGCGCCTGTCGCGGTCGCGGGGAACGAGCCGCTGCGGATGGCGCGCTCGCCCATCCCGCCGCACAAGCTATAACGCTGGCGTGACGCCTGGTCGAAGCGGACGGTTACGTTCGCGAGCCATTACGAAAGCATTCACGCGGTGCTAGCTCTCTTCGCAGCGTTCGCGTGCGTGCTCGCCAATGGCTTCTTCGTCGCGGCGGAGTTCGCGCTGGTGAAGGTGCGGCCGACTTCGCTCGAGGCACGCGCCGCGGCTGGGGACCGCAGCGCCGAGCTCGGGCTGACGGCGATCCGCAACCTCGATGCCTACCTGGGTGCAACCCAGCTGGGCATCACGCTTGCGTCGCTGGCGCTCGGCTGGCTCGGAGAGCCCGCGATCGCGGTGCTGATCGAGCCCCCGCTGATGCGCGCCGGCGTGCCCGCCAACGTCGCCGAGCCCATCGGCCTGACGGCGGCGTTCCTGGTCATCACGCTCGGTCACATCGTGATCGGCGAGCTCGCGCCCAAGTCGCTGGCCATCCAGTACAGCGACAAGATCGTGCTGCTGTCCGCGCGCATCATGCACGCGTTCCACTACGTGGCGTACCCGTTCCTGTACGTGCTCAACGGCTCGGCCAACGCGCTGCTGCGGCTGTTCGGGCTGGGTGCTCCGTCCGAGCATGCGCACGGAGCGCCCTCCTCCGACGAGCTGCGCCTGATCGTGCAGACCTCGTTCCGCGCGGGCGGCCTCGACGGCACGCAGCGCGACCTGCTGGAGCGCGTGCTGCGCGGCTCCGGCCGCAGCGTGCGCGCGATCATGGTGCCGCGCGTGGACATGAGCGTGCTCTCGATCGAGGCCGACATCGCGACCACCGAGGCGCGCATGCGGCGCGAGGCGTACAGCCGCTATCCGCTCAGCGAGAACAACGACCCGGACCGCATCGTCGGCTACCTGTACGCCAAGGACGTGTGGACCGCGCAGCAGCCGCAGCGCACGCGCCTGGCCTCGCTGCGACGCGACATCCTGTTCGTGCCCGAGTCGCGCACGGTGGCGGAGATGCTCGAGGACTTCCGCACCAGCCACATCCCGATCGCCATCGTGGTCGACGAGTACGGCGGCACCAGCGGGCTGGTCACGCTGGAGGACTGCGTCGAGGAGATCGTCGGCGACATCCGCGACGAGACCGACGACGAGCCGGTGCGCACGTTGATCCGGCCCGACGGCTCCGTGGTGGTCGATGGCTCCAGTCCGTTCGCGGACCTGGAGGTCGAGGAGCTGCGCGACCTGGTCGAGGATCAGGACGAGACGGTGGGCGCGTTCGTGATCGAGAAGCTGGGCCGCCTGCCCAAGCCCGGCGACCGCGTGCGCATCGGCGAGTACGAGGCGGTGGTCGAGGTGGTGCGCCGGCGCCGCGTCTCACGCGTGGTGTTCCGCGTGGCCGAGAAGCTGTCTTCGTACCCGCCCCCCGGCGACGACCGCAGCAGCAAGCCCTAGCCTAGACATCGTCGCGCGGAGGCGGGAGCTCCTTCGCGCGAGGCAGTACCATCGCCACCACACAGCCGTGGCCGGGTACGTCTCGAATCTGTAGCTCGCCAGCGTGCACGCGGGCGGCGTTGTGGGCGATCACGAGGCCGAGGCCCAGGCCCGTGCGGTCGGCGCCGGCTTGCTGGAAGGGCTCGAGCAGGCGCTCCACACGCCCTGGCGGGAGGCCTCCGCACTCGTCTTCGACGGCGAACGTCACGTGCTCGGGCGTGGCGCTCACCTGCAGGCGCACCAGGGAGCCTTTGCGGGTGAACTTGAACGCGTTCTCCAGCAGGTTCGAGAGCGCGGACACCAGGATGTGTCGGTCGCCATCGAGCGTGACGTCGCTGTCGACCGAGCGCGCCTCGAAGCGCAGCCCACGTGCGTGTGCGAGCAGCAGCGCGGCGATCTCCAGCTCCTCCACGAGCTCGGCGGCACGCAGTCGCTCGAAGTGCTGCAGCCCCGCCTCGATCCGCACCTCCGCGAGCGAGCGGTCGATCAAGGTGCGCAGCGACGTGAGGCTCCGACCGAGCACCAGCGCCGTGCTCCCGCCCGCGGAGACCACCCCGCTCTGGATGCTCGCGAACGCGAGTGTGCCCGCGTTGAGCGCATTGCGAAGCTCGTGCGCGAACACGCCGAGCCGCTCGGTGGTCGCGCGGCTCACGCTGAGCTCTCGCTGGAGCGCGTACTCCGTCACCGCGCCGGCGATCGCGTCGTCGAGGCAGAGGTTGAGCGTGCGGAACTCAGCGGTCGCGATGTCGACGCCGAGCCGCACGGCGAGCGCGGTGATGGTCTGGCAAACGTCTCCATAGTCGTGGACCACTTGGCCGATGGTGAGCCCGAGTCGCAGCAGCTCGTGGCCGTGCTTGCGCGCGCCGCGCGTGAGCTCCTCGTGATCGATGACGTCGCTGGAGCGCGCGAGCAAGAGCGCGGCACTGAGCTGATCCAGGAACAGCGGGATGCCGTGTGTCAGCTCCCGCTCGTTCGGCATGGGGTGGAGCCTCGCTGCGACGCGCGCGGAGGCGTCCGCGAGGATCGCGGCGCGGTGAGAGGCGATGAAGTCGGCGAGCACGCAGCACCGTGGGTCCGCGCACGTGCGGGCGCAATGCGAATCCACGACCTCGCCTCGCCTGCCGTCACCATCCTGGCCGTGTGCCCTCGTCACGGCAGCAACACGCGCGCACCCCGCGCCTCGCAGTTCGCCTTGCAAACTGCGGTGGCGGGCGCACTGTGCAAGAGAGCGCCTCGCTCTTCCGGGCTTTGCCCGCCACCGAGCGCGCCTTCCAGCAGTAAGCCGGCCCTCCGGAGCGAGGCTTGAGATGGCCAGACATCGCGTATTGATCGCGAAGGATGATCACGAACGTGCGCGGGCACTCGCCAGCGCGCTGGCGGAGGCCGGCTGCGCCTGCGAGATCGTGCGCACGGGGGCTGCGGCCGTCGCGGCCGTCACGCGTCGCGCTTGCGACGTCGTGATCACCGACGTGAGGTTCGGGTCGGGCAGCGAGCTCGACCTGCTGGTGCGCCTGCACCTGCTCGACAAGGCCGTGCCCGTCATCATCCTGACGGCACGAGGCAGCGTCGACGGAGCCGTCACGGCGATCAAGCACGGTGCGTATCAGTACCTGGTCGAGCCGTGCTCCGCCGACGAGATCCATCGACACGTCTGCGCCGCGGGCGCGCGCTCACAGCCATTGCTGTCCTCGTCCGCTCCGCTCGGCCAGCTCGTGCAGTCGAGCGCAAGCATGAAGGATCTCGCTCGCTCGATCGCGCTCGTGGCGCGTTCTTCGGCCCCGGTGCTGATCGTGGGCGAGAGCGGCACGGGCAAGGAGCTCGTCGCGCACGCGATCCACGAACGGGGACCACGCGCCGCGCGCCCGTTCCTGGCCATCAACACCACGGCCCTGCCCGAGCACCTGCTGGAGAGCGAGCTGTTCGGGCACGTCCGCGGGGCGTACACAGGCGCGCTGCATGCGCGTGCGGGCCTGTTCGCCGAGGCGGACGGAGGCACCCTGCTGCTCGACGAGATCGGCGACATGCCGCGCGCCTTGCAACCCAAGCTGCTGCGCGTGCTCCAGAGTGGCGTGCTGCGCCCGGTAGGCAGCGACCATGAGCGCCGGGTCGACGTCCGGATCATCGCCGCCACGCATCGCGACCTCGCGCGCTCGGTCGCGGATAGCGAGTTCCGCGCCGACCTTCTCTACCGACTCAACGCGTTGATCTTGTACGTGCCTCCTCTGCGCGAGCGTCCCGAAGACATCGCCTCGCTGGCTCCGCAACTGCTCGCGGCGGCGCGGGCGCGCAACCCCGAGTCTCCGGTGCGCGCGCTCGCAGACGATGTGATGCTGGATCTGCAGGGGCGCGGCTGGCCTGGCAACGTGCGCGAGCTGCAGAGCGCCATCGAGCGCATGGTGACGTTCGGCATGGAGGAGGTGGTGTCCATGGATCAGCTCGTCGCGCTGGCACCCGCCACACCCTCTGCCGTCGAGGCCGCCTGGTATCAGCCTGATGGCTCGCCGGCGACGATCCGTCAGATGTCGGAGCGCTACGTGGCATGGACCCTCACGCAGACGCGAGGCGACAAGGCACGCGCTGCGGCGCGACTCGGCATCGACATCTCCACGCTCTATCGCAAGCAGCGTGGTCGTCCCGAGTAAACCGCGACCCGTGTTCGCGTTATGCACTCGCACTTTGCCTGCTCGCTGGCGATCGGCGCGTGCGGCCCGCGTGTTGGCGCCTGATCTGCACGTTTGCGACCGGCATGACGGTTGCAGCTCGGCATCGCGCCACCTCAACCGAGCCCAAGGAACGCGCATGACCATCGAAACGCCCGAGAACTCGAAGCTGGACGGAAAGCCCAAGCGCCTGGCACAGGTGCCGCCGACGCACGAGCCGGCCGAGCCTACCCCCGAACCCAGCACGGCGCGCCCGCGTGGTCCCGTCGAGGCGCTGCGCACGCTCTGGGCTGAGCGGAACTCGTACGCACGCGCGCTGCTGCGGTGGGCCGAGTCCCGCCTCAAGACGAACCCGTCCGTCGTGCGCAGCGGCGCGGCACGCAAAGAGACCGACTGACACCGCGCAGCTGATGCAGCCGATGCGTGCGGCACAGCCGATGCAGTACACCGAGCATGTTCCTCGGCGCGCCCATCCTGCCCACCATGCCCTCGTCGCGTGCTCGTCCCGACGCAGCGCGCGTCGTTGCGCTGGCCTGGCCGTACGTGCTGGTGGGACTCGACTGCGTGCTGACCTATCTCCTGCTCGGTCCACCGTGACCATGCAGCCGGGGCACACGCACATGGAAGCTGGCCCCCCGCCCCGCGCTCGCTCTCGACCCAGAGCTCGCCGCTGTGCGCGCGAGCTAGCTCGCGACGGATCGAGAGGCCCAGCCCGGTGCAGCCGTACCACCGCGTGCAGCGCCAGCTTGACGGCCTCCAGCTTGGAGAAGTCGAGCACGTCGCGTCGCGTGAGCAAGGAGGAGCGCCCGCGCACTCGGTACGCCGGCTGTCGATCTTCGGTCGACACGCGCTCGATCTTTAGCGGCCTTTGAAGCCGCGTACGATCAGAGGTCGCCGAGCAGCGGGTTGGCCGGGATGCCGAACAGGTCCGCGAAGCGCTCGACGCCAGGCGGCAGGCTGCCGTGCTTGAGGCGGTGGCTCCACAACACCGACGCGAGCACATCCACCGCGAGCTGGGTGGGGGTCTCCTCGAAGCGCAGGCCCTCGGGCAAGCGTGTGGTGTGCGTAGCGGCGACGCTGTCGTCGACCAGCGGATCGAACAGCGCGTGGCTGACGCCATCGGGGCGCGTCCAGGCCAGCGCCAGCACCTCGACGAAGGTGCCGTGCAGCGGGCGGATCAGCAGCACGCCGCCGCGCTCTTCGTCGCCGGCGAGCAGCGCGCGCGGCGCGACCGTGGAGCGCAGTCCATCGCCGCCGGCCGAGTTGAGGCCGTCCGCGATCATGCGCGCGAGCTCCGGGTCTTCTTCCACGGCGAGCAACGCGATCAGCGCCGGCGACGCCGAGATGCCCTCCGCCACCGCGTCCGACAGCACCGCCTCGATGATGCGGCGACGCGCGGCGATCGCGAGCGAGGCGTAGGCACCCGCGAGCCCGCGTGCGGCCGCGGGGTCGGTCGCGGCCGCGACGATCAGCGCACCAAAGGGACCGACGCGACCGCCCCCTCTGCGAGGTACGATCGGCGGCCGAGTAGGATCGTCCCGGTTCGACACGACCGCACTTCATACGCGCTCCCCCGCTCCCCCGCCAGCACGTCACGAGGGGAGATCGGCGTTACGGAGCGCGGTGGCGGGAGGCGCGACGCCTTGACCATCCCCGTGAAGCCCGGTTAGGGACCCAGCGAGGAAAGGAACGATGCGCGCGGACGCCGAGGCAGACGCACACCAGGAGCTCGTCGACAAGGTCGTGCGTCGGCTCTCGCGCGAGCTGGATCTGTCGTGCGATCCCGAAGACCTGCGCGCCTGGGGCCAGCAGGGCTTGCTGGAGGCGCGCCAGCGCTTCGATGCCACGCGCGGCGTGCGCTTCTCGACCTTCGCCTACTACCGCGTGCGCGGCGCGGTGATCGACGGCGTGCGCAAGCAAGGCTGGCTGCGTCGGCGCGCGTACGCGAAGCTCAAGGCGCTGGAGGCCACCGACCTGGTGAGCGAGCCGGTCGGCGAGGCCGAGGCCCAGCGCGCGAGCGTCAGCGCCGACGAACGCGCCGCGCAGATCGGTGATATCCTCGGCAAGATCAGCGCGGCGTACCTGCTTTCGGCGCTCGGACAGGGCGAGGGCGACACGCCCGAGACGCCCGAGGACCAGGTCGATCAGGTGATGACGCGGCAGGTGGTGCAGCGCGACATGGCCGGGCTGCCCGAGCGCGAGCGGGTGCTGCTGCACGCGGTCTACTTCGAGGGGGCGACCATCGAAGAGGCCGGAGTCCGGCTCGGGCTGTCGAAGTCCTGGGCCAGCCGAATGCACGCCAAGGCGCTCGAACGCATGCGCAAGAGCCTGGCGGTGAGCTTAGGCTAGTGGGTATGCGCGTGGTCCTGGTGGTGTGTGTCTTGTTGGCGAGCGTGGGCGCCGCGGCGGAGCCGCCGACGTTCGACCGCGCGGCCAGCTTGATCGCACGCGGTCGTGCCGCCGAGGACGCTGGAAACACGCTGTCCGCGCTCGGCTACTATCGGGATGCGGTCGCGGCCGCGCCTCGACGCGACGTGGGCTATGTGGCGCTGGGCGAGGCCTACCTCCGGCTGGGCGAGCCGTCGCGCGCGCTGGAGGTGCTGTTGTCCGGTTCACGCTGGACGGTGCGCGGCGAGACACTGTGGCTGGCGCTGCATGCGACCTACCAGGCGCTGCACGACGACGCGCGCGCGCTCGACGCGCTGCGCAAGCTGCGCCGGATGGAGCCCGAGTCCACGCGCGGTCTCTCCGCGCTGGCCGACGAGGCCGAGCAACGCGGCGCCTTCCTGGAAGCCCTCGCCGCCCGCCGCAGCCTGCTCGCGCTGACCGGTGCCGAGGACCAGCGCGCCCGCGTACGCGCCCTCGAGCTGCTGCTGGGCAACGCCGACCCGGTCCGCGCAAAGCTGGCCTGCAGCACGGGCACCCCGGTGGAACGCGCCCTCGCCCGCTGCCCCCTCTGAGTACCCCGTGCCCATGCATGCGTACGGGTCGGTTGTGGTAGATAGCCAGGCTTCGTGCTGCCCTATCTCGCGTTCTTCCTGTCCGGCGCGTCCAGCCTGATCTTCCAGTCGCTGTGGACGCGCATGCTGCACCACACGTTCGGTGCGACCAGCGTCGCCATGAGCACGGTGTTGACCGCGTTCATGAGTGGCCTCGGCCTGGGCGCCTACCTGTTCGGCAAGCGCGCTGCTTCGTTCAAACGGCCGCTGGTGGTGTACGCGGTCGCGGAGCTGGGCGTTGCGCTGTCGGCGCTGGTGATCCCGCCGCTGGTGCGCAGCGATGGCTTCTTCTCGCTGGTGAACGCGTTCCTGCGCCACAACCTCGGTGAGGGCAGCTTTGCGTTCATGGCCGCGCGCTTCCTGTGCGTGATGCCGATCCTGCTGGTGCCGACCACGCTGATGGGCGGCACCCTGCCGCTCCTGGCGCAGCACTTCGTGCCGGCAACCGAGACGCGAGCTTCTTCCGCGCGAGAGCAAAAGAGAGCGGGCAACGAGGCCGGCGCGAAGGTGGGTGCGCTGTACGCGCTCAACACGTTCGGCGCGGTCGCGGGCACCGCGCTGGCGAGCTTCGTGTTGATGCCGGCGATCGGCGTGCGCAACACCAACTTCGCGGCCGTGGGCATCAACGTCGCGCTGGCGACCGCGATCCTGCTCGCGCAGCGCGGAGCCTCGACGCACGCCGCGCCGACGTCGACGGCCACAGGCGAGCGCACCCGCGGCGGCGCGCTGATCTTGGTCGCGTTCGGCGTCTCGGGGGCGTGCTCGATGGCGTACGAGGTGGTGTGGTCGCGTGCGCTCGCGATGGCGATCGGCTCCTCGCTGCAGTCTTTCGCGCTGATCCTCGTCACGTTCTTGATCGGCATCGCGGGGGGCAGCGCGGCGCTGGCGCACCTGCTGTCGCCGGGACCGTCGCGCGGTCTGTGGCTGACCACCAGCGCCAGCGCCCTGCTCTGCTTGCTCGCGCTCGCACCTGCGCTGGTGCTCTCGGATCTCACGCTGAGCACGCTCGCGTTGCTGGTGTTGGTGGCGGGCCTGCTGGCGTTCGCGCTCGTCACCGTGCAGCGAGCGCGCACCCTGCGCCTCAGTGAAGAGGAAGAGCTGAGCGCGGAGGCCGACCGCGTGCTCGACGGCGCCGCCTGGCGCGTGCTGTTGGTGCCGATCGCGGTCGCGCTGTTCGAATGCCTGCGCTTCGCCAGCAAGCGCTCGGCGGTGGCGGAGGTCGCGCTGCACGGCTACCTGCCGTACATCACCGCGGGCACCGTGCTGGCCTGCGCGCTGGCGCTGATGGCGCAGTGCGTGCTGCGCGAGCGGCGCTGGCTGCTGGCGGGAGCGGTGCAGCTGGGCATCGCGCTGTCGACGCTGTGCAGCTACGCGTTCCAGGACGAGATCCCGTACAGCTTCGCGCGGCTGGTCAGCGCGCTGGACGACCTGCCCAACCACGTGGGCACGGTGCGCTTCTTCATGCTGCTCGCGGCCGGCCTGTGCACGCTGCCCGCGACGCTCGGCATGGGCGCGATGTTCCCGATCACGCTGGCGCTGTGGGCGGAGCACAAGCGAGGCGCCGGCATCGGCGACGAGGTTGGACGCGTGTACGGCGCCAACACGATCGGCTCGATCGTGGGCGCGTGGCTGCCTGGGTTCGTGTTGCTGCCGCTGATGGGCATGGAGAACACGTTGGCGGTAGGCATGGCGATCAACACGGTGGTGGCGATCGCGTTGTTGGTGCACGCCGAGAGACAGCCGGGCATGGGCCGGGGCACGGGCACCGTGCTCGCGGGCGTCGGCGTGCTGTTGCTGGTGTTGCTCGGGGCGCATCGCTTCGTGCCGGGATCTCCGCTGGCGTGGAACCTCTCGCACATGACGTTGGGCGCGTTTCGGGTGTCGTTGGCGCGGGAGGTG
>JBEVNG010000373.1:0-3782 GCA_040508235.1 Polyangiales bacterium | reverse complement strand
CTGGCGCAGGCGAGCGAGGAAGTCGGGCTGCAGGAGTACTACCGCGACATGGTGCGGCCGCTGCTCTACATGCCGCGTGAGCAGTGGCCCGGCTGCTGCGGCGGGGGGTGCGAGCCGTGCGCCCAGACGCTGGTCGCGGTCGCGGAGCGGGTCAATGATCTGTTAGGTCGTTAGCCAAAGCGTCCGGCCGGCCGGCCATCCCGGCAACTCCGGGCAGTGCGGGCGGATTGTTGTGATTCTCGGCCAACGAATCGCCGAAGTGGATGTGCCGACGACCGCGACACTTGCCTATAATGGTCCTCGATGCGTCTTGGTGGACTTAACCTTTGCTTCTTGGCCGTCGTTGCGTCGTCCGCGCCGTCCTGCGCGCGGCCCTCGCTGGACGAGGTGACCGACGCTGGCGAAGTCCCACCTACGGACGATGCCGGACAGGATTCGGCATCGCAGGTCACGGAGGAGCCCGACGCCGGCTCGGTCGTGCCGCCGCCCCCCAAGGACGCTGGCGGCCCCCCGGTCGTCACGCCGGACGCAGGCTGCCCGGACGCGGACGGCGACCGCATCTGCGACGAGGACGACAACTGTCCTGACGAGCCCAACGCCGATCAGGCGGACGAAGACGCCGACGGCGTGGGCGACATGTGCACCGTGGTCGAGGTCAACTGCGGCGACGGCGAGGAAGTCGAGACCGGCGCCATCAGCAACACCGCGACGCTCGCGCAGCTGGTGATCAACGGCACCACGGACCGCGTGGTCAACGTCAAGGCCGACTCGCAGATCAGCGTCAGCTTCCAGCTCACGTTCAACGAGTGCAGCGCGTTCTCGTTCGGGCAGGTGTTCCTGGGGCTCGAGAGCGGCGAGGCAGCCCGGTGCCAGCCCACGGGCTGCACCTCCGGCGTCGAGGTGCCGCTGCCGTACGAGTTCACGATCCCCGCGCCCGCGACGCCCGGTCTGCACTACCTGCTCGCGGGGCTGCGCCAGGCGCTGACCCCCACCGGCACCTCCTGCCAGCCGCGCGGGGACGCCGGGGCGGCCGCCTCCAAGCGCGTCGCCGCCCTCTGCGTCACCAAGTAGCCCCCTCAGCGCGCCTGCATCTCGCGCAGGGCGAAGGCGCCCACGGTGCGCGCCTCCACCAGGCCCACCGAGCGGCCCGCGGGCGTGGTCAGCGCGTCGTCGATCTTGGACGGATCGCGCTGGAAGCGCACGAGCAGGAACGAGGACTGCCCCTGCTCGTGCAGGCGGTCGCTGAGCGTGCCCAGCTGCTGCGTGTCATCCGCGCGCAGCACGTGCTTGTCGGCGAACAGGCTGGCCAGCTCGTGCGCGGTCTCCTGCCGCTCGACCACGATCACCTCTTGCGGCGCCATGCGCAGCGCGGTCAGCGCGGGATCGCGATCGTTGCGGTAGTCGCGCACCAGCTCGTGGCTGGAGCGCAGCACGTCGAAGCGCACGCCCAGCAGCACCACCAGCGCCCACGCGAACGGCTGCCAGCGCGTGTGCAGGTCGTCGACCGCGAGCAGCGCGATCAGCGGCACCAGGCACAGGTAGTAGCGCGCGCCGATCTGCCGGATGCCGTCGTTGGGCACCACCAGCGGGATCACCAGCAGCGAGAGCAGCAGCACCAGCAGCGCGCGGCCGGCGAAGCCCTCGCGCTTGCGCACGCCGACGTAGAGCGCGAGCGCCGTCGCGGGCACCGTCCACAGCAGCTTGCGATCCATCGACAGCGCACGCTCCAGCACGCGGCGCAGCAGCGGGGTGTCGTCCTGGGCATCGAGCACCTGCGTGCCGTGCAGACCGAGCGGCATGCCGTAGAGCGCGTAGTTGCTGCCCCACACCAGCAGCACGCTGGCCGCGAGTCCGCATGCGAAGGGCAGGGCGCGCTTCGGGCGTGGGAAGGCGAGCGCCACGGTG
The DNA here is from genome assembly GCA_040508235.1 of Polyangiales bacterium. GTDB lineage: Bacteria > Myxococcota_A > Polyangia > Polyangiales > DASUME01 > DASUME01. Next base: position 1,877 of record JBEVNG010000373.1, on the reverse strand, counting down.
ACGAGCGCGAGCGGGATGTAGAGCTCGGAGCGCACCGCGACGCCGAGCCCCGCGACGAAGCCGAGCCACGCGCGCGGCGTGGTGCACAGCGCCTCCAGCGCGAACGTGAACAGCAGCACGCCGAGCGTGTGCTCCCACAAGATCGCGCCGTACAGCGTGAGCGGGCTGGCGAGCACCACGATCGCGAGCGCGGCGTTGGTCTGCCACGGGCTCAGCGCGCGCAAGCGAGACAGCCGCCAGACCTGCAGCCACACGCCCCACAGCGCGAGCAGCGGCACCAGCAACGCGCCGCGCGGCCCCGCCAGCGCCTGAAACGGTGCACACAGCAGCGAGAAGTAGATCGGGAACGACAGCGTGTTCGCGGCCGGCGCGTCGTACATGAACGGGGGGCCAAACGGCTGGTAGCCCTCGTCCCAGAGCGTGCGCACCCACGGCGCCACGTCGAGCGCGAGCTGCGGCTGCACCTGCCCGCGCGCGAGCTGCTCGATCAGCAGCGACTTCAGGCCCGCATCGCCCGTGTAGAAGACGTCGGTGGGCGCCAGCGCATAGAGCGTCGCCGACCAGGCGAATCCCGCCAGCAGGACCGCGGCCAGCACCGACCGCGGCGTGAGAAACCGCCGAGCGAATGTCGTAGGCACACGCGACGAGTTGGCCCCGGCGCGCACGAGCGCTAGCGTCAGCCCTTCTTCGCCGCCTTGAGGGCCTTGAAGCGGGCCCACAGCCTGTCGGCGTAGCCTTCCTTGTTCTCCTGCTTGAGTCGGCCGATGGCCAGCGCGCCGGCGGGCACGTCGCGGGTGACCGTGGTGCCGGTGGCGACGTAGGCGCGCTCGCCGACACGCACGGGCGCGATCAGCTGCGAGTCGCTGCCGATAAACACGCCATCCTCGAGCGTGGTGGTGTTCTTGTTCACGCCGTCGTAGTTGCAGAAGATGGTGCCGGCGCCGATGTTCACGTCGCGGCCGATCTGCCCGTCGCCGAGGTAGCTGAGGTGGCTGGCCTTGCTGCCGCGTCCGAGCCGCGTCTTCTTCATCTCGACGAAGTTGCCGATCTTGCTCTCGGCCTCCAGCACGCTCTGCGGGCGCAGGTGCGCGAACGGTCCGGTCTCGACGTTCTCGCCGATCTCGCTGTCGGTCGCGACGGTGTACGGCTTGAGGTACGCGCCCGCCGCGACCTGCACGTTCTTCAACACGCAGCCGGTGTCGATGCAGGCGCCGCCCGTGATCACGGTCTTGCCGCGCAGGTGCACGTTGGCTTCGAGGATCGCATCGGGCTCGACGCGCACGTCGACCTCGACGTAGGTGGTCAGCGGATCGCGCACGGTGACGCCGCTGCGCGCCAGCTCGGTGGCGATGCGCAGGCGCATGGCTTGCTCGCACGTGGCGAGCTGCGCGCGATCGTTCACGCCGCCGACGTCCGCGAACGCCCAGCTCAGCGTGCTCACCGACTTCAGCTGCGCCGCCTGCTCGATCACGTCGGTCAAGTACAGCTCACCCTGCGCGTTGTTGGTGGCGAGCTTGGCGATCGCGTCGCGCAGGAAGGGCGCCTTGAACGCGTACAGCCCGCAGTTGATCTCGCGCACCGCGCGCTCGGCGGCGCTGGCGTCCTTGTGCTCGCGGATCGCGGTCACGTTGCCCTGGGCGTCACGCAGGATGCGTCCGTAGCCGCTGGGATCCTCGATGGTGCTGGTGAGCAGCACGGCGGCGGCGTCGCTCTCGCTGGCGCGCGCCATCAGCGCCTCCACCAGGCCCACGTGCACCAGCGGCGTGTCGCCGTACAGCACCACCACGTAGCCATCGAACTCGCTGATGGAGGCCGCGCTGACGCCCACGCGCACCGCGTCGCCGGTGCCGATCTGTTGCTCCTGCACCGCCGTGGTG
>JBEVNG010000368.1:0-10641 GCA_040508235.1 Polyangiales bacterium | reverse complement strand
CCACAGGAACGCCGATGGATCGGCCACGATGCCGAGCGAGGGGCGGCGGTTCTTCTTGCCCTCCTCTTCGCTCAGGTTGACGGTGACCAGCTTGGCGGAGCGCGAGATCTGCAGGCCGTAGTTGAGGCGGAAGTCGTTGGGCACGCCCGCGAGCAACACGAAGTCCGCCTTCTTGAGCGCCTCACCGCGGCTGTGGCGATACCAGAGCGGGTGCTTTCGCCCGAGCAGACCGCGCGCCATGCCACTGAGATAGACCGGTACGCCGAGGCTCTCCAGCGCGTCCACGGTGCGCGTGATCTCCTGCACGCGCAGGGTGCTCTGCGAGCCGAGCACGAACACCGGACGCTTGGCCCGGCGCAACAGCGCGCGCGCCTTCTCGACTTCCTCGCGCTCCGGACGCGGCGGCACCACGCGCAGCCGGCCCTCGGGCGAGTGCGAGCTGGAGCCTCCGAACACGCGCAACAGGTGCATGCGCAGGTAGCTCTGGATCGCCATGTCCGGGATGCTCTTCACGTCGCTGGCGGCCTTGGCGCCGTACATCTCGCGCACGACCGTCTCGTCGTAGAGCAGGTCGACAGGCAGCTCCAGGAACACCGGGCCGGGCACGCCCTCCTGCGCGATGCGGAACGCGCGCTCCAGCGTGGGCACCAGGTCCTTTACGCGCGAGACGCTGGAGGCCCACTTCACGTGCGGGGTCACCAGCGTGAGCTGGTCGATGTCCTGCAGCGCGCCGCGCCCCTTGAGCACGGTGGCGGTCGCGCCGCCGAGCACGATCAGCGGGCTGTGCGCGAGCTGGGCGTTCTTGATCGCGGTGATGGTGTTGGTGACACCCGGGCCGGCGGTGACCGCGGCGACGCCCGGTACGCCGGTGAGGCGCGCGGTGGCATCGGCGGCGAACACGGCGTTCTTCTCGTCGCGCACGTCGACCACGCGGATGCCGCGCTTCTTGGCGCCGACGAGGATCGGCGAGATGTGTCCACCGCAGAGCGTGAACATGGTGCGCACGCCCTGGCGATGCAGGACGTCCGCGATGCGCTCACCACCGTTCATGATCTCTCCCCAACTTTCCGAGCAGCAGCCTCGAGCACGTGCTTGCTCGGCACAAAGCAAACGAAGCTACCTTCGAACACGCGGTCTAGGCCGCGCGAGACCTGCACGTCGACGTGATGCTTCTTGCCGTCGGTGCTGGCGACACGCGCGACCGCGAGCAGCGTCTCGCCGACGACCACCGGCGCGAGGAAGCGCGTCTCGGCGCTGCCGAGCACCACGTTAGGCGCGTTGATCGCGAGCATCGCCGCGTAGTCCGCCAGCCCGAACACGAAGCCGCCGTGCACCAGCCCGCGCTCGTCGGCGCGCATGTCCTCGCTGGTGGTGAGCTCGACCTCGGCACTGCCCTCGCGCAGCGCGCGCGGCGTGCCGCACAGGCGCGCGGCGATCGCGAGGTGCGTGTTGGGTTCCATCGCACGTTCCATGGTGGCCGGCAGCATACTCGCGGGCCGATCGACGTGCGATCGCAAGATCGCCCGATCGTCGCGCAGGCGTCACTCGCTGGCGTGGGCGAGCGCGCTCTGGATCATCTCGAGCACGTGCTGATCGGCGAGCGTGTAATAGACGTGCTTGCCCACGCGTCGGCGCTTGAGCAGGCGCTCGCTGCGGAGCGTGCGCAAGCGCTGCGAGATCGTGCTCAGCCCCTCACCGGTGGCCTCGGCCAGCTCGGTCACGCAGTACTCGCCGTTGGCGAGGCGCTCCAGCAACGACAAGCGCGCGGTGTCGCCGAGCGCGCGGAACAAGGCCGCGGCGCGCTCGACCACGATCGCCGGCGCCTGCGCGCGCGGCACGCGGTTGTCGTGAGGCTCGTGCGCGCAGTCCTGCTCCAGCACGGCCTCGTCCATGATGCTCAGCCCCGCGCTCGCAGCGGCAGACCGATGCGGTTGCGCTCGTGAGTGCGCCAGACCGCCTCGCGATCCGTGTTCTGCTTCTGCCAGCTCGCGAGCACTTCCTCGTACTTCTCGTGGCGCGAGGCCGCGAGCTTGCGCAGCCCCTCGAGCGCCACGCGATCCTCCGGGCCCGCCTTCGCGATCGCCGCGTCGATCTCCTGGATGGCCTGACGCGCGCGCGAGACCGCCTCGAAGGGCGTATCGCGGGCAAACACCTGGGCCTGCGAAAGCATCCGGCGCACTCGATCGGTCAGCTCGCTCATCGCTCCTCTTCCTCCCTACCCTGGTGCGCCTGCTCGTACGTGTGGGCCAGCCCTTGTCAACCCGCCGAACCGCGCGAAACCATGACGACCTGGGCGCTGGCCCTAGCGCGTCGAGTATGCCAGACCTTGGCCGGCTGGCGGCTCCCTCCGCGAAAACGGCGTTCGATCGTTGCGCACCCGGGGGGTCTGCCCTAGATTTGGCCGCCCTTAGTCGAGGCGGACTCTGCCTCCGCACCGAGCTAATACCAGGAGTCTCCATGGCGACCCAAGCCAAGATTGCGACGAACGAGAAGCGTAAGAAGTTGACCGTCAAGCTTGCGGCCAAGCGCAAGGCCCTCAAGGCGATCGTGTCCAGCGTCACCGCGAGCGACGCCGAGAAGACCGACGCGGTCAACAAGCTCAACGCTCTCCCGCGCAACTCGACCAAGATCCGCATCCGCAACCGCTGCGTGCTCACCGGCCGTCCGCGCGCCTACTACCGCAAGTTCGGTCTGTCGCGCATCGCGATCCGCGACAAGGGCCTGGCGGGCGAGATCCCCGGCCTCACCAAGTCCAGCTGGTAAGCCCTACGGGCGCATGACGCCGGCCAGCTCCGCGAAGTCTCGCTGAGCCAGGCCCTGGCGAACGCTGCGCTCGAACAGCTCCTGGAACGCGCGCAACACCGCGTCGTTCACGGCGTGCTCGCGGCAGATGGCGAGCGCGTGCAGCAACGCGTGGTGGTGCGTCTCGATGCTCGCCGACGTCTCCACCTCGGGGCCGAAGCGACGCTCGATCAGGCGCGCGCGCAGCTCGACCGCGAAGCCCTCGACGACCGGCGACAGCGCCTCGTCGAGCTCGCGGTACAGCGACGGCGGCACCTGCTCCGCCTCGGCCAGCAGGGCGCCCTGGAGCACGCCGAACAGGCGCCCCCACATGCCCGTCAGCAGGGCGGCATCCAGCGCCGAGGCCTGTCCTGGATTCTCGCCCACGAACGTCGCCGCGCCCAGCTTCGCGAGCACGGCACCCGCGCGCTCGAAGTTGTCGCGCGCGCCCGCGTACAGCAGCGTGCAGCCCGGCTGCCCGATGTACTCCGGCGTCGCCATGATCGCGCCGTCGACGTACGCGATCGCGTTCGTACGCGCCCAGGCGTCCGCCTCGCGCGCTTGCGCGGGGCTGCCCGAGGTCAGCTGCACCAGCACCTTGCCGCGTAGCGTCTCGGCGATCTCGCGTGGCCGCAGCAACGCATCGCTCGCGGCGTAGTCGAGCACGTTCACCAGCACGATCTCCGCCGCTCCGATCGCCTCGCCCACGCTCTCGGCCACCTGCGCGCCCTCGAGCTGTTGCGCCTTCGCGCGCGTGCGGTTCCACGCGTGCAGCGTGTTGCCCGCGCGCAGCTGCGCCCGCCCCAGCGCCGCCCCCATCCGTCCCGTGCCCAGCAGTGCCACTCTCGTCATGCGAACCTCCGTTCGCTTGCGGTCTGCCGCGCGGCCGTGCGCGCGTCGCGCACGCGGGGACGACGCGAGAGCACGATCGGACGCTCAGCCCGACTTGCGCATGCGCAGGGCGTCGAGGATGCGGTATTTGCCGGTGCGCTCGGCGCGGCCCTCGAGCGCATGCTGGACCACGGCCAGGATCTCGTCGGTCTGCTGCGTCTCCTGCTTCTCGCGCATCGCGGTCGCCAGCAACAGCGTCGCGCTCTCCAGCCGCGCCACCTCGCTGCGCGCCTGACGCGCGCGCGCCACCGTCATCACCGCGAAGCTCACCACGATCAGCGCGGCCAGTCCCAGCAGCGCGAGCACCAGCACGATCATCGAGCTCCCACGCGCGTCGTGGAGCGCTCCATCCGGGCCCTGCCAGGCGGTGCGAAAGCCGCTGTTCCAGCCCAGCACCGCGTTGTGCGCGAAGGTCTGCGACTCGCGCGCGATCGCCTTCTGCATCGGGTCGCTGCCCAGCGCGTTGGCCATGCCCTCCGCCATGTCGCGCTCCAGCAGGTGCTTGATCGCCGGGCCGAGATCCGACTGCAGCGTCTCGGCCGACTGCTTCAGCGCCGCGTCGGTGGCACCGCGCGCGAGCAGCTCGAGCTGCGCGCGCGTCTTGTCGCTGGCCAGCGCATCGATCATCTGCTGCGCCGCGGCCTGCGTGACGATGCGGGTCAGATCGGAGACGCGCTTTTGCGCGCGGTCCGACTCCAGCGCCTGCAGGATGCCCTCCGCCACCGCGCCGCTCAGGTCCTGCGCCGCGCCCTGGAGCTGCGGGTCCCGCGCGGCCTGCTGCAACGCTTGCGGGGTGTCGCCCTGCGCCAGCTGCGCCGTGCTCTCGTCGATGGCGCCTCGCGTGGCTTGTCGCGAGAGCTGCGCGACCGAACAGCCACCGCACAACAGCGCGATCGACAACAACACCTTGCAGCGGTCCATGCCTGGGCCTTTGCAAGGTGTCTGCCGACGCGAGATCAGGCGTGTTTGTGGGCGGCTGCGGGCCGAATGGGCCGCGCGCTGGCCGGTTTTGCCACAGGTTGCGCTAGTTACGCCGCACTGCGCTGAGGCCCCGCGTGGGAGCTCGCGCGGGGCTCAGAGGCCAAGCAGCGGATCGTCGCTGCTCTCTTCGGCCGCCGAGTTGTCGATCTTCTTCGACGCCTTGCTCGGCTTGCTGGGCTTGCTGCTGCTGACCGACTCGCTCTTGGCGGAGCGGCTCTCGGCCTTCTCGGCCTTGGCGGCGGCGCGCGCGGCACGACGCTCGTGGCGCTCGGCGCGCTTGCGCTCCTTCTCGTCGTCGGCGCTGCTGTCGTCATCCGACGCGTGCGAGCGCTTGGCCTTGGCGGGCGTGGCGGCGGCAACCGCTTGCTGCGCGCTGGCGGCGGCCGCGGCGGCCTCGTCGGCACGCGCGAGCGCGGCCTCGTTGGCGGCCTTTTGCTCGGCCTCGGCCTGCGCGGCCGCGATCGCCTGTTCCTTCTCCTGCTGCTCGATCATCGCCGCCTGGCGAGTCTGCAGATCCACCAGCTCCGCGGCGCGCGCGGCCTGACGGCGCGGCACGAGCACGAACTGGTAGCCAGCCGCGCCGATGGCGAGCACGGCGGCGAGCGCGACGAACGGCTTGGTCCAGCGCGAGCTCTTGCCCGTCTCGTCCGCCTCGCCCGACGACGCCTGCGCGTAGCCGAACTGCGGCTGCGCGGGCGCGACACCCAGCGCCGGCGTCACGCCCAGCGCGGGTGTGACGTGGCCGTAAGCCGCCGGCGGCTGCGACGCGTAGTGCTGACCGAAGCCGTTGGACGGCGGCAGCGACGCGCGCGCAGGCTGCTGGCCGAACTGCTGCGCGGTCTGCGCGTATTGCTGCGCCTGCGGAGCCTGCGAGAACCGCTGCAGGTCGTACTGCTCGTGCGCGAACTGCTGCGCCTCGTACTCGTCCTGCGCGTAGCCGTCGTGCTGCTCGGCCTGCGCGTAGCCCTCTTGCGGCTCCTGCGCGTAGCCGTCCTCGACCTGCTCGCCCTCGTCGTACTCGTACGACTCGGCGTGCTGCGCCTCGTACTGCGCGAGCTGCGCGGCCTCGGAATATTCTTGCTGCGTGTGGGCGTACGACTGACGGGGGGGCGGATACGACGACTGCACGAAGCGCTGCGCGCCTTCGTACGGCGACGGCGGCAGATCGCTGTCGCTCGCGTACTCCTCTTGAAGCTCGCCCTCGAAGGCATTGCCGTAGTCGTCGAACTGCGCGGGCGACTCGCTGGGGGCGGCAGGGATCATGCTGCTGCGCCGGGTCGCCTCGGAACGCAGACGCTCCCAGAGGTCTACCTCGTCGTGATCATCCGCGTGGGTGGTCCGCAAACGGTCCGAACTAAGCATCGACTTCTCCTCGACTCGCAAAAACTGCCACAAACGAAAGCGGCCCAGGGGGGGACCGCGCTGCGTAACGGAGGCCCACCATACCGACAGCCGACGCAAAAAAGGAAGCTCAAGAAGCGCACTCCTCCACAGAAAGCGCACATCTTGGCCAACAAGAATGCAGTCAGGCTGGTGGTTTTCCGCTCTTGCTGTCGTCGGGCTGGGCGGACGGCGTCGGCAGCTGAGCCGAGAGCGGATCATTCGTGGACGGACGCGGGCCGCGCTGCGCCAGCTCCGCCTCCATTACTTCACGCGCGAGCTTGTGGCAGGTGTCGAGGAACTCGAAGCCGACCTGCAGCGTGACGCCGTACCCCACCATGGCGGCGACGGTCTGGCCCACCAGCGGGATGTACTTGGAGACCTGACGTTGCAGCGTCTGGCTGGCGAAGCGGCGCAGCAAGCGCATCAGCCCCTCGCGCGTCGCGTAGGCGAGCAGCTTGTCGACCACCAGCTTGGCGGCGGGCGCGACCTGCAGGTACCGCTCGAGGCGCTTGTCGCTGAGCCCGTAGTGGCCACGGATGCGCACCAACAGGCCGGCCAGCGTCGACAGATCGATCGCCAGGTCCGCGCCGGGGATCGGGTTGAAGCCGTTGGCCGCCGACAGCGCGGCACATACGTAGACCTCGCGCTCGATGACCTTGCGCTTCTTGTCGAGCCACTCATCCGAGTACGCCGCCACCGCGCGCGTCCAGCGCTCGCGCTTGGCCTCGGGCAGCTGCGCCCAGATCTGCTTCTCCAGCTCGTCGAGCCCCTGGCGCGTGCGGCAGCTGGTGAAGATCAGCGGCGCGGCGTGCGGCGCGATGCGCTGGGCCAGCTCGCTCTCCAGCTCCTGCTTCACCTGCTCGATGGTCTTGGTGGCCGACCACAGGGTGTCGACCTTGTTGTGCACGAAGATGCAGACCTTGCCGCGCTTCCAGATCTCCTCGAAGAACAGCTTGTCGTCGTCGTTGCTGAACTTGCCGTCCTTCACGCACAGCAGCAGGTCGTGCTCGCTGATGTGAAAGCGGTCCCAGTACGTCTCGGCGGGGAAGCGCGTGGTGCCGAAGCCCGGCAGGTCGGTGTAGTCGACGCCGTCGTGGTGATACTTGTGCGCGGCGACGGTGGTGTCCGTGCGCTCGCCGGCCTCCGCGACGTCGCGCCCGATCAGCGCGTTGATCAGCGAGGACTTGCCGGCGCCGGGCTGGCCAAACAGCGCCACGCGCACGCGTACTTCGTCGAGCCGCTCGAGTTCAAGGCGCAGTCGCTCGGTCTCTTCGCGTAGGTTCATGCTGCTCGGGCGGCGGCCACTGCATGGGCCGCGCGCACCTCACAGCCTGCCACCGATCGCGCGGGCCGGCTATCTCCCGACGTCTCAGGACTGGGCCGGTATGCTGCGCGCCAGGCCGGCCAGCAGCGCCTCGCGCTCGCCGAGCGAACGCGCGAGCGCGGGATCGGCGACGGGCAGTAGACGCGCCGCGTCGAGCGCCAGGCGATACAGCTGCGCGGCCTCACGGTAGCTCGCCTGCTGCTCGCACAGCGACGCCGCGCGCTCCAGCCAGTGCAGCGCGCGCTGCATGTCGCCACCGGGGAGCGACTGATAGAAGTGATGAGCCACACTGCGCACGCCCTCGAGGCCGAGCCACGCCACGCGCTCCTCCAGCGTGCTGGCGATGCTGCCGTGCAGGCGCCGGCGCTCGCGCTGCGTGAGATCGCTGTACAGCGTGTCGCGCAGCAGGTCGTGGGCGAAGCGATAGCCGTCGATGCGGCCCTCGACGGGCGCGATCACGCCGTGCGCGAGCGCTGCGTCGAGCGCGTCCGCGCACACGTCTTGCGGCAGCATCGTGACCCGCTCCACCAGCGCCGCATCCCACTGCGCTCCGACCACCGCCGCCGCCTCCAGCACGCGCTTGGCCTCCGCGCCGAGGCGCATCACGCGCTTGCGCAGCAGCTGCCGGACCAGCTCGGGCGGCGAGAGGTTGGGCCCCACGCGCAGCGCCGCCACGTCGCGTAGCCCGCGCACTTCCAGCCAGTCGACCAGCTCACGCACGAACAGCGGGTTGCCGCCGCTCTTGTCGTGCAGCGCCTGCGCCAGCTCCGGCTCCACCGGCTCGTCGAGCAGCTGACGCGCCAGCTCGTGCACCTGCGCCACGTCGAGCCCGCGCACCAGGAAGCGATGGCAGTGCGGCGTGCGCTGCAAGAGGTCGAGGTTCTTCTGCACCGGCAGCACCGCGGTCAGGTCGTCGCGGCTGCGCACGGTGATCAACACCAGCACCGCCACCTGCTCGAGGTGCGGCGCGAGCATGCGCAGCAGCTGCCAGCTCAGCGCATCCGCGCGGTGCATGTCCTCCAGCCACAGCACGCGCGGCCGGTTGCCCTGCTTGAGCAGGCGCAGCAGCACGTCGTACACGCGCAGCGCCGCTTGGTCCTCGCTGACGCCGAGCTCCGCGCCGCCGGGCACCAGCAGCGCCAGCTCGTCCGCCAGCGAGCCGAGCGAGGCGCGCTCGTGCGCCAGCGCGCTCTGCATCAGCTGCCGGAACATCCACAGCGGCGCGCCCTCGCGTGCGCCCTCGCTGCTGGCCATCCACACGTCGGCGCCCGTCGCGCTGGCGGCCTGCGCCACGCGCTGGGCCGCGCGCGTCTTGCCGATGCCCGCTTCGCCGGTGAGCAAGCAGATCTGTCCGCGTCCCGCCAGCGCGAGCCCGAGCACGCGGCGCAGCTTCTCGAACAGCGGGCGCTGCCCCAGCATCGGCTCGGTGGAGATGGCGACCGCCGCAGCGCTGGGCTCCGGCGCGACCGTCTGCGTCAGCACCTGCACGGGCGCCGCGAAGCGATAGCCGCGTCCGTGCACGGTCTCGATCGGCGCCTTGTCGCCGCGCTGCTGGCCGAGCGCGCGTCGAAGCGCGTTGACGTTCGTGGGCAGGACCGCCTCGGTGACCGCCTCGTTGGGCCACAGCGCGGCGAGCAGCTCCTGCTTGGTGGCGACACGATCGCGGTGCTCGATCAGGTAGCGCAAGACGTCGAACACCTTGGGCTCGAGGGCGATCGTGCGATCTGCGCGGCGCAGTTGGAACAGCTGTACATCGAGGACGAACTCGCCGAACGCGTACATGTTCGTGACAGTCTACGTGCGCACCGCGCGATTTGCGCAGCCAAGCGCGCACGATGTGCGAACACACGGGCGAATGCCGTGCATGCGGTGCAAGTGCGATTGCAGCGCGTGACGGCCTGCGCACCTCGCAGCGCGCGCGTGCTCAGGGCGAGTACGTGATCTTGAACTTCACCTGCACCGTCCCCACGTCGGGAACACGATCGGGGCGCGCACGCTTCAGCGCGGACGTGACGCAGGTACTGAGATCCGCGAGCCCACTGCGACCCACGGTGACCTGCCGCACCGCGCCCATCTCCTCGATGACGAGGCTGCTGGCGAGCGAGCCGTAGTCGTTGCGGTTGGCCTTCTTGGCGGCCTCGACGTAGCAGTCCTTCAGCGCCGGCGTCACGCGCGCGAGCATGCGCGACACGATGCTGCTGCCGAGCGAACCCTCGACGTCGAGCTCCGCGATCGTCGCGCGTCCATCGAGCTTCTGCGGTGCGGCCGGCGCGGCGGGCGCGACCGGCTTGGGCGCGGGCGTGGGCTGCGCCACGCGCTCGGGCGCCGCGGTGGCGGTGTCCATCGCGGGCTCTTCCCGCGCGGGCGCGGCGGTCGCGGTATCCATCACCGCCTCGTCATTGCGCGCATACTCATTCGACGCCGAGCCCGAGCCGGCGCCCGCTTCCGCCTGCGTGTGGCCGTTGTTCGCCCGTGCCGCGGGACGTGCGGCCGCGGCGCGCCGTGCAGGTTGCGTGCGCGTGGGCATGCTGGTCGGCGGCGGCGCGAGCTCCACGGGCGCTGCATCGTGCTGCTGCTCGGGCTCCTGCGCGGCTGGCGCCGGGGTGCTCGGGGGCGCCTGCACACCGACCTGCGGTGCGGGCTCGATGGCCGTGCTGGTCGGCTGCACGAGCGCGACCTCGGACTCGCCCGTGCGACGCGCCACACCCCAGACGCCCAGCGCCAGCGCGGCCGCCGCCGCGACGCCGATCACCAGGATCGGCTTCTTGCGCTTCTGCGGGGCATGGGTGACGTCCGGATGCGCGGTGCTGCGGGCCTCGATCGCGGGCGCGCTCAGGCTGCCCGCCTGCAGGCGCATCGCGGTCGAGCCGGTACCGTCGCCCACCACCACGTTCGCGCTCGGCGGGTTGCTGGTCCAGCGCCCCTTCTCGACCGCGCCGGAGGAGCGCATGCGGCCGAAGCCCGACGGCGTGACGTCCATCCACACGCCGCTCTCCTGGCCGCTCGACTTGGCCTTGCGCGTGAGCGACTTGTTCTCCGCGATCTCCTTCTCGAACAACTTCTCCATCAAGTGTTCGATCTCGATCGGACCGACCATCACGCCGCTCTCACGGCAGAACTTCATCAGCTCGCGCCCCATCTCGCGCGCGGTCGTGTAGCGCTGCGCCGGGTTGCGCGCGATCGCCTTCAGCGTGATCGCGTCGAGCTCGCGCGGGATGTCGGGCTTGAGCTCCGACGGCGGGCGCACGCGATCCATCATCACGCTCATCACCGTGTCGGCC
>JBEVNG010000106.1:0-7629 GCA_040508235.1 Polyangiales bacterium | reverse complement strand
CGGTCGCAAGAGCGGCAGGGTGCCATCGCCGCGCTGCACGGTCTCGTACGCGATGCCGCGCACGCCGCTGTCGACCAGCGCGCGCGTGAGCTCCGGCTCGGCCGCGAGGTGCAAGTAGGTGAACAGCACGAGGTCCGAGCGGAAGTACTGGAACTCGTGCGGCAGGGGCTCCTTGACCTTGATCACCAGCTCGGACGCCCAGGCTTCGGCGGCGCTGTCGACGATGGTGGCGCCCGCGCGCGCGAGGTCGTCGTCGCTGATGCCCGAGCCGAGGCCGGCGCCGCGCTGCACCCGCACCTGGTGGCCGCGCCGCGTCAACATCTGCACGCCGCCCGGGTTGATCCCGATGCGGTACTCGCGTGTCTTGGTCTCGGTGGGGACGCCGACGATCATCCGCTGCTCCTGGGTGTCCCGAGCGTGCTAGACCGCCGCCGTGACAACGGCTTGGCGGGCGCGCTCGTGGTGGCTCATCGCTTCGAGCGTACTCGTAGTCGGGTGCGCTTGGCTGATCCTTCGCGCGTACTCCGGCCGGAGCGAGCCCGAGGTGTGCGCGGCCCTGGTCCAGCACCGCATAGCCCACGTGTTCACGACCGAAGGCGTGAGCCTGCGTTGTGAGGGCGTGAAGGTGGAGCAGGCGAGCAAGCTGCAAGGGCTGGCGCACGATGACGGCGATGCGCTGCGGGCCGCGCTCTCCAAGGTGAAGGGCAGCGCGCTGGCGGTGAATCCGGATCACCAGGCCAAGGGCGTCGAGGGCAGGCTGGCCAAGCTGGAGCACGTGTATGGCCTGCGCGGTGCGCTGTTGTCACCGCGGCTCGCGTTGTACGTGCCGGCGCACGAGGTCCAGCTCACGGAGCGCGAGCGCCACGCGCTGGCTTACGTCACGCGCGCCCTGTTCCGTGGTGCGCGCGAGCCCAACGTCGCGTCGTTCCCCGCATCGCTGCGGCGCGTCGAGCGCGTCGAGGTGATGGTGATGCTCAGCCAGAAGGGCGACCCGCGACTCTGGCGCTCGGCGCGTGGCACCTCCATCGCGCGCGCGCTGCTGACCGCCACGCGCGTCGCGAAGGATCGCTGGCGCGAGCGTGAACAGGCGATGGGCGGACCGCTCGCGCAGCGCCTGCAGGAGCTGGACGTCGAGGTCTCGCTGCTGTCCGAGGACGGCACCCTGCTCGACGCGCAGCGCGTGTTCGTCGACCGCGCGATCACCAAGCAGCACGGCGTCGGCTTCGATCACCGCACGTCGTGGCACTACGTGTTGCCCGCCGACGTCGCGCGCAATCCCAAGGGCGCGTTCGGCGCGCTCAGCCAGCAGGTGGAGTCGCAGGGCCTGGCGCTGACCGTGCTGCAGTCGCCGGACACGCGCGTGTATCGGTTCCTCAACTTCCCGCTCGGGCAGTCGAAGGCGCCGCTCGGAGCTACGGCTTCTCCCGATAGTCGCTGATGTCGATGTTGTAGCGGCGCAGCCAGCGGTGCACCTGCATGCGGTGCTTGCCGAGCGCGGCGCCCACCGCCGCGATGTTGCCGCGATGGTGGGCGAGCAGCGAGCGCAGCTGGTCTTCGTTGGGCGCGGACTCGTTCTTGCGCACGCTGTCGAGCGCCGTGCGCAGCTGGTTGCCGTCGCGCAGCGTGACCGCGGCCTCCGGCAAGCTCACGCTCTGCAACGGCAGCGCCGCGGCGCCGTGGCCATCGAGCGCGGCGCGCGTGGTCTCCGGCAGGTGCTGCAGATCGAGGGGCTGGCCGCCGCTCAGCGTATGGGCGACGCGCACCGCGCTCTCCAGCTCGCGCACGTTGTACGGCCAGTCGTAGTGTCCCACCGCGAGCATGAACGGGAAGCTCACCTGCGGCGTGCTCTGGCCGAGCTGCGCGAGGAAGTGCAGGACGAGCGGGTAGATGTCCTCGCGGCGCTCGCGCAGCGGCGGCAGCCTGATCATTACCTCGCGCAGGCGGCCCAGCAGATCGCCACGGAAGCGGCCCTGATCGACCAGCGCCTGCAGATCGCGGTGCGTCGCCGAGACCACGCGAATGTCCACGCGCTCGGCCTGGGTGGCGCCGATGGGCACCAGCTCCTTCTCCTGCAGCACGCGCAGCAGCTTGGCCTGCGCCTCCAGCGGCATGTCCCCGATCTCGTCGAGGAACAGCGTGCCGCCGTGGGCCGCGCGCACGAGGCCCATCTTGTCGGACACCGCGCCGCTGAACGCGCCACGTCGGTAGCCGAACAGCTCGCTCTCGATCAGGTTCTCCGGCAGCGCCGCGCAGTTGATGGCCTGGAACGCGCCCTTGCGTCCGCTCAGCCGATGCACCTCGCGCGCGACCAGCTCCTTGCCGGTGCCGCTCTCGCCCGTGACCACCACCGCGATGTCCGACTGCGCGACCTTGGCGATGCGGTCGATCACCATGTCGACCTGGTAGCCGCCGATCATGTACGGCTTCTCGACGCCGTGCGAGAACGGGCGGGCCTGGCGCACGACGCCGCCGTCGATGCGGTAGGCGCCGTAGCCGTAGATGCCCTGCGCGACGTAGCGGAACAGCGTGTCGCCGATGCGCAGCACGTCGTGCTCGGCCAGCGGCTGCTCCTGGATGCGGCGTCCGTTGACGAAGGTGCCGTTCATGGAGGGCTTGTCGACCACCCAGACGCGGCCATCGCTGCGGCGCTCGAAGCGCGCGTGATGGCGCGAGACGGCCGCCTCGGGGATCGAGAGCGTGTTGTCGGCTTCGCGTCCGAGCGTGACGGTCGGGATCGCGAAGGGCACCGCCGAGGGCAGGTGCGCGTGCAGCCGCGAGTACACCAGCGCGAGGCCGGGCGTCGGATCGGACACCACGTCGAAGGTTGGAATCCCCTCGACGGATGTCGTCGTGCGCCCTCGGTTCGTGCTGCTCATCGCCTCACTCGAGCTACGTGCGTCGCTAGCCTACAGCAGATCGATCGCCCCGACACGCCGCAAGCGTAACAGGCCCGAGCGCCAACAGGCCCTTCTGGCGGGGCGTTGACATCGATTTGGATCATTCCACACGGTAGTTCAGGCGCGTGCGCCGCTACTCGCCTGGAGCAACATGCGGTGGCGCTCCATCGTGCGGCGGATGCGGTCGACCAGGTGCGAGAGCTCGAACGGCTTGCGAACCCAGTCGTCGGGCTCGCCGCCCGGCACCAGCCGCGGCTTCTGCACGGTGCCGGTGACCAGCATCGCGGCATCCACGCTGCCGCGCTTGCGCAGCAGGGCCAGCAGCTCGTCGCCGCGGACGCCGTCGAGCATCATGTCGATCAGGGCGATCTCGAACGGGCCGGACAGGGCGAGCGCCTCGTCGGCCGAGCGCACGCTGACCACGTCGGCACCGCGCAACGTGAGTGCGGTCGCGAGCATCTCGCGCAGGGCATGGTCGTCGTCGACCAGCAGCACACGCGCGCGCAGGGCCTGCGGCGGGCTGCTCTCCGGGCGGCTCACCCGCACCGGGGCGATCTCCAGCACGCGCGGCAGCCGCAGCTGGAACTCGGTGCCGCGTCCGACGACGCTCTCGACATGCAGGCTGGAGCCGGTGGCGTCGACGGCGTTCTTCACCAGCGCGAGGCCGAGCCCGGTGCCGGTGGCCTTGGTGGTGAAGTAGCGATCGAACAGGCGCTGCTTGGCCTCCGCATCGAGGCCGGCTCCGCTGTCGCGCACCATCACCTCGACCACGTCGCCCGCACGCGCGGCCGTCAGGCTGACCAGCCCCCCTTGCGTGCAGGCCTCGATGCCGTTCTTCAGCAGGTTGAACAGCATCGTGAAGAGCTGGGCGCGCGTGGCGCGTACGTAGAGGCCGGGCTCGATGGAGGACTTGAGCGCGACGCGTGCCTCGCGTGCAGCCAGCGCGAGCAGCGACATCAGCTCGCCGGCGAACTCGCTGAGATCGATGGCGTTGCCTTCGTCACTCTCGACCTGGCCGCGTGCGAGCCGAAGCATGCTGCGGGCGGCCTGCTCCGCGTTGCGCGCGGCGCCTCGGATCAGCGTCAGCGCATCGCGGGTGTTCACGGTCGCATCGTTGCCGTGCAGGGCGAGCTCGGCCCAACCGCGGATCGAGCCGACGGCGTTGGCGACCTCGTGGCTGACCGCGGCGGCGACCTCGCTCCACCCTTCGTCGGAGCGGCGTGCGCGCGGGGCGCAGGTGAGCCGAACGCGGGCTCCGTCCCCCAGTGGCGTGGCGACCACGCGCCAGAGCTGGCCGCGCGCGTTGGGACCGAGCTCGGCCCGGCCATGCTCCCCGCGCCGGGCGCTGGCCACGGCATCGAGCAGCGCCTCGTCGTCCGTATCGACCCCCATGATGGACGCGGCGCCGGCGGCCAGGCCCTCGCTGCCCTCGGCACTGGCGTCCGCCAGCGCTTGTTGCGCGGCGGCGTTCGCGAGCAACCCAGCTGCCGTCTCCTCCAAGACGGGGAGGCCGAGCTCCGCGCAGAGCCAGCTGAGGTCGTCATTTTTCATGGGGCCATTCGTTTACAACGCTAATGTGCGTCGATCCAGGGGTCAAACCCATTGTGTGAGTGCTGGGTGAGGGGTGCTACAAGCTGCCGGACCATGTCATCGCCCCAGATCACTCGAGACGAGGTGCTGCGGATCGCGCGGCTTGCCCGTCTGGCACCGAGCGCGACCCAGGTGGAGGCGCTCCAACACGACCTGAGCCGGGTGCTCGAATACGTGAACACGCTCTCGGAGGTGGACACTAGCGCAGTCCAGGCCACACCTTCCATCGTTCATGCGACCGCCCTACGGGTGGACGAGCTGGTTCCGTCGCTTGACCGTGAGGAGGCGCTGAGCCAGGCCCCGGCGTCGCGCGATGGCGGCTTCTCGGTGCCCAAGGTGCTGGAGGTGGACCCGTGATCGAGCTTACGGCCGTCCAGCTGGCGGAGCGGGTGCAACAGGGCGGGCTCTCGGCCGCCGAGGTCACGGAGCAGTACCTGGCGCGCGCGGAGCAGTATCGCGGCCTGAACGCGCTGCTGCATGTCGATGCGGAGGGAGCGCGGGCGCGCGCCGCGGCGATCGACGCCAAGCGCGCCGCGGGCACCAAGCTGGGTCGCCTCGCCGGGGTGCCCGTGGTGATCAAGGACAACCTGTGCGTGCGCGGGGTGCCGACCACGTGCGCCTCGAAGATCCTCGAGGGCTACCGGCCGCCGTACCACGCGCATGTGATCGAGCGCGTGCTGGCCGAGGACGGCGTGCTGATCGCCAAGGCGAACATGGACGAGTTCGCGATGGGCTCGTCCAACGAGAACTCCGCGTACGGCGCGGTTCGCAATCCCTGGAACCAGGCGCATGCGCCCGGCGGCTCGAGTGGTGGCAGCGCCGCCGCGGCGGCTGCACGCCTGGCCCCGCTGACGCTGGGCAGCGATACCGGCGGCTCGGTGCGTCAGCCCGCCTCGTTCTGCGGCGTGACGGCCATCAAGCCCACGTACGGGCGCGTGTCGCGCTACGGGCTGATCGCGTTCGCGTCGTCGCTCGATCAGGTCGGTCCGATCACGCGCACCATCGGCGACTCGGCGCGCCTGCTGAGCGTGGTCTCGGGCTTCGACAAGCGTGATGCGACCAGCGCGCAGCGCGACGTGGAGGACTACGAGGGCGCGCTCGGCAAGTCGATCCGCGGGCTGCGCGTGGGCGTGGTGAAGCTGCCGGCGGGCAACTCGAAGAGCGTCGAGGACGCGTTCGCGGCTTCGCTCAAGGCGCTCTCGTCCGCCGGTGCCGAGCTGGTCGAGGTCGAGCTGCCCAACCTGGAGTACGCGGTGGCGACGTACTACGTCGTGGCCACGGCGGAGGCGTCGTCGAACCTGGCGCGCTTCGACGGCATGCGCTTCGGGCTGCGCGTGCGCGGCAACGATCTCAACGAGACCTACGGCGCGACGCGCACGCAGGGCTTCGGCCCCGAGGTGCAGCGCCGCATCATGCTGGGCACGTACGCGCTGTCGTCCGGCTACTACGAGGCCTACTACATCAAGGCGCAGAAGGTGCGCACGCTGATCGCGCAGGACTACGCGCGCGCGTTCGAGCGCTGCGACGTGATCGCGACGCCGACCTCGCCCGAGCCCGCGTTCAAGCTCGGCGAGAAGTCGAGCGACCCGCTGTCGATGTACCTCGCCGACATCTACACGCTGCCGCCCTCGCTCGCGGGCTTGCCCGCGTTGAGCACGCCCGCCGGCTTCAGCCCCGAGGGCCTGCCGATTGGCCTGCAGCTGACGGCGCCTGCCTTCGAGGAGCAGCGCCTGATCTCGGTCGCGAGCGCCCTCGAAGCCGCGACCGACTTCGCGCAGCGCGTGCCTGCGGGCTTCTAGCCGATCTCGACGCGATTGCGGCCGCCGCGCTTGGCGCGGTAGAGCGCCTGGTCCGCGCGGTCGACGAACGTGCTGGTGCTGGCGTCGCCGTCGAAGTTGGCCATGCCGACGCTGCACGTCACCTTGTCGGGGCCGTCGGCGAAGGCGGGTAGCGTCTCGATCGCCTTGCGCAGGCGCTCTCCCACCACGCGTGCGCCGCCGGGCTCCGTCTCCGGCAGGATCACGATGAACTCCTCGCCGCCCCAGCGTCCCACCAGGTCGACCTGGCGCAGGCTCGCCTGCAGCGCGGTCGCCACGTGCTTGAGCACCTCGTCGCCCATGTTGTGGCCGAAGCGATCGTTGACCTGCTTGAAGTGATCGACGTCGCACAGCGCGATCGCCATCGGGTTGCGATAGCGGCGCGAGCGCGACACCTCGATCTCCAGCCGCTCCGACGCGCGGCGGCGGTTGGGCAGCCCGGTGAGGCCGTCGTTGTTTGCGAGCCGGCGCGTCTCATCGAGCAGGAAACGGTTCTTCACCAGGATGCCGAGCTCGCGCGCGACCAGCTCCAGCGTCACGCGGTCGTGGCCGCCGAGCCGCTTGTCGCTGCCGATGGCGACCAGCGTGCCGAGCTGCTCGCCGGCCACCTCGATCGGCAGCCGCACCTTGTCGCGCACCTCGATGCCGGGGTCGGCGCCCAGGCGGGCCGGCTCCACCTGGTTCACCTTCATCAGGGCCACCACGTCGGGCGAGAGCTCCAGCGCCTCCAGGGTGCGCGCCCCGGGCTGAACGGGCCAGGGCGCGCGGGCGTGCACCACGCAGCTGGGGTCGCCCGGTGTGCTCAGACTCAGGGCGAGGTACGAGTAGTCGCTGACCTCCGCCGCGATCTGCACGAACTGCTCGCAGAACTGCGCGCGGTCGGCGGTGTGCAGCACCAGCCGTCGCACCTCGGAGGACACCACCGCGCGAAACAGCAGCTCGTCCAGCACCTGCGACAGGCGCTCCATCGGCTGGGCCCGGCGGCCCACGCGCGACCGCACCGTGCCGTCGTTGGCGGGAGCCTCGCGCAGCACGCGCTCCACCTCACCGAGCAGATCGGTACGCGCGCGCTCCTTGGCCACGTAGGCGGCGGCGCCCGCGTTGCGGCCCCAGAAGCGGCTACGCGGATCGTCGGCCGCCGTCAGCAGCACCACCGGGATGTCCTTGGTGGCGGGATCGGCCTTGAAAAGGCGGGTCAGCTGCACGCCGCTCAGCGCGCCCATGGTGATGTCGGAGACCACCGCGTCGAACGGCTCCTCGAAGCAGCGCTGGAAGGCGTCTTCGCCCGACGGCGAAGTGTCGACGCGATAACCAGCCCGCTCGAG
>JBEVNG010000297.1:0-5485 GCA_040508235.1 Polyangiales bacterium | reverse complement strand
AGCTGGGCGTGAGCTTCTTGCGCAGCACCGGATCCTTGATCGCGCTCTTGAGGTGCAGCTTTGATACCTGCTCGACCACGCGCATGATCGCGGGGTTCTTGAAGCCGAGCACGAACAGCTCGCGCCGCAGGTAGACGATGCCGCGCATGAAGTTGAGCAGCGCGGGGTACTTGTTGAACAGCTTGTGCTCGCGGTCCGAGATCGCGCGGTCGTGGCGCGGAATCAACCAGGCGGGCGTGCGCTGGAACAGCGTCAGCTTCTTCACCTGCGGCTGGATCTCCGGCACGAACTGGATCGCCGATGCGCCGGTGCCGATCACGGCGACCTTCTTGCCGCGCAGGTCGTAGTCGTGATCCCAGCGCGCGGAGTGAAACTTGTTGCCCTCGAACTTGTCGAGGCCCTTGATGCTCGGATACGCGGGCTCGCACAGGCCGCCCATGCCGCTCACCAGCACGTCCGCGGTGTAGTGGCCCTTGGAGGTCTCGATCTGCCAGCGCTTGCTCGACTCGTCCCAGCGCGCGTCGAGCACCTCGTGCCCGAAGCGCATCTTGGGCTGCAGCTCCTTGTCCGCGTAGACGCCCTTGAGGTAGCGCTGGATCTCCGGCTGCGGCGAGAACGAGCGGCTCCAGTTGGGGTTCTGATCGAACGAGTACGAGTAGAGCACCGACTCCACGTCGCACGCGCAGCCGGGGTACGTGTTGTCGCGCCAGGTGCCGCCGACGTCGTCCGCGCGCTCGAAGATGGCGAAGTCGTTGAAGCCGTTCTCGCGCAGCTTGATGGCCGCGCCCATGCCCGCGAAGCCGCTTCCGACGATGGCGATCTGAGTGTGGTTCGACACGGATTCTCCCTGTCCAGCAGTGGTACCTGGACGTACCGACCAACCTGGTACACGCTGGTACCAAATGCAAGCTCGTTCGCTCCCGCGCGCGCCCCTGCTCACGATTGTCCTCGGAAGCGGGGAGGCTGACCCGCGCGGACGGTTGCTGATCGCGATGGCCGAGGCGCTTGGCGAACAGGGCTTCGCGCAGACCTCGGTGGCGGACGTGGTGCGTCGCGCGCGCGTCTCCAAGCGCACCTTCTACGAGCACTTCACCAGCCGCGACGAGTGCTACCTCGCCACGTACAGCGCGCTCTCGGAGGCGATGCTCGACCTGATCAAGCAGGCCGCGCAGACCAACGCCGCGCCCGAGGAACGACTTGGCGCCGCTTGCTACGCCTACCTCGAAGCCCTGCAGTCGATGCCCGAGGTGACACGCACGTTCTTCACCGAGATCCAGATGGCAGGCCCGCTCGCGCTCAAGGCACAACGCCGTGTCCACGATCGCTTCGCCGACGTGATGTTCGAGCTGATCGAGCAGGGCCGCAACGAGCACCCCGGCGCCCGCCCGCTGTCGCGCGCGATGGCCGTCGCGATCGTCGGCGCCGCCAACGAGCTCCTGATGAAGCGCATCGACGAGGGCCGCCCCGATCAGCTACGCGATCTCGGCGATCACGTGGTCGAGCTGATCCGCGCGATCATGCTCGTGCCCGCCGAGCTGGCGCGTCCCGCTTAGTCGTCGCCGCTGTTGCTCGCGCGGAGGCAGAGGGTGTTGCCGGCGTCGAGGGTGTTGTCTTCGGTGGCGGGGATGAGCTTGCCGCGCTCGGTGATGCAGGCGTCGTAGCCTTCGTCGGAGAGCGTGGCGTCGACGAGGCCGTAGTTGGAGTGCGTCCAGCCGGCGGAGGTGATGCGCTCGTCTTCGTGGATCTGGATGTACGAGGTGCGGCCCTGCGGATCGATCACGCAGATCTTCCAGAGGCCGCCCGTGGGCTGGGCGTTGACGGAGCCGAGGCACAGCTCGGGCAGCTGAGTGAGCGCGCCGCTCTGGCAGGCCATCACGGGGCCGCACTTGGTGATCAGGGTGGCGTCGAGCTTGTTGGGGCTGCCGTCGAGACGCGGTGTGCTGGCGTCGGTGACGGGCTTGTCGTTGTCGTCATCACCGCAGGCGATCAACGCCAGCAGCAGCAAGCTTGTGCCCCGCATCCACGCTCCCTTTCGGCGGCGTCCCCACGCCGCGACGAACGAGCTTAAACCTGGGACCTCGAGATCGCGAGCTTGTTCTTGCGCAGCAGTGCGAGCAGCAACAACGCGAACCAGCCCCCGCTTCCAGCGTGGGCGAGTGCGCAGCCGTCATCACCCTTCTGGCTGGACGTAGGTTCGTCGGCGCCGGCGTCGTTCTGCGACGACTTGGTCTGACCATCGACCAGCGGGCCGATCGTGCATGCGGGCTTCTCGCCGCTGGCTGGGCCCTTCAGCGTGACGTCGATGCACTGGTAGTAGAGGTCGGGCAGGTCGAACGTACCGCCGAGCTCCAGGTTGTACGGGCCGTGCACAGTGTCCTCCATGACCTGCACGATCTGCAGCGTGCAGCGCTCGCACTCGATGTTCGGCAGCTTCACGTCGTAGCTGCGCATGCCGCCGCCGCTCCTGTGCGCATCGAGGTTGTCCATCAGCACGGTGGGGTTGTTGCAAAAGTCGGAGCCGGTGTCCTGATCGCGCTCGTTGAATTTCCTGCGGCTCTCGACGATGGGCTGGATCGACGCCGGGCTCTTGAACTGACCTTGCTCCCCGAACGCGATCCGGAAGTAACCCGGGTGCGCGATGTACTCGTTGATCGTCACGCTCATGGTCGCGCCCGGCTCCAGCGTGGTCACACCGTTGGCGCCCCACTGGCTGCCGACCGCGCCACACGGGCCGTCCTTCTGCGCATCGCCGTCGCGTGAGGTCATGTTGACCACCCGGATGTGCGCGTACGCGGGCGAGGCGAACAGCAGCGAGGCGAGCACGAGCTTCTTCATGCTTCCTTCGTCGCACACCGCCAGGCTGCCTTCGACCATGCATGCCTAACCAAGGTGACGCGAATGATGACGCGTCAGGCCGCCAGGAACGCGCTCAGCTCGCGCAGGAACAAGCGCGGCGCTTCGTACGGGATCATGTGGCCGACGCGCGGGATCTCGCGCACGCGGGCGTGCGGGGCGTAGTCCGCGATCGCCCGCTGGCCCGGCGCGGGGTACATGCGCGAGCCGCCGCCAATCAGCACCGTGAGCGGCACCTGGATCTTGCGGAACGACTCGCGTAGGTCGTACGCGCGCTCGGTGTACGAGCGGACCACGCTCATGTAGACCTGCCAGTTGCGGGTGGGCATGGCGCGCATCATCAGCGTCTCGCGCTTGGCGGCCCAGGCCAGGAAGCGCTGGGCGGCCTGCGAGGTGAACGCGGCGGCTCCGAAGACACCCAGCAAGCGCCAGAACTCGTTGCGCAGGTGGGCGGGCAACGCCGGCCATGGCTTCGTGAAGTGCTCCTGCTCCAGCTCGTCGAGCAGCGCGCGCAGCTCGATGAAGAACTGCGCCTGCGCGTCGCCGAGCAGGCCGTGCGGGTAGGCTGGACCGTTGTGGATCACGGGGCCCTGGTCGATGTGCATGTAGCGGTCGATGCTGGCGGCCTCGCCGAGCTCGAAGGCCTGCACGCTGCTGAGCGCGCCCATCGAGATGCCCACCAGCCCGGCGCGCTCGATGCGCAGCGCGCGCAGCGTGTCGCCGAGGTCGTGCGCGAACTGCGTGAGCGCGCAGGCCTGCACGAACGGCAGGTCGTGGCTGCGTCCGAAGCCGCGCAGGTCCGGCACGATGAACTGGTGGCGGTGCAGGAAGGGCGTGATGAAGGGCAGCCACGAGCCGCCGTCCGCGGCGAAGCCGTGTACCACCATCACGGGGGAGCCACGGCCGAGAACTCTCACGAACAAGGAACGACCATCGCGCATCGGGAGCCACGCCATTTGCCCATTCCATAGCACTCGTGGGCGCTCGCCTGTGCGAGACTGCGCCGGTGGAGGCTCTCATGAACAAGGCATGCACGGTCGCGCTGCTGCTGACACTCGCGGCGTGTGACAACAACCCCGCGGAGGGCAAGACGATGGCCAAGGTCGGCGCGCCCGCCGAGGTCAAGACGCAAGCCGTGGGCAGCGCCACTGCCGCGGAGAAGTACGTGTTCTCGAACGCCACCTCGAAGTTCGAGTTCGTGGGCGCGAAGGTCACGCGCAAGCACGACGGTGCGTTCAACGTGTTCACCGGCGCGATCGATCTGGTCGAGGGCGACCCGGGCAAGACCGTGGTGACGGTGGACATCGCCACCAACTCGCTGACCGCCGACGACCCCAAGCTCACCGAGCACCTCAAGAGCCCGGACCTGCTCGACGTCACCAAGTTCCCCAAGGCGAGCTTTCGCTCCACCAACATCGCGCCCACCAGCGACCCGATCGCGACCCACACGATCACCGGCAACCTGGAGTTCCACGGCGTCACCAAGTCCGTCACCTTCCCGGCCAAGGTGCGGGTCACGGCCGGCGTGGTGGACGCGGACGCGGAGTTCGCGATCAACCGCAAGGACTTCGGGATCGTCTATCCCGGCATGCCCGACGACCTGATCAAGGACGAGGTGCTGCTGAAGGTGAAGCTGCACGGCGTGAAGATGCCGCTCGCCGATCCGCACTGAGACTTTGTGCTACACACGGGGCCACAGGAGAGCATCCATGCCGCGCCTCGGAACGCCGTTGACGACCCATGAGCTGAAGTTGCTGTTGCTCGGATCCGGCGAGCTCGGGAAAGAGGTCGCGCTGGAGGCGCAGCGCCTCGGTGTCACGGTGGTGGCCGTCGATCGCTACCCGCTCGCGCCCGCGATGCAGGTCGCGCATCGGTCGCACGTGATCACGATGACCGACGCCGCCGCGCTGCGCCGGGTGGTGCAGGAAGAGAAGCCTGACTTCATCGTGCCCGAGCTGGAGGCGATCGCCACCGGCACGCTGATCGAGCTGGAGCAGGAGGGCTTCACGGTCATCCCGACGGCGCGCGCGACGCACCTGACGATGAACCGCGAGGGCATCCGCCGCCTGGTCGCCGAGCAGCTCGGCCTGCGCACGTCGCCGTACGCGTTCGCCAGCGACAAGGACGAGTACCTGGCGGCGCTGGAGAAGGTGGGCTTCCCGTGCGTGGTGAAGCCGATCATGAGCTCTTCCGGCAAGGGCCAGAGCGTGGTGCACGACCGCGAGACCGCCGACCGCGCGTACAAGTACGCGCAGGAGAACGGCCGCACCGGTGCGGGCAAGGTGATCGTCGAGGGCTTCGTCGACTTCGACTACGAGATCACGCTGCTGACCGTGCGCCACGCGGGCGGCACCTCGTTCTGTGCGCCGATCGGGCACCGCCAGGTGTTCGGCGACTACCACGAGAGCTGGCAGCCGCAGCCGATGAGCGAGGTCGCGTACCGCGAGTCCGAGCGCATCGCCAGGGCCGTCACGGACGAGCTCGGTGGGCGCGGTCTGTTCGGCGTCGAGCTGTTCGTGAAGGGCGACGAGGTGATCTTCAGCGAGGTCTCGCCGCGGCCGCATGACACCGGCATGGTCACGATGATCTCGCAGGACCTGAGCGAGTTCGCGCTGCACGTGCGCGCGATCCT
>JBEVNG010000260.1:0-11618 GCA_040508235.1 Polyangiales bacterium | reverse complement strand
ACGATGCCGCGGTTGGCGACGTTGAACTCGCCGTCGAAGTTGAACGCGCGCGGATCCGAGTCCGAGCCGTACTCCGCGATCTTCCGGTAGTTGATGTCGCCGGTGAGCTCGGTGGAGTCCTGGTTCTTCTCGTCCTTCGGCTGGAAGGTGCCGATGCCGATGCGGTCCTGCTCGCTCATCACCAGGCGCCGCACGCGCACGTGCTTGCTGACCACCTGGCCCCAGTCGCCGTTGTACTTCTCCAGCAGCTTCTGGAACATGAAGCGGCACGCCGGGTTGAGGTTGCCCTCGATGCGCACGCGGTGCTTGTCGTTGCCGAGCTTGAGCGTGGTCAGCGCCTTGTCGCGCCACTCGATCGGGATCAAGCGCAGCGGGTCCTCGTTCATCGGCGACGGGAACTCCCCTTCCTTGTCGTCCGCCGAGACCAGGCCGGTGCCTTCGAGGTTGATCCACTTGAACGTGTACAGCGCGCCTTCCGGCGTGCGCGTGTACTGCTCGAGGCCCTTCTTGAGCAGGCGCGCGATCGTGCTCTTGGACGAGCCGACCGGGCCGTGCAGCAGGATGACGCGCTTCTCCGGGCCGTAGCCCTGCGCCGCCGCTTGCAGCACGTGAACCAGGCGCATCAACGGGATGTCCAGCCCGTAAATCGCGTCTTTGCCGCTGCCGATGGGATCCGCGAAGAAGGGGTAGCGCTTCAGGCGCTTCTTGTTGTCGATGTACTCTTCTTCGCCGTAGCGCATGACCATGTCGTAGAGGCGCTGGAACGCATTGCGCGCCACCTGGGGCCGCTCACGCACGATCTGCAGATACTCTTCGAATGTGCCTTCCCAGTGCAGGTCACGATAGCTGTCGTAATCCTGCAGGGCGGCGATGCGCGCAACCATCTCGCTCATGAGCGTTCACTCCCGGCCGACGTCTCGGCGTACGTTAGAGGATGAGCCACGATGTAGGCTAACACAGCTTGTCTTTCATCGCGCCGCTTCGCGTCGCACGGGGAGGTCACGCGACCTCCCGCCCAACCGGCAGAGCCGGTCGGGTGACCGCTTTCTCGGGCCGGTGATGTGCTAGCGTCGCCCGTCATGTTTCTCCGTACGCAGAGCGCCGGCAGCGCTGCTCGAACCGAGTTCGAGGCAGTGCTCAAGCTGGACGCGCTGGTGGCCCACGCCGCCGCCCTGGCGCGCCCTGTGGCCTCGCTCACCCCGGAGAACGCACCGGCCGAGCGCGCGCGCTTGATCGCGAGCCTCGCGCGCGGGGAGACACCGGCACCTGCCTTCTCGCTTGCGCGCCAGCGCGTGGACACATGGATCCACGGGGTGCTCGACGAAGCGCGCTTTCTCTCGCGCGGTTGTGCGATCGGCGCGCTGTACGAAGCACGCCTGGACGAGCTGGAGCTCGATCTGGCCATCCTCGGTGCATGGGGTGACGCCGAGCGCGTGCGACCGCTCAGCGCGCGCCGCTATGGCCGCGGCAGCGAGCTGGTGCGCATGGGCGACACGGAGGTCCCGCTCTCGCAGGTCGCGCGCACGCTGCTCGACACGCTGCCCGTGCGCGAGCCGGAGGCCGCCACGCTGCCGGCGGATGCACGCGAGGGCAGCTCGGTCGCGTCGTTCATCCGTCGCGCGGCGCTCGGCGCGGGGCTCGATGTCGACGTGCGCGTCGAGCCGCGGCTGGCCTCGCTGGCGGCCACAGGCGAGCGCACCGTGTTCCTGGCCGACCGCATGTTCAGCCCGCGCGAGGCGCGCCGCCTGACCGCGCACGAGGTGTTCGGTCACCTGGTGGTCGCCGCCAACGCGCGCGCCCAGCCGCTGCGCCTCTTGCAGATCGGCCTGGCCGGCTCGTTCGCGGATCAGGAGGGCCTCGCGCTCTACCTGGAGGAAGAGCTCGGCCTGATGTGCTCGGATCGCCTGCGCACGCTGGCCGCGCGCGTGGTCGCCACGGTCTGGCTCTACGAGGGCGCGAGCTTCGGCGAGATCGCGCGCCTGCTGGTCGACGAGCACGGCTTCGCGCACGCCGCGTCGATCGCGATCGCGGAGCGCACGTTCCGCGGTGGCGGCGTGGCGCGCGACTCCGGCTACCTGGCCGGCTTCCTGCGCATACGCAGCGCGATCAAGAGCGGCGACGGCACCCTCGACGAGCTGCGTCGTGGGCGCGTCTCGCTCGATGCGGTGCCTGTGCTGCGCGAGCTCGAAGCCGGTGGCTTCGTGGCGCCCGCTTGTTATCGACCGAGCTTGGCCTTGAGCCGCAAGCTCACGTTCGGCGGCACTAAGGCGGACACGTCACCACCCAGCGACGCGGCCTCCTTGACGATGTTGGAGCTCACGTAGAAGTACGCGTCGTTGGCCATCAAGAACACGGTCTCCATCTCTTCGTAGAGGTGCCGGTTCATGTTGGCCATCTGCAGCTCGTACTCGAAGTCGGCGACGGCGCGCAGCCCGCGCACCACGACCTTCACGTTCTTGCGCCGACAGTAGTCGACGAGCAGTCCGCCGAACGAGTCGACCTCGATGCGGTCCGCATCGGCGCCGACGGCTTCGCGAATCAAGTCGATGCGCTCTTCCACCGAGAACATCGACTTCTTGTTCGGGTTGTTCAGCACCGCGACGACTAGCTTGTCCACCACCACCAAGGCGCCTTTGATGATGCTCAGGTGACCCATGGTGAGGGGATCGAACGAGCCGGGGTAGATGGCGATGCTCATGAACCTGCTCCCGCGACGAGGGGGGTCGCTCCGCACAACACCACCGTGGTGTCGCCGTAGCGATAACTGGATAGAACTACGAACTCACTCGGCAAGACGGGTGCGCCCTTGGATCCATGCTCTAGCAGAAGGCATGCATCGGGATCCAGCACGCCGCGAGCGACCATGCGCGCAATGGCATCCACCGCACGTTGGATGTCGCGATAGGGTGGATCGGCCAGAACCAGCGTAAACGGGCCACGCGCGAGGATGGCGTCCTCGCCGCGCGTCTTCGTCACGTCCTCGCACAGGACCTCGCTCCGGGCATCGACGGCAAGCTCGCTGGCATTGTCGCGGATGATCCGCGCCACCTTTGGGTCGCGCTCCACGAACAACACGTTCCGCGCGCCACGCGAGAGCAGCTCGAACCCCAGCGCACCCGAGCCGGCGTACAGGTCGAGCACACGCGCATCGTCGATCATGTCGCGTGCGGCGAGCACGGAGGCGATCGCCTCGCGCACGCGATCCGAGGTCGGCCGCGTGGCGTCTCCCGCCGGCGCCTTCAGCCGGCGACCGCCCAGGCTGCCGCCGACGATACGGATGTTGCCCATCGAGCTGCCGCTTTATCAGAAGCGGAGGCGTGCTTCGAGCGCGGCGCTTTGAAAGCCGAAGCGAGGCGCGATGCTCAGGCTCGGTGGCTGCGCCTCGGCCCGCTCCATGCGGCGCGCGGAGACGAGCAGGTACGTGCCGACGCCGGCGCCGACCAGGGTGCCGCCGAGGAAGACGTACTGCAGGGCTTGAAGCGTGTCCGCCTCGCCGCACAGATCGTTGGCGCGTCGCTCCAGCGCTTCGCGGCCGTCTTGCTGCATGGCCAGCTCACCGCGCGCGGCGCGCGGGCACACGTTGCCCACGCCACCCTGGGTGCCCGCACGGGGGAACGCACCGCGGTAGGCCAAGAAGTCCGGGTCGTCGTTGATGCGCTCGATGCGCACCCACGAATAGACGGTGGCGACCGCGAACGCCGCGCCGAGCCCGAGGCTGGCCCAGCCGAACGCACGCCGCAGCGTGTGCCTGGGGCGAGCCTGCGGAACGACCTCGACCTCCGGCGGTGCCTCCGGCGGCGGCGGCTCCTCGACCTCGGCCGGGCGGATGGTCAGCTCCAGCTGCGCGGTCTGTCCCACCTCCACCAGCGCGAGCTTTTCCTCGGCGGGCGCGAACGCCTGGCCGGCCGCGCGCACCACGTGCTTGCCCGCGGGCAGCTCCAGCGAGAGCACGCCGCGCTCGTCGAGCGAGCCCACGATGTCGCCGTCGATCGCGATCTGCGCGTTGGGCATGTCGCCGTGGATGCGCAGCGTGCCCGTGGTGGCCACCGGCGCGGGCGCCTCCACCTGGTTGAGCTGCATCAGCAAGGCGAGCACGGCTTCCTTGCCGGAGGGACCCCGCAGCTGCGCCGGCTTCAGGCCGCGCGCGGCGGCGGTGTGGAGCTGCCGGTCGCTGGTGTCGTACTGGTTGATGGTGAGCTCGTGGCCGCCGCTCGCGCTGGTCACGGTGCCGAACACCAGTCGCTGCACGGCGAGCGTCTTGGCGATCTCGCCGAGGCACGGCGCGTCGGGCTCCTCGCAGCCGGTCGCGAGCATCATCTGCTCCAGCGAGGCGTCGCGCTTGCCCACCGACCAGCCGGCGATCGAGGCGGCGCTGGTGCGCAGCGCGGTGGACAGCTTGCGCTCGATCTCGGATTCGCCGTCGAGCGATCGCACGCCGAGGGAAGCCACGGTGGTGTCGGCTCGCGCGAGGGCGCTGAACCAGAGCGGCGCGCACGCGAGGAACAAGGCTAGGCGGGCAACCGATCTCATGTCCTGTTGGGGCACCATACTAAGCGAAGCCGCTTTTCCGCAATCCTCTTGCGGGTACGGATGAACTTGCCCGGCGCGCCGATGTGTGTCCTCCTTGGCCGCGATGCGTGGAGCGCAACACGAGGTCTGCGGCTGCTTTCCGACGGGCCGCCATTATCCAGGCATCGCCGAGTTCCTCCTCCAGACGCTCACGCGCGTCGAGGGCCTGTGGCGCGACTTCGCGGCCGAGAGCGTGTGGACCGACTACCCGCTGGCCGTGATCGACTTCGAGACGACCGGCTTCGACGCGCAGGCGGACCGCGTGGTCGAGGTGGGTGTGGTCTGCTTCCAGCGCGGCGAGGTCACGCGCACCGTGAACTGGCTGATCAACCCCGGCATGCCGATCCCCGAGGGCGCGATGAGCGTGCACGGCATCACGGACGCCATGGTCGCGGATGCACCTCGCTTCGAGCACATCGCGGAGGAGCTCCGACAGGCCCTGGTGGGTCATCTGCCGGTCGCCTACAACGCCACCTTCGATCGCAAGTTCATGCACGCGGAGATGGCGCGCGCGGGGATTACCCGCGACCTGCCGCCCGCCGTCGACCCCACCGTGACGTGGGTCGACCCGCTGGTCTGGGTGCGCGAGCTGATGGCCGAGGAAAAGAGCAAGCGCCTCGGCGACATCTGCGAGCGCCTGGGCATCCCGCTCAGCGATGCGCACCGCGCCTGGGCGGACGCGGAGGCCGCCGGTCGCGTGCTGCTGGCGCTGACCGAGCGCATGCCGCGCGCGTATGGCGAGCTGATCCGTATCCAGGATCAGTACGGCGCCCAGCAAGAGGCCGAGCTGGCCGATTGGCGTCGTCGGCGCAGCTGATCCGCAGCGTCGTGTGAACGCGGTTGGCTGTTCCTTTCGGTTCCCCATGTACAATGGCGCGCCGAAGGGAGCTCGATGAACCTCAACTGTGTCCGGTCCTGGTCGACGATCGCCGCCTGCGTGGCCGTGCTCGCGTGTGGCGATGATGGCGACAACAAGGAAGCACCTCAGGAAGGTCGCGCGACCATCCTCAACTCCTCCGCGGCGATGATCGCGGCCAGCGCGCTCAGCGACATGCCGGCGCAGGACTTCGTGGTCGCCCGCTCGCGGGTGCAGGAGCGTGTACCCGCGCCTCGTCAGACCTACGCACGTGGCTTCTCGCTCGGCGCGGGACGTGCCGCCTCGCTGGTCGCCGATCCCGAGGTCACCACCACGCGCCGGCTCGCGGCCTCCGCGCTCGGCGTCAGCCTCGACCCGGCCAAGGAAGTCGACGTGGTCGAGACGCAGAAGAGCATCGACGCGCTGCTGTTCGAGGTGCAGAAGATCGCGCCCGCGGCGACCAGCTGCGACGGCCTGCCCAGCGGCAAGGCCGAGGCCTGCGCGATCGCGTTCTTGATCCTCGAGGTCAAGCGCAGCGAGGGCAACGTGCTGCCCACGACCGACGCAGGCACGGACGCCGGTAGCGATGCGGGCAGCGACGCCGGCACCGCGGGCGAGATCAAGTGCGGACCGCGCGACTTCGCCGGCGCGACCGAGGTCACCGGCACGATCACCACCAGCCAGACCTGGTCCGGCAAGGTCGTGATCAAGAGCGCGGTCTACGTCAACGATCCGGCGCGCATCACCATCGAGCCGGGTACCGAGATCTTCATGGCCGTCGACAGCTCGCTCTACTTCAGCTGGAACGGCGCAGCCGGCGTCTACGCCAACGGCACCGCCGCCGCGCCGATCAAGATCTGCGGCCAGGTCGCCGAGAAGGGCTTCTGGAACACGCTCACGATCGGCGAGAACACCACCTCGGACAGCTACCTGCGCAACGTCCTGATCGCCGAGGGCGGCGGCAGCGTGGCGGCGCTCGACCTCAAGGACGACATCACGCTCGACAACGTGCAGGTGATCGACTCGGGCAAGGACGGCGTGCTGGCCAGCGACTTCAAGGCCGACAGCAAGCTGCTCACCGTGCGCGGCGCGGCGGGCTACCCCGTGGTGATCAACAAGCAGGGGGCGCTCGTGCGGCTGCCGCGCGGCGGCACGTTCGCGGGCAACACCAGCGATCAGATCTCGGTTTCGTTCCAGTACATCGAGGGCGACGTCACCCTGTACAACGTCGGCGTGCCGTACGCGCAGCAGATGACGATGTACCAGAACAGCGGCAACTTCGTGGTCGAGGCCGGCGTCGAGTGGCGGCTCAAGTCGGACCTCACGCTCAACTTCGCCTGGAACGGCGCCAGCAGCGTGCAGATGAAGGGCACCGCGACGGCGCCCATCAAGCTGGTGCCCGTCGATGCCAACTCCAAGTGGGGTGGCGTGACGGTCCACGAGCAGGTGGCCACCACGTCCGTGCTGTCCTACGTCGAGCTCAGCGGCGGCGGCCAGGGACGCCCCGTGCTCGAGATCAAGTCGCCGATCAAGCTCGACCACGTCTCGCTCAAGCAGAACGGCGAGGGCCTGGAGCTCACCAAGCTCGGGCTCGCGGCGGGCTCGAGCGCGCTCGAGGTCACCGGCACGGCGGGACGTCCCGTGGTGGTCGCCGCGGGCGGCGTGTACTCGCTGCCGTCCGACAGCAAGCTCACGGGCAACACGATCGACCAGGTCCAGATCACCGCGGGCTACTTCGAGACCTCCGGCACGATCCCGAACGTGGGCGTGCCCTACTACGTCAACGGCTCCACCTACGACAGCGCCAACGTCGCGATCACGCTCGCGGCGGGCACGCAGTTCGTGATGGCCGCGGACGCGACCTGGAACGCGGGCTGGGCGCAGGGCACCACGCTGACGGCGCTCGGCACCGCCACCCAGCCCATCAAGTTCCGCGGCGAGCAGGCGCTGACGGGGTACTGGCGCGGCTTGAACCTCGACAGCTCCCTGACCAGCAACTCCAAGCTCGACTACCTCGAGCTCAGCGACGCGGGTGGCGGAGGCAGCGGCGGCGCGGCGATCAAGGTCGACGCGACCGTCGCCATCACCAACACCAAGATCTCCAACTCGTCGGGCTACTGCATCGACTCCCTGCGCACGCTGATGCTGGACTTCACGCCGACCAACACGCTCACTTGTGCCCTCGGCGCGCTGAACCTGCACTGAGCAGACAAAACGACGGCCCCCGGCGATATGGCCTGGCGGGCTGTCATCCAATGTCATAGGTTGCGCCCGTGCCTATCCGATCGGGCCAATATTCGACCGAGGTGGGGGAGCTGACCGCTCCCATCATCCCGTCGATCTATGCGGCCCAACTGGTCCAGCTCGCCGGTCGCTGGCAGATCGCGCCCGAGGCGCTGCTGCAGGGGACCGGCGTCGAGGCGGACCAGCTGGAGCAATCGCAGGGCAGGGTCTCCCCGCAGGCGCTGCACAACCTGTTCCTCCGGCTGCTGGAGCTGATCCGCGAGCCGGGCCTCGGCTTCTACTTCGGGCTCCAGCTCAAGCTGTCGTCGCACGGCTCGGTGGGCTTCGCGGCCATGACCCAGGCCACGCTGCGCGACGCGCTCAAGGTGGCCGAGCGCTTCGTGGCGCTGCGGGCGCCGTTCCTGTCCCTCAAGCTCACCGAGCAGGGCGAGCAGGCGGCGCTGGAGCTGAGCAGCGTGTTCCCGGAGCTCGACCACACCGTCGAGGTGTTCGTGGCCGAGGCGCTGTTCACGGCCTTCGTGCAGATGGCGCGCTCCGTGTTGGGGCGCGTGCCCAACGGCGCCATGTTCGAGCTCAGCTACCCGGAGCCGCCGTACTTCAGTGGCTTCGCGCACCTGTGGCCGGGGCCCGCGCGCTTCGCCCGCCCGTCGAGCCGCATCGTGTTCGCGGCGTCGTTGCTGGACGAGTCGCTGCAGATGGCGGACGCGGTGGCGGCGCGCCAGGCGCTGGTCGAGTGCGAGCGCGAGCTGAGCACGCTGGTGACCACCAGCTCGCTGCTGGCCAGCGTGCGTCGTCAGCTGGGCGAGCGCGAGCGTGGCTACCCCTCGCTGACCGAGCTGGCCCGGGCGCGCCACGTGTCGCCGCGCACGCTCAAGCGCCGACTCGCCGAGCAGGGCACTTCCTACCAGCGGCTGCTCGACGAGCTGCGCCGCGATCGGGCGCTGAAGCTGCTGGAGATCGAGACCAACTCGGTCGAGCAGATCGCCGAGCAGCTGGGCTACTCCGACGCGGCCAACTTCAACCGTGCGTTTCGACGCTGGCTGGGCCTTTCGCCCTCGGCCTGGCGCGATCAACACGTGCGTACGCGCCGCGGCTGAGTGTATGCGGCTGTACGCGTCACGACGCATGCGTGGCGTCGAGGTGACGAGTGGCGCATGCTGGACCTTGCATGCGTTGTGACCTGCACATGCACAGCACCATCTCGGACGGTAGCTTCTCGGTCCCCGAGCTGGTGGGCCTGGTCGAAGCCGCGGGTGTCTCGGTGTTCGCGCTCACGGACCACGACAGCGTCGATGGCCTGGACGTCGCACGCGCGGAGGCCGCACGCCGTGGCATCACGCTGATCAACGGCGTCGAGCTGTCGACGCGCCACGAGAACATGGAGCTGCACATCCTGGGCTACGGCTTCGATCCGGCGCACCCGCTACTGACCGAGAAGCTGATCGCGCAGAAGGCGGCGCGGCACGGTCGCCTGCCGGCGCTGGTGAAGCGGCTCAACGAGCTGGGCCTGCCGATCACGGTCGAGGATGTGTATCGCGCGGCCGGTGCCTCGAACCCGGGCCGGCCACACGTGGCGCGCGCGCTGGTGGCGTTGGGTCACGTGCGCGACACCGACGAGGCGTTCAAGCGCTTCCTCGGCGACGCGGGGCCCGCGAACGTGCGCAAGCCGGTGCCGTCGCCGGCGGAGGCGATCTCGTGGATCCACGCCGCGGGGGGCAAGGCCGTGTGGGCGCACCCGCTGGCCAAGCAGGTGCACCGGCAGGGCGGCTTCGAGACGCTGGCCCGCGAGCTGGTCGCGCACGGGCTCGATGGTCTGGAAGAGATCCACCCCGCGCACGACGTGTCCGCGCGCCGTCGCATCCGGCAGTTCGCGCGCACCTCGAACATCCGGCTGAGCGGCGGCAGCGACTTCCACGGCGAGGCCACGCGCGGCGTGTCGATTGGCAGTGGACGAGGGCGCGACATGATCGACGCCAGCGTCGTCGAGGCGTTGCTGTCGTGACGTTGCTGGTGCTCGGTGCGGGCTACGCGGGCTCCGCGGTGGCACGGCGCGGTCGCGAGCAGGGCCGCACGGTACGCGTGACCTGCCGCTCCGAGGAGCGCGCGGCCAAGCTACGCGCCGAGGGCTTCGAGGTGCTGGCCGCACCCAAGCTCGACGCGTCGATCGCGCAGTACGTCACGCCCGAGACGCAGGTGGTGGTCGCCTACCAGCCCGACGCGGAGACGGACCGCGTGGTCGCACCCGCGATCGCCCGGGCGCGCGCCATCGCGTACGTCGCCAGCACCGGCGTCTATGGCGAGGTGCAGGGCGTGATCGACGACCACACGCCGCTGCCGCTCAACCTCGGCGAACGCCAGCATCGGCTGCTCGCGGCCGAGGACGCGTTTCGCGCGGTCGGCGCCACGGTGCTGCGCTGCCCGGGCATCTACGGCCGCGATCGCGGCTTGCACGTGCGCATCCTGCGCGGCGAGCACCGCATCCCCGGCGACGGCTCGCTGATGTCGTCGCGCATCCACGTCGAGGACCTCGCCACGTTCGCGCTCCATGCGGAGCGTGCACCCGGCGAGACGTTCGTGGTCGGCGACCTGGAGCCCGCGCGCATGATCGACCTCGTGCGCTTCGTGTGCGAGCAGCACGGCTTGCCGCTGCCGCCGAGCGTGCCCATCGAGCAGGTCCACGAGACCCTGCGCGCCAATCGCGCCGTCGACTCGTCACGCGCGCGCGATAGATTGGGTGTCGAGCTGCGCTACCCCACGTACCGCGAGGGCATGCGCTGAATCAGGTGTGCCGGGGCAGCTCGTTGTGGGCGAACCAGTAGTCGAGCATCGCCTTCACGCCGCTCTCCAGCGCCGCCAGGTCCATCGGCTTCACGTGGTACGCGTTGGCGTGGTTCTGGTAGCAGAACGCGACGTCGCGCAGGTTGGACGACGTCGTGTAGACCACCACCGGCACCGCGCTCAGGGCGGTGTCCGACTTCAGCTGCACCAGCAGCTCGCGACCGTCGACGCCCGGCAGGTTCAGGTCGAGCAAGATCACGCGCCGCTTGCCCGACGCGCGCGGCTCGGTGTCCCAGTGGCGGATATCGCTGAGCAACGACTCGGCGTCGATGAAGCGTCGCAGCACGCCCTCGAAGTTGAGGCTGCGACAGGTGCGCTGCAGCGCGTCGAAGTCGTCGTCACTGTCCTCGACCACGATCAGCTCAGAATCCATGGGACGCTCGCTCGTTCGTTGTTTCGCGGCCGATGCAGAACCAGGCGGTCGTACCCACGCCTGGCTCGGACTCGAGCCATACCTCGCCGTTCATGCGCTCGACCAACTTCTTGACGATGGTCAGGCCCGCGCCGCTGCCGCCGCCGAACTTGTCCTGCGCGTGCAGCCGCTTGAAGATCGTAAAGACCGTCTCCAGGTGGCGAGCTTGGATGCCGATGCCGTCGTCGCGCACGTAAAACGCGTGGCTGGTCCCGAGCGCACGCGCCGGGAAGGCCGCGTCGCCCGCCGCGATCGCGCCGACCTCGACGTGCGGCGCGCGCTCGCTGTACTTGAGCGCGTTGGTGAGCAGGTTGGTGAACACCTGCTCCAGCATCACCGGCACCGCGCGCACGCTGGGCAGCGCGCCCACCTTCAGCTCGGCGCGGGCCTCGCGAATACGCGGGCCGATCTGCTCCTGCACGCGCTCCAGCAACAGGCCGAGGTCGGTCTCGGCCAGCTGCGCCTCCAGGCGACCGGCGCGCGAGTAGTCGAGCAGCGCGTCGATCAGCTCGCGCGTGCGCTTGACCAGCCGGATGATGCTCTCGCTGCGCTGCGTGTCCTCGGGGGCGAGCCTGTCCCCTGCATCCTTGAGCAAGAACGCCGCGTGGTTGTACATCGCGCGCAGGGGCTCCTTGAGGTCGTGCGACGCCACGTAGGCGAACGCGTCCAGCTCCGCGTTGCTGCGCGCCAGCTCCTCGT
>JBEVNG010000256.1:0-5760 GCA_040508235.1 Polyangiales bacterium | reverse complement strand
GCAGGTGGTGATGCTGGAGCGCGAGCCGGCGGCACGACCGGTCGGCGCCGGCATCGCGCTGGCCGAGAACGGCCTCGCCGTACTGCACGCGCTCGGCATCGACGTCAGCGCGGAGAGCAGCGAGCTGTCGGGAGTGCGTGTGGTCGACGCGCGCGGTCGTACGCTGTTCGCACCTGCGGGCTCGTCCGCGCGCATGATCCGGCGCAGCGCGCTGTATTCCCTGCTGACGGACGCCGTGATGCGCGCGGGCATCGACGCGCGCTTTGGCGAAGAGCTGCTGGGCATCGAGGGCACCCGCGTGCTCACGCGCAGCGGCGCGCTCGATGCAGACCTCGTGATCGGCGCGGACGGAGTGCACTCGCGCGTGCGGCAGGCGGCGGGCTTCGAGGCGCGCGTGCGCAAGTCCGGCGTGTCGTACGTGCGCGCGCTCGCTCCACGCGGCCTGGCGCGCAACGAGGAAGCGTGGACGAGCGCGGGTTTGTTCGGCAGCTTCGATGTGCCGGACGGCACGTACTGGTACGCCTCCTGCGGCACCATGAAGCACGCGCTCTCCCGTCGTGATCTGCCGGCGCTGCGCGCGGCGTGGGCGCAGGCCTACCCGGCGAGCGAGCCGTTGCTGGACGCGCTGCCGAGCTTCGACGCGCTGCTGATCAACGACGTGCTGCAGGTCGAGTGCGCACGCTACGCACGAGGCAACGTCGTGCTGCTGGGCGACGCGGCGCACGCGATGGCGCCCAACCTCGGCCAGGGTGCCAACTCCGCGCTGGTCGATGCGCTGGTGTTGCGCGACGTGCTTCAACGTGAGGACTCGATCGGCTCTGCGCTGGCAGCGTACGATCGAGACCGTCGCCCGTACGTGCGGAAGGTTGCGCGTACGGCGGCGCGCATCGGCGCTCTGGCCGAGCAGACGAACCCTGTCGTGCGCTTCTTCCGCGACGGGCTGCTGCGCGCGCTCAGCTGGCGATCTGTTCCTCGCCTCGCGGCGTCGGCTCGCGGCGCGCGCGCCACGTGAAGTCGAGGATCGACCGACCCACCGCGTGCGGATCGTCGTACATCTGCACGTGGCCCACCTCCGGCAGCACCACCCAGTCCGCGCCGGGCAGCACGCGACGCCAGCGCTCGGAGAAGCCGCGCAGCGGCAGCAAGCGATCCTTGGCGCCCCACACCAGGCGAACCGGGCAAGGCATGGTCTCGAACGGCTCCGCCAGCGGCTGCGTCGGGATCGCCTTCACCACGTCGCCGTAGACCGCGCAGCGCCATGTCGACTCGATCAGCAGGCGCGCCTCCAGCGGCGTCAGGCGCTCCGGGTTGGCGACCGCATCGCGTAGGAAGTAGCGACGCGGTAACGTCCAGCGCGCGAGCTTGAGCGCAACCGGTCCGCCGAACGACAGCAGCACCTGCGTGAGCTGAAAGCGACGCAGCAACGCGCGCAGCTGCGGACTGCCCGCCTCCCAGCCACCGCCTGGCGCCAGCGCCACCACGGACAGCGCACGGCCACGGCGCGCGAGCTCGATCGCGAGCCAGCCACCCAGCGAGTTGCCCACCAAGTGCGCCTTCCGAATGCCGAGCTGGTCGAGCTTGGCCTCCAGCAGATCCACGGCGTTCTCGATCGTGTGCTGGTACTGCTCCGGCAGCGGGTCGCTCCCGGCGTGTCCGGGGATCGACAGCGCGAACACCTCGTGATGGCGCTCCAGCAGCGGCAGGATGGGCTGCCACACCTCGCTGCACAGGCCGAACGGATGAAGCAAGACCAGCGGCTCGCCCGCGCCGCCGAACTTCCTGGGCGTGGCGTCGCCGCTCTGCTTTCGATCCAGGCGCTTGCGGTCTCTCGCGGCGTGCTTGGCCTCGAGCGCAGTACGCGCGAGCGCCGGCACCTTCCTCAAGGGACCGCCGAGTGGGCTCGTGATGACACCTTTCAGTGAGTCCATGGAAGAGGGTCTCAGCAAGGCCCGTTCCAGCCTGCCAAGGAACTTGCTCTATCCATCCGGAACTGGCCGGCAAGAGCGCGAAGCTGTGGCGGAAAGGCAGCAGCTGCGCGCGCCGAGCGCAGCACACGTGCCGTTCCGAACCGGGACTACGCAATCTTCCTCACGCGCAGCACGCGAGCGCCGGTAGCTCGGGCTGGCTCACTCCGCGCGCGCTGCGGCGTCCACGGCGTGCAGCGCGGGCAAAACGCGACGTGCGAACGCACTCCCGATGCGGTCCTCGCGCCCGTGCATGGCGAGCAGCTTGTCGAACGCCGCGCGCGCCGCCTCCACCGTGATGGGCCGACCATCCAGCAGCACGGAAGGCACGTGCGCGGGTGCGCCGTGCGGCAGACGACGCGGCCTGTACTTGGCCTGGAACGGATCGCACTCGGCGTGACGCCGGTACTCGATGTACAGCAGCTCGTCCTCTTCGAACACGGCCTTGAGCCGGTTCAGCGCCGTGGGCAGCTTGGAGCGCACGGTGCGCCGCGCCTGCGGGAACATGCTCAGCCCGTCGTTGCTCCGCTCCGCCGACAGCTCGACGAAGTCCGTCACGTCCGTGAGCAACCCGTAGAGCCGGATCCAGAACACCGGCAGCAGCTCGGACTGCCCGGAGCTCGCCACGCGCGCCGTGATGGCGAGCGTCTCGCCGACCCAGCGCACCAGCTGATCCTGATGGTTCTCTCGCGCACGCGTCCCGTGCTCGGGAACACCCTCGAGCAGCGACACGTCCCCCCACAAACCTGTCGATTCGACCTGGAGCTCGTCCATGATCCCCCTCGCTTCCCCCGAAACGAATGCAGACCAAGTGAAGCCGTCACGCACAAGAGTGCGCCCCGTCTCGCCGCCGTGCATAAAAAGCGGCGAGACAAAAGCGCTGGAATTCAGCCGGAAACGCGGCTGTTGTTCAGCTGCAGCCCATCGAGGCACCGCAGTTCAGGCACTTATAACAAGCGCCGTTGCGGACCGTGATGTGACCGCAGGTGTCGCACATCGGCGCGTCACCCATCATCTCGC
Source organism: Polyangiales bacterium (assembly GCA_040508235.1). Taxonomy (GTDB): domain Bacteria; phylum Myxococcota_A; class Polyangia; order Polyangiales; family DASUME01; genus DASUME01. The sequence continues at coordinate 2,776 of JBEVNG010000256.1, read as the reverse complement.
CGAGGTGCTGGCTGAGCACGCTGGCCGGCGCCTTCTCCTGCGCCATGTCGCGATCGGGAGCGATCGCGGCCGGCGCCGGAATGCTGGGAGCGGGTGAGTACGCCTGCACGGCGAGTGCATCCGTGGGCTCGTTGAGCTCCGTCTGCACCTCGTCCGGTGGCACGTGCGCGAGGTCGAAGCGCTTGAGGTACTCGACCCCGAGCGTGCGGAAGATGTAGTCGATGATCGACGTCGCGAACTTGATGTTCGGGTGTCCCTCGACCGGGCCCTGCGGCTCGAAGCGCGTGAACGTGAACTGATCGACGTAGCTCGAGAGCGGCACGCCGTGCTGCAGGCCCATCGACACGCTGATCGCAAAGCAGTTCATCAGCGAGCGGAAGGCGGCGCCCTCCTTGTGCATGTCGACGAAGATCTCGCCGAGCTGCCCTTCCTGGTACTCGCCGGTGCGCAGGAAGACCTTGTGCCCCGCGATGCGCGCCTCCTGCGTGAAGCCGTGGCGCTTCTTGGGCATACGATGACGAACGGTGGGAGGCGGCGTGGCGCCCTCGCGCACGAGCGCAGCCTTCTTGGCGGCGGCCGGCGAGACGGCGGGAAGCGCGGCGACCGGCGCCTGCTCCTTGGCCTCGGCCTTCTCCTTCTTGTCCTCGGTTCCGCTGTTGAGCGGCTGGCTGAGCTTGCAGCCGTCGCGGTAGAGCGCGACCGCCTTGAGGCCGAGCTTCCAGCCCTGCATGTAGATGTCCGCGACGTCATCCACGGTGGCGTCGTTGGGCAGGTTGACGGTCTTGCTGATCGCGCCGCTGAGGAACGGCTGCGCCGCCGCCATCATGCGGATGTGCGACATCGGGGCGAGGAAGCGCTTGCCCTTCTTGCCGCAGCGGTTGGCGCAATCGAACACCGGCAGGTCCTCCGCGCGCAGGTGCGGCGCCCCCTCGATGGTCTGGCGACCGAGCACCTGATCGTTGATCTCGTCGATCTGCGCGGCGTTGAAGCCGAAGTGCTTGAGGATGTTGAAGCCGGGCTTGGCCGCCTGCTCCGCCGGGATGCCGAGGCGCTCGTACGCGTCCTTGCCGATCACCCACACCGCCAGCGCCTGCGCGACGTCGAACACGCCAGGCAGCGCCTTCTCGGCCTTGGCGATCTCCACCTCGGTCAGGCCACGCTCGAGCAGCGCGCGACGGCTGACGTGCGGCGCGCCCATGAACGTGTTGGTGCCGCTGATGTAGGCGACGATGTCCGCCGCCTGCGCCTCGGAGTAACCGAGACGCTTCAGCGCGCCGGGCACGCTCTGGTTGACGATCTTGAAGTAGCCGCCGCCGGCGAGCTTCTTGAACTTCACCAGCGCGAAGTCGGGCTCGATGCCCGTGGTGTCGCAGTCCATCAGCAGACCGATGGTGCCGGTGGGCGCGAGCACGGTGGCCTGCGCGTTGCGGTAGCCGTTCTTCTCGCCGAGGCGCACGGCTTCGTTCCAGTCTTCCGAGCCGGCGTGCAGCACGTCGCGGATCACCTGATCGGCGCCAGTGCCCGAGGCGACGAAGTCGTTCTCCCACGAGTGCGACGCGTTCTGGTGCTTGCGCATCACGCGCAGCATCGAGTCACGGTTCTTGGCGAAGCCGTTGAACGCACCCTTGCTGGCCGCCATCTCGGAGCTGACGCGGTACGCATGACCGGTCAGGATCGAGGTGAGACCGGCGCACAGTGCGCGGCCCTCGTCGCTGTCGTACGGCAGGCCCAGGCGCATCAGCAGCGTGCCGAGGTTCGCGTAGCCGAGGCCCAGCGGACGGTAGTCGTGGCTGTTCTTGGCGATGCGCTCGGTGGGGTAGCTGGAGTAGTCGACCAGGATCTCCTGCGCGATGAACAAGAGGCGCGCCGCGTGGCGGTAGCCCTCGATGTCGAACACGCCGTCGTCGCCCAGGAACTTGGTCAGGTTGATCGACGACAGATTGCAGGCCGTGTCGTCGAGGAACATGTACTCGCTGCAGGGGTTGGACGCGTTGATGCGGTCCGTGCCGGCGGCGGTGTGCCAGTCGTTGATCGTGGTGTCGTACTGAACGCCCGGATCGGCGCACGCCCAGGCGGCCTCCGCGAGGGTCTTCCACAGCTTGCGCGCCTCGAGCGTCTTGGCGACCTTGCCGGTGGTGCGCTCGTACGTGCGCCACTCGCCGTCTTCCTCGACCGCCTTCATGAACGCTTCGGTGACGCGCACCGAGTTGTTGGAGTTCTGGCCGCTGACGGTGTGGTACGCGTCGCCGTTGAAGTCGCTGGAGTAGCCGGCCTGGATCAGCGCCGCCACCTTGCGCTCCTCGCGCACCTTCCAGGTGATGAACTCCTCGATCTCCGGGTGGTCCATGTCGAGGCAGACCATCTTGGCCGCGCGGCGCGTGGTGCCGCCCGACTTGGTGGCGCCGGCAGCGCGGTCGAACACCTCGAGAAAGCTCATCAGGCCGCTCGACGTCCCGCCGCCCGACAGCTTCTCCGTGCTGCCGCGCACCTTGCTGAAGTTCGAGCCGGTGCCCGAGCCGTACTTGAACAGGCGCGCCTCGTTCTTCACGAGGTCGTAGATGCCCATCAGGTCGTCCTCGACGCTCTGGATGAAGCACGCCGAGCACTGCGGGTTCTCGTACGCGTTCTTGGTCTCGACGACCTTGCCGACGACCGGGTCGAACGCGAAGTTGCCGCCCGAGCCCTCGATGCCGTAGCGCTGGAACAGGCCGCAGTTGAACCACACGGGCGAGTTGAAGGCGCCCTTCTGGTGGATGAGGATGTTGGAGAGCTCGGC
>JBEVNG010000215.1:0-9776 GCA_040508235.1 Polyangiales bacterium | reverse complement strand
GCACATCGAGCACCAGCTCCAGCTCGCGCGTGCGCAGCAGACGTTGAATCGCCTGCTCCACCTCGTCGAGCGAGAGCGCCCGCCGGCTCGCGAACGTCATGCGCGCCTCGCTGTACGTCTCCTGCAGCGTCAGCATCGGCGTCTCCACCGCGTCGGGGCACAACACCGAGACGTAGACACCGTGGCGACGCAGCTCGTGCGCCACCGACAGCGAGAAGCCGCGCACCGCATGCTTGGAGGCCGCGTAGGCCGCGAGGCCCGGCACGTGCGACAGCCCGGCGATGCTGGCCACGTTCACGATCTGGCCGGCGCGCTGCGCGACCATCTGCCGCGCGCCCGCACGCGTCGCGAACATCACGCCCTTGGCGTTGACATCCATGTGCTGCGCGAGCAGCTCCGCGCTCACCTCGTGCACGTGGCCCGGCTTGAGGAAGCCCGCGACGTTCAGCATCAGGTCGAGCCGGCCGTAGCCCGCGACGGTGTCGGCGACCACGCGCTCCCAGCCCGCGGCATCGCGCACGTCCATCGCGCGCCAGGCGCTGCCGTGGGCCACCTCGCGCAGCCCTTCCTCGTCGAGGTCGATCAGCATCAAGCGGTAGCCCGCGCGCTGCAAGCTCACGGCCATGTGCCGGCCGATGCCACTCGCTGCACCACTCACGATCGCGACGGGGCCTTCCTTCACGCCTGTATTCTCCTCGCTGGACTGGACCTCGCGTGTACCCGCCTGCGGAGCGAAGTCAACCGCGCGTATTGTCGTGCGCCTTCAACGTTTGAGCGACACAGACAGTCTGCAGAACGTCTTGCTCGCCATCGCGGCACTTCGTCTATGCTCGCGCGCTTGCCGGAGCAGGGACGCTACGGCGACGCGGGGAGAGACGGAGAATGCGCAAGCTTACGATCACGTTCGCGCTGGCGGTCGCGCTATGGGGTTGCGGTGACGACGACGATGACGACGGCAGCAAGGGGGATGCCTCCACGCCGGCAGCAGACGCCGGCCGCGATGCCGCGGCGCCCCCGCTCGATGCCACGACGCCGCTCGACGCCAGCCCCGCCTCCGATGCCTCGCGCATCGATCGCAGCCACCTCGCGGAGACCGGCACCGCCAAGTTCGACTACAACGATCGCGCGCTGTGGGTATGCCGCCCGGGCAACAACCCCGACGAGTGCCGCGACGTCGACCTCGACGCCACCGAGATCCTGACCGACGGCGGACGCACGCGCGTGCCCCACGTGCCGGCGAGCGACGCACCGTTCGACTGCTTCTACGTCTATCCCACCGTCGCCACGCAGGGCGGCGGCAACATGACCAACTTCTCCGACATCACGTCGGTGCTCGACCCGGTGCGCGCGCAGGCCGCGCGCTTCACGCGCCTGTGCAACGTCTACGCGCCGCTCTATCGCCAGGTCTCGCTGACCACCGCGTCCGATGCAGGCGTGCAGCGTCAGGGGGATCCGGCGCTCGCGCTCGGCGACGTGCTGTCGGCGTTCGACACCTACCTCAGCAAGTGGAACCAGGGCCGCGACTTCGTGATCCTCGGCCACTCGCAGGGCACCGCGATGGCGACCGAGCTGATCAAGCAGCGCATCGACAACGACCCGGCGCTGCGCGACAAGCTGATCTCGGCGGTGCTGCTCGGTGGCCAGGTCCGCACGCCCGCCAACGCGCGCAGCGGCGGCACCTTCACCAACATCCCCACCTGCGCCACGCCGGGCGAGACCGGCTGCGTGATCGCGTACGTCAGCTACGCCAAGGAGGCGCCACCCGCTCCGGGCAAGGGCCTGTTCGGCGCCGAGAGCGACGCGGGTGTGGTCGCGTGCACCGAGCCCGCGCAGCTGGCCAGGCGCGGTCCGTCGTACTCGGGCAGCTACTTCAGCAAGCGCATCGGCAACCCCGCGTTCGCGGCGCCGGGCTACCTGCCCGCCGATCTGGAGACGCCGTACATGCTCTACCGCAACTACTTCCGCGGCACGTGCGTGAACAGCGGCGGCTTCAGCTACTTGCAGATCGAGGCCGCACCCGCCGCGGGCGACACTCGCCAGACGCCGCCGTATCGCGGTCCCGCGCTGGAGTCCACCGGCTGGGGCCTGCACATCGTCGACTACAACCTCGAGCTCGAGGACATCCTCGAGGCCGTGCGTCTGCAGGCCGCCGCGAAGCAGTAAGGCGCCCGAAGTTGCGCGTGGGCTCGCGCGTCCGGCAAGCTCGCGGGCCATGAAGCTGCGCCTCGCCATGTTCGCGCTGTCTCTGGCCTGGGCCACGCTCGCGCACGGCGCGGAGGGCATCGAGCGCTACGCCGGGGTGCACGGGCTCGGCGTCAACCGCGTCAGCGGCAAGCGCCGCCCCGGCACCGTCACCTTCAGCCAGTCTGCAGACGGCTGGCAGGTGCGCGGCGAGGCGCGCGAGGGACCTTACTATCTGCAGCTCGACGGCAGCGTGACCCGCGTCGACGATCGCGAGCTGGTTCTCGAGGGCCAGCTGCGCGGCATCCCCGACATGAGCTGGATGGACGAGAAGCCGCGCGAGCGCAGCACCAAGGGCACGCTCACCTTCCGCGCCACCAAGGGCCGCAAGTTCTGGCGCCTGTACGAGGTCGACGGCCACGACTGCGTCTGCATGGACGGCTGCGGCAACGACTTCTGCTACATCGACATCGACATCGGCCCGCTCAAGCAGCCCGCCAGCAAGCCGAAGCCCGCGCGCTGATCAGCCGCGCGCCAGCCTCGGCGCGGCACGCTGGAACACGGTGTCGACCAGCGCCCCGAGGGACGTGGCCGGGGCGCCGACCTCCGTCTCCTCCTCCAGCGAGATCACCGCGCCACCCCCGGCGGGCTCCACCGCGAGGGTGACGCGAAACAAAGTGCCCTGGCCGTGGTGCAGCGACCAGCGACCGACGTGCAACAAAGCGCGGTCGATGCGCTTGCGGTACGGGCTGAGGTGCGTGCTCGCGGTGGCAATTGTTTCCTCGAGCTCGGCCGAGGGACGAACGCCCCAGAGGTGCAGCTGGATGTAAGGCTCGATGCGGGACATGCGCCCGTTTTAGCCCGCATGGAGCCGCCGCGCGATCGCCGTCACACTTTGCCCGACCGGGCTCACGCGGGCGCACGAGCGCATGCAGCTTCGATTTGCGATCTCACGCAGACGAAAGCGTCTGGAAACGCTGGCAGCGCATCCGTCCTAGATGGAACCTGAAGCTCGTGAAGACGCTGGAGCGGCGCGCGTCCTGACGCTGTCCACGCTCTCATTCACGCTGTTGTTCGCGGTCTGGTTGATGCTCGGCGTGCTGGCCGTGCCCATCAAGGCGGAGTTCTCGCTCAGCAAGATCCAGTTCTCGTGGCTGACCGCGATCGCCGTGCTCAGCGGCTCGCTGCTGCGGCTGCCGGTCGGGCTGTGGGCCGACCGCGTCGGTGGCCGCGTGGTGATGACCGCGATCACGGCGATCACCGCGCTGCCCTGCCTGCTGATGGCCTACGCCAGCAGCTACGAGCAGCTGATGTTCTACGCGCTCTGCTTCGGCGTCGCGGGCAGCTCCTTCGCCAGCGGCATCGCCTGGAACTCGGCCTGGTTCAGCGCGGCGCGCCAGGGCGTGGCGCTCGGCACGTTCGGCGCGGGCAACGTCGGCGCGTCGTTCACCAAGCTGATCGGCCCGCTGCTGATCGCGCTGGTGCCGGCGGCTGGCCTGCTGGGGGGCGCCATCCCGGGTGGCTGGCGCTTCGTGCCGGTGCTCTACACGGTGCTGCTGCTCGCCATGGCGGTGGCCGTGTGGATGCTGGCCCCCACGCCCGACCGCATGCCCGGCGCGGGCCGCAGCCTCGGCGACCGCATGCGTCCGCTGGTCGAGGGACGCGTCTGGCGCTTCGGTCTGTATTACGTGGTGGTGTTCGGCGCCTACGTCGCGCTCTCGGTCTGGCTGCCCAACTACTACAGCAGCGTCTACAAGCTCTCGCTCGGCAACTCCGCGCTGCTGACCGCGCTGTTCATCTTCCCGGCCAGCCTGCTGCGTCCGCTCGGCGGCTACCTCTCGGATCGCCACGGACCGCGCACCGTCACGTACTGGGTGTTCGTGTCGATGACGGTCGCCTCCCTCGCGCTGTCGTTGATCGGTCCGGAGCAGCTGGGCCTCACCGGCTTCTTCCTGCTGATCGAGGTGATCGCGGTCGGCATGGGCGTCGGCAAGGCCTCGGTCTACAAGTACGTGCCGCAGTACTACCCGCGCGACGTCGGTCCCGTGGGCGGCGTGGTCGGCACGCTGGGTGGGCTCGGCGGCTTCGTGCTGCCGCTCGGCTTTGGCTACCTGGAGGAGGCCACGCATCGCCCGGAGAGCTGCTTCTGGCTGGTGGGCTTCTTCTCGCTCGCGAGCTGGGGCGCCTTCAGCGCGGCGGTCAGCGCCACCAAGCGCAGCGAGGCCGCACCCGCGCTGAAGAGCGCACCTGCGGGAGTGTTGTCGCCGTCCCCGCCTGGAGAGTGACGTCGCGGCCCCGCCCGCAGCGCGCCCACGCGACCTAAGCGCTCGAATGAGCTGACCTGTTCGGGGCCTTCTGCCCGCGCGTCGCGAGCTGGGTCTCAAGGACTGACCCCATCCAACCGGTATTGCTGCGTGGGGATGCAGCAAGGCGTCGGTCAGAAGGTGCGTAAGGTGGGCTGGCTGGCGTTCGCCGCGCTGTGGGCGGGCCTGCTCGCGTACGCGCTTCATGCGCAGTTTGCCTACGCCACCACCGCGGGCGCTGCCGGCCAGACGCCCGCCGTGATGCCCAGCGCGTCCAAGCTGCCGCGCGACACCTTGCTGATGTTCGTGCACGCCGAGTGCCCATGCACGCGTGCGAGCCTGCACGAGCTCGCCGACGTGCTCCACGCGCGCAAGCTGAACGCGCTGCTGGTGGTGGCACCCGCCACCGCCGGTCGCTGGGAAGACTCCGCGGCGGCGTCGATCGCCAAGGACATCCCCTCGCTGCGCGTGTTCCACGACGACGGCAGCGAGGCCAAGCGCTTCGGCGCCGAGACCTCCGGCTACGTCGTGCTCTACGACGCCGCGGGCGCCCTCCGCTTCGCCGGCGGCATCACCGGCTCGCGCGGACACGTGGGTGAGAACGTCGCCGTCGCGGACCTGCGCACTGTCCTCGCGACGCATGCACCCGCCTCGGCCGCGCACCCGGTCTATGGCTGTCCCCTGGAGTCCGCACAATGAGCGATCAACGGAGCACCTCGATCTACGACGCGCAGCTCGCGCACGTGCGGCGCGACACCGACCAGCTGTTCTTCTGGATCTTGCTCGGCCAGTGGGCGCTCGCGATCGCGATGGCGTGGATCATTTCGCCGTACGCGTGGGTCGGTCGCACGCGCAGCATCCATCAGCACGTGCAGATGGCGGTGCTGTTCGGCGGCCTGCTCAACGTGCTGCCGCTGCTCGCGATCCGCAGGCGCTCCGGCGAGGCGACAACCCGTCACCTGATCGCGGCCGTGCAGATGCTCTGGTCGGCGCTGCTGATCGACGTCACCGGCGGCCGCATCGAGACCCACTTCCACATCTTCGGATCGCTGGCGTTCCTGGCCTTCTATCGCGATGCCGGCGTGCTGTGGACCGCGACCGTGGTCACCGCGCTCGATCACTTGCTGCGCGGCATGTTCTGGCCGGACGCGGTGTACGGCGCGGCGAACCCCGAGTGGTGGCGCTTCCTGGAGCACGCGGCCTGGGTGCTGTTCGAGGTGGTGGTGCTGTCGATCGGCACCTCGCGCGCACTGCGCGACATGCGGCTGCTGGCCGACCGCGAGTCGCAGCTGGAGCAGACCCACGCGATCGTGGAGCAGCAGGTGCAGGTGCGAACGGGCGAACTGGCCGAGAGCCTCTCGCGCTACCGTGCGTTGGTCGAGAACACCAACGCGATCCCGTGGGAGATCGACGGCGTCACCGGCAAGCTTCGCTACATCGCGCCGCAGGCCGTGACCTTCTTCGGCGCCCCGACGGAGCAGCTGCAGTCCGAGCGCTTCGCCGAGATCGTGCACCCGGACGACCGCGCGCGCCTGCACGAGCAATTCGCCGGCTTCATGCAGGGTCGCTTCCCCAACGGTGACTCGGTCGACTACCGCATCATCACGGGCGGACGCCTGATGCACGTGCGCACCACGGTGTCGTACACCCCCGGCGAGGCGGTGCGCGGCATCACCATCGACATCTCCAAGCAGACCAAGATGGAGGGAGAGCTGCGGCAGGCGCAGAAGCTGGAGTCCGTGGGCAAGCTGGCGGCCGGCGTCGCGCACGAGATCAACACGCCGGTGCAGTTCGTCAGCGACAGCGTGCACTTCGTAAAGGGCGCCTGCGACGACATGTTCGCGCTGATCGACCGCTACCAGCGCGGCGACGACGCCGAGGCACACGCCGAGCGCATCGACCTGCCCTACCTCAACGAGCAGGTGCCGCGCGCGCTGGAGATGGCGCTGGAGGGCCTCGGCCGCGTCACCGGCATCGTGCGCTCGATGAAGGAGTTCGCCTACCCGCACACCGCGGAGATGGTCAGCGTCGACCTGAACCAGGCGATCCGCAGCACGCTCACCATCGCGCGCGGCGAATACAAGTACGTGGCCGACCTGGAGACCGAGCTCAACGAGCTGCCCAGCATTCGCTGTCACATCGGTGACATCAACCAGGTGGTGCTCAACATCGTGGTCAACGCGGCGCACGCCATCGCCGAGAAGAAGACCGAGGAAATGGGCCGAATCTTCGTGCGCACGCACCAAGATGGCGACGACGTGATCATCGCGGTCGAAGATACCGGTGGGGGCATCCCCGAGCACCTGCACGAGCGCATCTACGATCCCTTCTTCACCACCAAGGCGGTCGGCAGCGGAACTGGACAAGGGCTCTCGATCGCGCGCACGATCGTCGTCGACCGGCACCACGGTGCGCTCTGGTTCGACTCGCGCGCTGGCGTAGGCACGACCTTCTTCATCCGCCTACCGATCGCGGGTCTGCAACGGCGCGAGCAAACCGCAGCCTGAAGCTCACGAGGTCTGAACTTGAATACGCTGGACAAGACGCGCCCGCAGCTGCTCTGCGTCGACGACGAGGCGAACGTGCTCGAGGGGCTGAGCATGCACCTGCGGCGCGGGCACGAGGTGCTCACCGCGACCAGCGGGCGCGATGGCCTCGAGATCCTGCGCGAGAAGCCCTCGATCGCGGTGGTGATCTCCGACATGCGCATGCCCAACATGGATGGCGCCACGTTCCTGGCGCGCGCACGCCAGCTGTCGCCCAACTCGGTGCGCATCCTGCTCACCGGACAGACCGAGCTCGACGCGGCGATCAGCGCGGTCAACGAGGGGCAGATCTTCCGCTTCCTGACCAAGCCCTGTCCGCCGCAGACGCTGCTGCGCGCGGTGGAGGCAGCCCTGGAGCAACATCGCTTGCTCAACGCGGAGCGCGTGCTGCTGGAGCAGACCCTGCACGGCAGCATTAAGGCGCTGACCGACGTGCTCGCTCTGGTGGATCCGGTCTCGTTCGGGCGCGCCAGCCGCATCAAGCGCCTGGTCACGGAGCTGTGCAGCGCGATCGGCGTCGACGAGCGCTGGCCGGTCGAGGTGGCGGCGATGCTCTCGCAGCTCGGCAACATCACGCTGCCCGCCGAGACCGTGGAGAAGCTCGCGCGCGGCGGCACGCTCGACGCCAGCGAGCAGCAGATGGTCTCGCGCCTGCCGCAGGTGACCGAGAAGCTGCTCGGCAACATCCCGCGCCTGGAGCCGGTGCGCGAGCTGCTGGTGGCGCTGTTCCGCAGCGGCGGCAGCTCGCTCGATGGAGCGAGCCGGCGCGCGGCCAGCATCCTGCGCTTGGCCGTCGACTACGACACGCTGGAGGCGAGCGGCCTGCACGCTCAGCAGATCATGACCGAGCTGCGCGCGCGCTCGATGCGCTACGACGCCAACGTGTTCGAAGCGCTCGCCCGCCTGCGCGACCGCCCGAGCGCGCCGCCCTCGGGACGCACCGTGCCAATCGCGGGCCTGCAAGTGGGAATGGTGTTCGCGGAGGACGTGCGCTCCAAGACCGGCATCCTGCTCGCCGCGCGCGGCTTCGAGGTCACCGAGGGCTTCATCGAGCGCGTGCGCAACCTGCGCTCCGGCTCGGTCGGCGACAGCGTCAGCATCCTCTGACCGTTACTGCGCCTTGTCCTTGCGATAGGTCGTGATCGGGCGCGTCCACTGCCTGCCGGAGCCACTGCACGTGACCGCGGAGTCGACGGTCACGTTCTTGTTCGCGCAGGTCTCCTTGCCGCGCCAGTCCTTGGAGCAGACGTTCTGCGTCGTGTTCCAGCTGCACTGGGCGGGCGGCGGCGGCGGCCAGAAGCCGACGAACTGGTGGCAAGCGTTCTGCTCGACGAAGGGACACTCGCCGCCGAAGCCGGAGCAAGCGCGGTTGACCACCTGCTGGCTGTAGCTGGTGTACTTGCTCGGCGTGGTGCCGGGCCACGACTTGGGCGCGTAGTCCTTGCCGACGCAGAAGTGCGCGACGGGCGTGTCGAGGAACAGGTTCCCGTAGAACACGGCCTCCTGGTACGGGTAGCTCGACGAGTGCCCACCGCCGAGCGCGTTCTCTGTCGAGCTCAGCTCCACCGAGACGTGGTTGCCGGCGCCGTTGGTGAGCGCCATCAAGCACGCCGACACGTTCTCCTGGCACGCCTCGCCGCAGTCACCCGCCGACCACTCGCTGGCGAGCCCGAGCTCCCCCTGCATGCGCAGCACGTTGCCGGTGTAGTCGACCACACCGACCGTCTCGCTGGCCGGGAGCGCGCAGCGGATCAGGTACTTCGCGGTCATGATGCCGTCGTCGCTGCTCATCATGCCGCTGATCGGGTTGAGCAGGCCGTCCGGGTAGCCCCAGCAGTCGCGACCCACGACGCCGCTGGCGCCGCAGTCGACGGGCAGCGTGGCGCCCTCGTTGACCGGCGCGCCGCCGAGCGTGACGGTCAGGCCGTTGACCGTCTTGAGGCCGTTCACGGTCTTGAGGCCGTTCACCGTCTTGAGGCCGTTCACCGTGCCGAGACCGTTGACTGTCTTCAGGCCGTTGACGGTCTTGAGGCCGTTGACGGTGGTCAGACCATTGACCGTCTTGAGGCCGTTGGTCGCCTTGAGACCGTTGACGGCCTTGAGGCCGTTCACCGCGCTGAGGCCGTTGATCGCGCGCAGGCCGTTGATCGCGTCGACCACTTCCTGCCGCGTGGACACCAGGTCCTCGAAGCTCTCGTCGCTGCCTTCGCTGGCACAACCGATCAGCGCGAACACGGCACCCACGGCGGCGCGCGGCGCCTGCCCCAACCACTTGCTCATGCGGCCCCTTGGCGAACGTCCGCGGGCGGCATTGCAGCCCGCATGCCCATCGCCGAATGCGCCCGTTTCGTCGCCGTAGGGTGTTGTTCCGGTGCGCTTGCTTGCGCGCCAGGCCGGCTGCGCGCGCTCGCGCCTCGGGAGCTGTAACCAGCCGAGTCTCAGACGTATCGCACGACGCAACGGCGCGTGTGTGGCTCAGAGGCGCACACCCGCGCTGAAGCCGGGCCACACGTACATGCTCACGCCGCCGCGCCCGTCGCGCACGCGATGCTGGTTCACCCACGCGGGCGGCAGGAAGCGGTCGTCTTCCTGGTGCTGGAGGTAGACGTTGATGGTCAGGCCCGCGAACACACTCAGGTGCGTGTACAGGTCGCAGCGAGCGAGCATGCGGATGCGATGCAGCGAGTTGGGAACGCCGCGATGGAACTCCCACGTGGGCTGCAGCATCTGAAAGCTCAGGTCGGTG
>JBEVNG010000176.1:0-11350 GCA_040508235.1 Polyangiales bacterium | reverse complement strand
TCGATGCGCACGTCGCGCTGTGGGCGATCCCGCATGCGTTCTGTGGCGTGCAGCATGCGCATCACTTCGACGTGCCGGTGTACGGCTGGCTGATGAAGCGCGGCAACGGCATCGGCGTGAAGAAGGGCGAGGCGGGGCAGGGCCAGTTCGTGGCCGACCAGATCCGCGATCGTCAGAAGCGCGGCATCTCGGTGCTGGGCTTCCCGGAGGGCAGGCGCACGCAGAACGGCCGCATCCTGCCGTTCAGAAAGGGCCTGCTCGTGATGGCGCGCGACGGTGGCTTGCCGGTGGTCCCGCTGGCGGTGCGCGGTCTGTGGCAGATCTTGCGCAAGGGCGAGTGGGTGGTCCGACCTCATCCGCTCGAGGTGTACGTGGGGCCGCAGATCGAGACCCAGGGCCTCGACGACGACCAGATCCAACAGCTCGCCGACAACCTCTCGCGCTTCACCGCCGACTTCGTCGAGCGCGGCATCGTCGGAGACGTGACCAAGCTGTCACCGGTCTGAGTGACCGCGTGAGCGAGCGGGCTGGCGGGTAGCTCACTAAGGAGTGGAGGCCCCTGGTCCCTCGTGTCATGATCGCCCGTCAAGCGCCCCGGGAAATGGGGCAAATTCGAGGGTAGAAGCGGGGCAAGTCCGGCATGACCGCGAGTGACGCAGAGTCGTGGGCAAAGCTTCGACTCGTAGAGGGCGACTCCTCGGCGATGAAGTGGGAGCTGGTGAGCTCGCTCGGGCACACCACGCTGACGGTCGGAAGCAACTCCGACTGCACGTGGGTGGTGCGCGCGGAAGGCGTGCGTCCGATCCACTTCTCACTGCACTGGGATGGCGGCACGTTGCGCGCCGCGGACGTGTACAGCGCGGGGGACGTGCGGGTCGATGGGCAAGCGCTCACCTCGCAGTGGAAGCCGCTGCTCGGCCGCACGCGCCTGGAGTTTGGTCGCGCGGCGATGGTGGTGGAGGCCAGCGCGGGCGGCCAGCCCAAGTCCGGCGATCATCCGCTGGAGAGCATCCCGGCCGCGGCCGAGCGCAAGCCGATCTCGCAGCGCAGCGGCAAGGAGACGCTGATCGGCGTCGCGCCGCACATGATCACGGGGCTGGTCACGCCGCGTGCCGGCGAGTCGTCCAGCCCTCCGCCCGGCCAGAGCAGCCCGGCCGGTCCGTCGTCGTCGCGGCCCCCCGTGACCACGCCGTCGACGCGGCCGCAGGACCGCTCGATGAAGGCCACGCTGGTGGGCGGCATCGGCATCTCGCCGGTGCCCACGCCGCTCTCGCAGCCGGCCGCCAACCCCAAGGCCAACGCGACCCTGGTCGGCTTCAGCCCCACGGAGGCCATGCGCGGCCAGCTCGGTGGCCTGGGAGGGCCGGACCAGCGCACCGCCCAGCAGAGCTTCACGCCTGGCGACGTCGGCGCGCCGACCAGCCCCGTCAGCTCGCCGACCGGCCGGCGGATGACGCAGAAGGGCATGATCAGCCAGCCGCCGGGCGTGATGCCGGAGGCGGTCTCGCAGGCACCGGTGCGCAACGTCGCGGCCGCGGAGCCCAGCGCGCGCATCAACAGCGCCTGGCAGGAGAAGCCGGACGAGGGCATGGGCGGCCGCACCCTGCGCGGCATGAGCCAGCCCACGGATGCCGCCGATCCGGACTTCGTGCCGCGCGCGCCGCGTATGCCCAGCGGCAGCGGCGAGCAGCGCTGGGGCGACCTCGGCGATCGCCTGAGCGACATCCCCACCCAGATGCGCGACCCGGCCTCGTTCGAGTCCCGCCGGCCGCGGCGCGGTTTTCCGTGGCGTTATGTGGGCGTCCTGCTGCTGACCGGCGTCGCCTACTTCGCCTGGCTCTACCTGCTCGATCACATGTGACGTGACTCCAAGCTCGCGCGGTCCCGCGGACTCGCTCGACCCAGGGGTGGTCGGGTGGTAAACGGCCCGCACCATGGACCGTCGGCCCGTCCTGATCCTCGATTTTGGTGCGCAATACACCCAGCTGATCGCTCGTCGCATCCGCGAGCAGCGCGTGTACTGCGAGATCTATCCGTGCACCCTCACGCTCGCGCGCATGAAGGAGCTCAACCCGGTCGCGGTGGTGCTCTCGGGCGGCCCGCAGAGCGTCTACGAAGAGGGCGCCCCCACGGTGGACCCGGGCGTGTTCGAGCTGGGCGTGCCGGTGCTGGGCATCTGCTACGGCATGCAGATCACCACCAAGCTGCTCGGTGGCGACGTGCAGGGCGCGACGCACCGCGAGTACGGCGCCGCCAAGATCGAGGTCGCCAAGAACGAGGCGATCTTCGCCGGCTTCCAGCAGGGTGAGCACGTCGACGTCTGGATGAGCCACGGCGACAGCGTCAAGCGCCTGCCGGAGGGCTTCGAGTCGCTGGCGACCACCAAGAGCACGCCGTTCGCGGCGGCCTGGGATCCCAAGCGCAAGTTCGTGCTCGTGCAGTACCACCCGGAGGTCGTGCACACGGACCGCGGCCAGGAGATGCTTTCGTCGTTCCTGTTCACGGTCGCGCAGTGCGAGCCCACCTGGACGCCCGGCAACTTCGCGGACGACGAGATCGAGCGCATCAAGGCGCAGATCGGGACCTCGCATGCGATCTGCGGCCTGAGCGGCGGCGTCGACTCGTCGGTGGCGGCGGTGCTGGTGTCCAAGGCCATCGGCGAGCGCCTGACCTGCATCTTCGTCGACAACGGGCTGCTGCGCCTGGGCGAGGCGCAGGAAGTGGTGCGCATGTTCCGCGACCACTTCCACCTCAACTTGATCCACGTCGACGCGGGCAAGCTGTTCCTCGACGCACTGAAGGGCATCAGCGACCCCGAGCAGAAGCGCAAGACCATCGGCCGCATCTTCATCGATGTGTTCGACGCCGAGGCGGCGAAGCTCAAGGACGTGGGCTTCCTGGTGCAGGGCACGCTCTATCCGGACGTGATCGAGAGCGTGTCGTTCAAGGGTGGACCGAGCGTGGTGATCAAGACGCACCACAACGTCGGCGGCCTGCCCGAGAAGATGAAGATGAAGCTGTGCGAGCCGCTGCGCGAGCTGTTCAAGGACGAGGTGCGCGAGGTCGGCGCCACGCTCGGCATGCCGCGCCACGTGCTCTGGCGTCAGCCGTTCCCCGGGCCGGGTCTCGCCATCCGCACGCTCGGCGAGGTCAGCGAGGAGCGCCTCAAGGTGCTGCGCGAGGCCGACGCGATCCTCGATCACGAGGTGCGCGAGGCGGGCCTGTACGAGTCGCTCTGGCAGAGCTTCTGCGTGCTGCTGCCCGTGAAGACGGTGGGCGTGATGGGCGACGCGCGCACCTACGAGGAGACAATCGCGATCCGCGCCGTCGAGTCGAAGGACGCGATGACCGCGACCTGGGCCAAGCTGCCGTACGAGCTGCTCGGCAAGGTCAGCAACCGCATCATCAACGAGGTGCGCGGCGTCAATCGCGTCGTCTACGACGTCTCGTCCAAGCCGCCCGCCACCATTGAGTGGGAGTGATCAGCTCGCGTCGTGGAAGATCACACCCAGCGTGTGGCGCTTTCCCGACCGTAGCTTGCTGACGCCGTGGCTGAGCTTCACCTGGTAGTCGCCGCGCGTGCCCTGCATCGGGCGGCCGTGCACGGCGAAGATCGCGGCGTCGCCTTTCCGTAGCGGCAACACCATCGCGCGGCTCTGCATGCGCGGCCGTTGTTCGGTCATCACGAACTCCCCGCCCTCGAAGTCGACGCCCGGCTGGTCCAGCAGGAACGCCATCTGGAGCGGGAACACGTGCTCGCCGTACAGGTCGCGGTGCAGGCAGTTGTAGTCGTCGGCCTCGTAGCGCAGCAGGAGCGGCGTGGGTCGCGGCTGGCCGGCCTCGTGGCAGCGCGCAAGGAAGGCGGCGTGGTCGGCCGGAAAGCGCACCGCCTGCTTCATGCGCTCGCACCAGCGGTTGGCGATCGGCGCCAGGTGCGGGTAGGCCGCGCTGCGCAGGGACTGCACCAGCGGCGGTAGCGGGTAGCTGAAGTATTTGTACTCGCCCTTGCCGAAGCCGTGCCGGCTCATCACGACGCGGCTGCGAAAGCCGGCTTCCCGTGCGTAGAGCGCGCTCAGCGAGTCCGCCTCGTCGTGGCTGAGCAGGCCGGGCGCGATGGCCCAGCCCTGGGCGTCGAGCTCCGTGTGAATGCGCGACCAGTCGAGTACATCCAGGCGTGTCATCGGGCTAACGTAGCCGTGCGGGCGCGACCGCGACCTCCGATCCTTGTCGTGCAATTCGAAAGCAAGAGTCGGAGTGTCCTGCGCGGAGGGCCGCCGCAGGCTGAGGGCATGTACAAACCCACGACCGCAGAGGATCCACGCTGGGCGCGCGTGGTGGCGCGTGACCGGAGCGCCGACGGGCTGTTCTGGTACTCGGTCGCCACCACGGGGGTGTATTGCCGCCCGTGGTGTGCGTCGCGCACCGCCCGCCCCGAGAACGTCACGCTCCACGACACGCTCGCCGACGCCCGTGCGACCGGCTTTCGCGCCTGCAAGCGCTGCAAGCCGGACACCGACGCCTCCGAGACGGCGGAGCGCATCGCCACCGCGTGCCGGCTGCTCGAGGAGCAGGCGCTGTCGCTGCCGGAGCTGGCCGCGGCGGTCGGCCTGAGCGGAAGCCACCTGCACCGCCTGTTCAAGGCGAGCACGGGGCTGACACCCAAGGCGTATCGCGAGGCGCATCGAGCCGCGCAGGTGCGTGAAGGGCTGGCGCAAGGGCAGTCGGTGACGGCGACCATGGTCGACGCGGGCTTCCGCTCCAGCGGCCGCTTCTACGCGCAAGCCGGCGGCATGCTCGGCATGACCCCGAGCCGCTATCGCGCGGGCGGCGTCGACGAGCAGCTTCGCTTCGCGGTGGGGCAATGTTCGCTCGGCGCCATCCTGGTCGCATCGAGCGAGCACGGCGTGGCGGCGATCCTTCTCGGCGAGGATCCCGCGCTGCTCGTGCGCGACCTGCAGGATCGTTTCCCGAGGGCGACGCTGCTCGGCGGCGATGCCGAGTACGAGCGCCTGGTCGCGCGCGTGGTGGGCCTGGTCGAGTCACCCAAGCTCGGCCTCGAGCTTCCGCTCGATGTGCGAGGCACCGCTTTTCAGCGGCGCGTGTGGCAAGCACTGCGCGAGATCCCCGCGGGACGCACCGCGAGCTACGCCGAGGTCGCGCGCCTGATCGGGGCGCCCACGTCGGTGCGTGCGGTGGCTGGCGCCTGCGCGGCGAATCCGCTCGCGATCGCGATTCCGTGCCACCGCGTGGTGCGCGAGGACGGCGCACTGTCCGGGTACGCGTGGGGCGTGGAGCGCAAGCGCACCCTGCTCGCGCGCGAAGGAGTAACGCGCACGCGTTCGTGTGCACCTAACACGCATGACGAAACGTGAACCCGTATTTCCAGCCGGCAGGCACGCCCTGTACGAAAAACACCGCTATTCGGCCGCCGTTCGCGCGGGCGACTTGCTGTTCGTCTCGGGGCAGGTCGGCTCCCGCGACGACGGCTCTCCCGAGCCCGACTTCGCCAAGCAAGTTCAGCTCGCGTTCGACAACCTCGCGGCCGTGTTGAAGGCGGCGGGCTGCACGTTCGACGACATCATCGAGGTGACCTCGTTCCACACCGACCCGGACAAGCAGTTCGAGACCGTGCTCGCGGTGAAGGACCAGGTGTTCTCCGCGCCGCCTTATCCCGCCTGGACCGCGGTCGGCGTGACCTGGCTCGCGGGCTTCGACTTCGAGCTCAAGGTGACCGCGCGACTTCCAGCCGAGTAAAGAGGTCCGCGCCGAGTGCGCGCGCTCGTGCCAGATGCGCGGCGGGCGGCTGCGACTCCGAGTCGGTCAGCAGCAGCGAGTGCCCGACCGTGGCGCCGCAGTAGTCGAAGATGCCGTGCTCGAGCTGGACCTGCATCGCGTCGCGGTAGCGATGTCGGTCGTAGGTGCCGTCGTCGGCGCCGGCGAGTCCGAGCAGGTGCACGCGCAGGTGGCGCAGCTTCTTCACCAGCTTCTGCTCGCGGTAGTCGAACGCCCAGCCGTTGGCGAACACGCGATCGATCCAGCCCTTGAGCAGCCCCGGCATCGACCACCAGTAGACCGGATACACCAGCACCAGGGCGTCGGCGCGGTCGAGCCGCGCTTGCTCGCGCAGCACGTCGAGCGGCGGCGTGGCCTGCTGGCGATGCACCGCCAGATCCGCGGCGGAGAAGCGTGGCTCGAAGCCCTCGGCGCTCAGGTCCGCCAGCTCGTGGTCGTGGCCATGCTCGCGTAGACCACGGCCGACTTCGCGGGCAAGCTGGTGGCTGAGCGAGCCTGGCTCCGGATGCGAGACGACGATCACGGCGTGCATGGGGCTCCTCGCGGTTATATACTGACGGTAGGTTACGGTTGGTAGATAACGATGGCAACCAGCAAACGCACACGCCTGACGCGCGAGGATCGGCAGCGGCAGCTGCTCGACCTGGCCTGGCTGATCGCGCGTGAAGAGGGCACCGAGTCGCTGACGCTGGGCCGGCTCGCGGAGCGCGCCGAGGTCACCAAGCCCGTGGTGTACGATCACTTCGGCACGCGCAGCGGCTTGTTGATCGCGCTCTACCAGGAGTACGACGCGCGTCAGACCGCGCTGATGGACTCGCAGCTGGAGCGCACACCCGCCAAGCTGGAGGCGCGCGCGCAGGTGATCGCCGCCTCGTACGTCGACTGCGTGTTGTCGCAGGGCACGGAGATCGCGGGCGTGATCGCCGCGCTCGCGGGCTCTCCGGAGCTGGAGCAAGTGAAGCGCGAGTGGGAGGCGGGCTTCATGAAGAAGCTGCGCAAGTTGCTCGCGCCGTTCGGGGGCAAGCTCTCCGACGCGGGCCTGTGGGCGATGTTGGGCTCGGCCGAGTCGCTGTCGTCCGCGGCCGCGCGAGAGGACATCAGCGCGAGCGAGGCGAAGCGCGAGCTGTACGAGGCCGTGCTGGCGCTGGTGAAGCGCAAGCGCTGAGCTGCTCGGCGCGCCACGTGCGCAGCAGCTCGGCACGCTTGCGCGGGTAGCGCTGGTCGAGCGTGTGCACCTGCTGCAGGCGCTCGGTCGCGAAGTGTCGGAACGCGGCGGCGCGCTCGCACCAGCCGACCAGGATGCGGCCACCCGTGAAGTAGCCGATCGCGAACGGCCACACCACACGCTCGCTGCCCCGGCCGCGCGCGTCCTGGTAGCGAATGCGCAGCTTGCGCTCGCGGCGGATCGCATCGCGCAGGGAAGCGAGGTCTTCGTCGCTGTTGGGCGCGGGACCCACGCGCAGCGGCACCGACCCGGCGGCGTCGCGCACCTCCTTCGGCAGCACGGCCTCGATCTTGGCCAGGGCATCGGTGGCGGCCGCGGCGAGCGAACGATCGCCGAAGGTCGACACCCAGCGCATGCCCAGCATCAGTGCCTCGGTCTCCGCCTGCGAGAACATCAGCGGCGGCAGGAAGAAGCTCGGCCGCAGCACGTAGCCGACGCCGGCTTCGCCCTCGACCACGGCGCCCTGCGCGCGCAGCGTCGCGACGTCGCGGTACAGCGTGCGCAGGCTGACGCCGAGCTCGTCGGCCAGCACCTGCGCGCTGACTGGACGTCGGCGTCGCCGCAGGGCCTGCAAGAGGGAGAGCAAACGCTCGGTACGCATCGCTCCGCGGAGCATACTGCCATTTTCTGACAGCAGCAGGGCCTACGTTCTCGGCATGACGACACCCAACCTCGTGCTGCTCTACGTGAAGGACCCCGCGGCGAGCGCCGCGTTCTACGAGCTGCTGTTCAGTCAGAAGCCGACGGCCCTGTTCCCCACCTACGCGGCCTTCGAGCTCGACAACGGCCTCAACGTGGGCCTGTGGTCGACCAGCGCCAAGAACTTCGTGTCCGGCGGGGAGGGTCACCGCTCCGAGCTGGCGTTCATGGTCGGCGACGAAGCGCAGGTTCGCGGCTTGCTCGACGCGTGGCAGGCCCGGGGCGTGACCATCGAACAACCGCTGCACAAGGCGGTGTTCGGCCCCACCTTCGTCGCCACCGATCCGGACGGCCACCGCATTCGCGTGTGCACGCCGGATGCTTAGAGGTGCGCTGCGATCTCGCGGGCCACTTCGTCGGCGTGGGTGACCGCGAGATCGTGCGCGCCGCCGCGCACCACGTGCAGGCGCGCGTCGGGCAAGAGCGAGCGCAAATGCTCGCCCACGCTGACGGGGCTGATTGGATCGGCGTCGCCCCAGAGCAGCAGCGTGGGCGCGGCGATGCGCGTGATCCACGCCGAGAGATCCGGCTGCGGGTCCGCGATCCAGGTCGCGGCGTCCGGGTAGTTGCGACGGTAGTCGGGGCGCCAGTCGTACGCGCGCGGCATCGGCACCCCGCCGGACGTCGCGGTGAGCACGAGCCTGCGCACCTTGTCCGGAGCGCGTCGCACGACCTCGATCGCGATGCGCCCACCCATCGACTGCGCGACGAGCTCGACAGGCTGCTCCATCTGCGCGAGCACGCGCTCGACCAGGTCGTCGAGGCCACGCACCCTCGGATCGTGCGGCTCGCCGCCGAGGCCGGGCCACGAGAGCAACATGTGCGGCGCCCCGAGTCGCTCGGCGACCGGCTGCCAGAATGCCGCGCGGCCAGCCGCGCCGGGCAGGAACAAGATCATGCGCCCAGTCTCGCCGCTGTTCGCGCCTGCGCAAGCGGTGCTACAACCCGCCACCGATGACCAAGCTCTTCGCGCTCACGCTCCTGGTGACCGGCTGTGCCGGCACGCAGCTCCCGCGCTCCAGGCCGGCCGAGCTGCGCACGATCGTGGAGCCGGCGACGGCGTCGGTGCAGATTGACGAGCGCTTCGCGGGGGCCGCGCGCGTGCTGGCGATGCGGCCCGCGTCGGTGAAGCCGGGCAAACATCGGCTGACCGTCGAGGCGCCGGGCTACTTCCCGCACGATGCGGAGCTGGAGCTGGCGCCGGGGGTCACCACCGTGAACCTCAAGCTGCGCCCCGTCCCGCCCTGAGCCGCGGGCACGCGTGCCCGGCTGGTGCCCGGGGAACCTGCTGAAATAGGCGCGTGGTTTCGTGGGCCGCGGCGTGGCCTCCCGGTTGCAATCGGGTTCGGCGATGCCCGCCACCGCCCACGCTGCTCTCCCACGCACCTCGACCCTGCACGTCGCCGACGTCGCGCACGTCCAGCTGCCCCGCGATCGGCAGCATGCCGCCCGCAGCTTCGCCTACGCCGCCGGCTGTGAGCTGCCGCGCGAGTCGACCGACCGCCACGGTTGCGCGCGCTTGATCGCCGGTGTGTTGGCGCTGCTGGGTCGCTACGCGCAGCAGCGCGAGCTGGCGGTCGACGTCGCGCTGCACGTGGGCCCGGCCCGCGCGGGTCGCGTGCAGCTCGCGCTCGACGAGGCGTGTTCGTGGGGTGCGCTGTGCGAGCAGCTGACGCACGAGCTGGCGGTGCTGCCCACGCTGCGCGACAGCGAGCGTCGCAGCAATGTCGCGATCACGGTGCTCGGCGCGCGCGCGCCGCTGTCGCTGGCGGACCTGCCCAACACGCACGACGTGCACTTCCTGTTTCACGAGCAGCCGAGCGGGCTCGCGCTGACGGTGGCCTACGACTATGCGGCGTTCGAGGCGCGCACCGTCGAGCGCATGGTCGAGTCGTTCGCGCTGTTGCTGGGCAGCGACGACGCGTGCCCGCTGCGCGAGCTGAGCATGATCCCCCACGCCGAGCTGCGCGCGATCGAGGAGCTCGGGCAGGGCCCGCACGCGCAAGAAGCCGACGAGCCGGTGGCGCAGCGCTTTCGTCGCGCCGCGCGCGAGCATGCAGGGGCCGACGCGCTGTCGTTCCGCGGTCGCACCATGCGCTACGCCGAGCTGGACGAGCGCTCGGAGCAGCTGGCGCGCTACCTGGTCGAGGCCGGTGCGCACACCGTGGTGGTGAGCCTGCCGCCGTCGTTCGACGTGCTGGTCGCGATGCTCGCTTGTCTCAAGGCGGGCGTGCTCTACGTGCCGGTCGACCCGAGCTATCCGCCGGCGCTGGTCGAGGCGCTGGTCGAGGACGTGAAGCCGCAGCTGGCGCTGACTCACGAGGCCGTGCGCTCGCTGCCCGACGCGCTGCCGCGGCTGTTGCTCGACCGTGACTTCGACCGCTGCGTGCGCGACGCGGATCGCCCGCTGGAGTTGCCGCCGGTGCACCTCGATCAGGGCGCGTACGTGCTCTACACCTCGGGCACCACCGGCCGCGCCAAGGGCGTGCTCGCGAGCCAGCGCAACCTCGCGCACTACCTCAAGGTGGCGCGCGAGCGCTTCGGCTTCGCGGCCAGCGACGTGTTCTGCTCGCTCGCGCGCTACACGTTCAGCATCAGCTTCTTGGAGCTGCTCTCGCCGCTGATGGTGGGTGGGCGGCTGATGCTGCTCGATCGCGACGACGTGCTCGACCCGGTGCGGCTGAGCGCGCAGCTGGAGCAGGTCACGGTGCTACACGCCGGCCCGAGCTTGCTGGCCAGCCTGTTCCGCCACCTGGGCAACTCCCGTGCGTTCCCCAATGTGCGTCACGCATCCTCTGGCGGCGACCTGGTGGCGCCCGACTTGCTGGAGACGATGAAGGGCGTGTTCCCGCGCGCCGAGCTGTTCGTGATCTACGGCTGCACCGAGATCGCCTGCATGGGCACCGCATACGCCGTGCGCGGCCAGACGCGTGGTCACCGCGTGGGCACGCCGTTCGCGGACACCACGGTGCGCGTGCTCGACGCCCACGGACGCCGCGTGCCCTTCGGCGTCGTTGGTGAGATCTACGTCGCGAGCAAGGGCGTGGCGCGCCGCTACCTGAACCAGCCCGAGCTGACCACGCAGCGCTTCGTGTGTGTCAGTGGCCAGCGCCTGTACCGAACCGGCGATCTCGGCCGGCTGCACGAGGACGGCAACCTGGAGATGCTCGGCCGGAGCGACTTCCAGGTGCAGGTGCGCGGCATGCGCATCGAGCTGGCGGGCATCGAGAGCGTGGTGCGCGAGCGCAACCTGGCGCGTCAATGCGCCCTGATCGCGAGCGCACGCGGCGAGCACGACGTGCGCCTGGTGGCGTTCGTGGTGGAGCCGCGCGGAGATGTGCGTCGCGCGCTGGCCGAGCAGCTGCCCGACTACATGGTGCCGCAGGTCGTGCTCGAGCTCGATGCGCTGCCGCTGACGGCCAACGGCAAGCTCGACCGCAAGCGCCTGGGCGAGCTGGCCCTCGCGGCCCCGCGCGCCACGGGTGCGTCGGCGGAGAGCCGGCTGGAGATCGCGATCGCCGAGGCCTACGCGCAGGTGCTCGGGCTCGCGGACGTGGGCGCGAACGACGACTTCTTCGCGCTCGGCGGACACTCGCTGAGCGCGGTCTTGTTGGTCGAAGCGCTGCACGAGCG
>JBEVNG010000086.1:0-15991 GCA_040508235.1 Polyangiales bacterium | reverse complement strand
CACCTCCGGCAGCGAGCATGCCAGGCGAAGCGATCACGCTGATCCCTGTGACCCCCGCGTCGTCGCCCGCGGGCGTGGAGCCGATCGCGGCGCCGCCGAGTGCGCCGCCAGAGACGATCGAGGTCGTGGTCGTGGGAACGCCGATCGCGCGGCTGGCGGGGTCGGCGCATGTGATCACGGACAAGCAGCTGCAGCGCTTCGAGTATGACGACCCCACGGTCGCGCTGCTGAACACGCCGGGCCTTTACGTGCGCACGGAGGACGGCATGGGGCTGCGGCCCAACATCGCGCTGCGCGGTGTGAACCCGGATCGCAGCAAGAAGGTGACCTTACTCGAAGACGGAGTCTTGTTCGGTCCGGCACCTTACTCCGCGCCGGCGGGTTATTACTTCCCGCTGCTGACGCGCATGACGAAGATCAAGATCATCAAGGGACCCGGCGCCATCGGCTACGGCCCGCAGACGGTCGCCGGCACCATCGACTTCACCACGCGCGACATTCCCGACGACACCTCGGCGTACGCGGACGTGGCGGTGGGCCAGTACGGCTACGGCAAGGCGCACGCCTGGGGCGGCATCAACACCGGCAAGTTCGGTGTGCTGCTGGAGGCGGTGCGGCTGCAGAACAACGGCTTCAAGGAGCTGGTGGACTCGCGCGGGCGCGAAGCGGACACGGGCTTCATCCGCGACGAGTGGATGGCCAAGTTCTCGTACACGCACCACGGCGAGGACATCGACAACCAGCTGAAGCTCAAGCTGACGTTCTCGGACGAGACGTCCAACGAGTCTTACCTCGGCCTGTCCGACGCGGACTTCAAGCAGAGCCCGAACCGGCGCTACACGGCGAGCCAGCTCGACCGCATGCACAACTACCGCGTCGCGGCGGTGCTCACGCACACGCTCAAGTCGCGCAAGCGCAACCTGACGCTGGTCACCAACGTCTACCGCCACGACCTGCAGCGCACCTGGCGCAAGGTCAACGGCTTCGCGGACGCCAACCTGTTCGAAGTGCTCAACAACCCGAGCGTGGGCCGCAACCCGACCTACCTCGGGATCCTGCGCGGGCAGCAGGCCTCGGCCAACGCATCGCAGGCAATCCTGATCGGTCCGAACCAGCGCTCGTTCATCTCGCAGGGCGTGGAGTCGCGCTTGAACTGGGCGGGCAAGACGGGCCCCGTCACGCACCGCGTGGAAGCCGGCGTCCGCTACCACAACGACTACATCGATCGCCACCACAGCCAGAGCGCGTTCCTGGTCGACGGCGACGCGCTGACGCCGGTGAACGCGTACCCGCAGACGACCGCGTTCAACAAGGAGTCCACCCACGCGGTGGCGCTGCACGCGAACTACGCGGTGAGCTGGAAGGAGCTGACGATCACGCCCGGCCTGCGCACCGAGCTGATCGCCTCCAAGTCCAAGGACCGGCTCGCGCTCAGCGAGCTGACGGCCTTCAACGCCGTCGTACTTCCAGGTGTTGGCGTGTACCAGGGCATCTACGGGGGGCTCGGCATCCTGGGCGGCGTGTACCAGGGCTTCAGCCCGCCACCCCCGGGCAGCGCCAAGGCCAAGCCCGAGAAGAGCATCAACTACGAAGCCGGCGCGCGCTTCACCGACCGCTTGCTGCGCGCGGAGACGGTGTTCTTCTACAACGACTACAAGAACCTCACCGACATCTGCACCGAGTCGAGCGGCTGCACGGGCGCCGATCCGGACACCGGCGGAATGCTCAACGCGCAGTACAGCGCGGGCGCCGCGCGCACCTACGGCCTCGAGGTGCTGCTGGAGCACGAGCTCCCCATCAACGTGTGGCGCGTGCCGATCGGCGTCGCGTACACCTGGACCAAGTCGTACTTCGAGGAGTCCTTCATGTCGCAGGACCCCATCTTCGGGAACGTGCAGAAGGGCGACGAGATGCCGTACGTGCCGCGCCACCAGACGCGCATCACCGCGGGCGTCGAGCACCCGCGCGGCTCGTTCAACGCCAACTTCACCTACGTCTCGCGCGAGCGTGAGGTCCCCGGCCGCGGCAGCCTCAACGACACCATCGCCACCGACGCGACCACGCTGGTCGACATCGCGGCGTCGGCCAAGGTGTGGGGCCCACTCTCGGTCTACGCGAACATCTTCAACCTGTTCGACTCGCAGTACATCGTCGCGCGGCGCCCGTTCGGAGCGCGACCCAACGCGCCGCGCTGGCTGCACGCCGGCATCAAGGCGACGTACTGAGAGCGGTCGCGCGCGCGACGGTCTGGAACAGTCGCTCCAGCTCGACGGGCTTCTCGATCACGTCCAGCGCCTTCATCGCGGCCGCCTTGTTGCGTGCGTCCGCGTCCGCGCTCAGGACCACGATCGGGATCGCGCGCCAGGCCGCGTCCTTCACGAGCTCCTGATGGAACTGCAGCCCATTCATGACGGGCATCATCAGGTCGAGCAGGATCAGGTCGGGCAGTGCGTCGGTGCGCAGGCGGTCGAGGGCCTCGACGCCGTTGCCGGCCTCGGCGACCACGTAGCCTTCATCCTCGAGCACGTCCTTGATGGACTCGCGGATGTCGGCATCATCTTCGACCAGCAGGATCCGGCTCGTCACAGCGCCGTCTTCATGGACTCTGCGCGCGCCAGGGGCAACTCGACGGCGATCGTGGTGCCGCCGCCCTCGGTGCGCTCGGCCGCGATCGACCCGCCGTGGGCCTCGACCAGCGTGCGCGCCATGTACAGGCCGAGGCCGAAGCCACCGTAGTGCTCCGTGGACACCGCGCGCTCGAAGCGCTCGAACACGCGCACGCGTGCATCCTCCGGGATGCCCATGCCGCGGTCGCGGACGCGCAGGCGAGCCCGCTCACCGACCCGCTCGAGCTCCACGTCGATCACCGTTCCGGGCGCGTACTTGATCGCGTTCTCCAGCAGATCTTCCAGCACCTGCTGCAGCCGCGGCCCGTCCCAGCTTCCGCGCACCGACTCGGCGCGCACGTCGATGCGCGAGCCCACGGCCTGCGCCTCCGCTTGGACGCGCGCGCTCGCGTCGCGCACCAGCTCCGCCAGGTCGAGCTCCGTCACGTTGAGTGGCAGCGCGCCAAGCGAGGCACGCGAGGCGTCGAGCAGCGACTGCACCAGCGTGGTCAGCCTGCCCACCTGCCGCAACGACAGCGCGAGCTTGTCCGCGACACGCGTGTCGCCGGGCTCGAGCGTGCCCTTCTGGCTCCAGCGCAGCAAGCTCTCGATCTGGATTCGAAGCGCCGTCAAGGGCGTGCGCAGCTCGTGCGAGGACACGGAGATGAACTCGTCGCGCACCGCGAGCGAGCGCCGCAGCACCTCGACCTGGCCACGCTCGCTCCACACCTGCGCGCGCACGCGCGACATCTCCAGGAGCACCCGCACGCGCGCCATCAGCTCACGCGCGGTGAACGGCTTGACCAGGTAGTCGTCGGCGCCGCTGGCCAGGCCCTCGGAGGTCGACTCGTCGCCCGCGCGCGCGCTGAGCAGGATGATCGGGATCGAGCGCAGCTTCTCGTCCGCGCGCAGCGCACGCACCAGCGCGAAGCCATCCATGACCGGCATCATCACGTCCGAGAGCACCAGGTCCGGCGCATGCTCCGCGATCCGCGTCAGCGCCTCCTGCCCGTTGCTGGCGGTCTCTACGTGGGTGAACGCCTGGCCGAGCAGGCCCGCCACGTACGTGCGCAGGTCGGCGTTGTCGTCGACCAGCAGGATGCGCGAGGTCGTGAGCGACGCCGGCATGACGTCGCTCGGCTCCGCGGGAGCGAGCTCGATGCCGCCCCCGTCCGACGACCAGCGCGCCGCCTCCTCCACGAACGCGGTCACGCTGCGCGACACGCCGCGTGACTCGCCGGCCGACTCGATGCGTGAGGCCGGCAGGTGCGCGTGGCCCGCGGGCAGCACGACCTCGAAGGTGGTGCCGACGCCGAGCTCGCTGCGCGCGGAGACCGTGCCGCCATGCAGCGTGATCAGCTCGCGTGCGAGCGCCAGCCCGATGCCGGTGCCCTCGTGGCTGCGCCCGTGCGACTCCGCCACGCGATAGAAGCGCTCGAACACGTGCGGCAGCTCGGACGCCGCGATGCCGACGCCGCTGTCCTCCACGCGCAGCACGGCGTCACCCTGGCGTCCGCGCAGCTCCACGCGAACGCGCCCGCGATGGGTGAACTTGACGGCGTTCGACAGCAGGTTGAGCACGATCTTCTCCCACATCTCGTGGTCGACGTAGATCGGCTCGGGCAATGGGGCGCAGTCGACCAGGAACGTGAGACCTGCGCTCTCCGCGGCGGAGCGGAAGTGGCTGGCCAGGTTCGCGGTGAGCGCGGACAGGTCCGTGGGCACGAAGCGCGCTTGCGCTCGCCCCGCCTCGACGCGCGAGAAGTCGAGCAGCGAGTTGACCATCTTGTACAGACGCAGCGTGTTGCGTCGCACCAGCTCCAGCTCGTCGCCCGCCAGCGCGCTGTCGGGGCGCGAGAGGGCCTGCTCGACCGGCCCGAGGATCAGCGTCAGCGGCGTGCGAAACTCGTGGCTGACGTTGCTGAAGAAGTCGGTCTTGGCGCGATCGAGCTCGGCCAGCTTGGCCGCGCGCTGGGACTCTTCCTCGTAGGCGCGCGCGCTGGCGATGCTGGCGGAGACCTGGCGCGCGAGTAGCTGCAGGAAGCTGCGGTAGGTCTCGTCGAGCTCCAGCACCGGGCTGAGGCCCGCGATCAACACACCGTTGAGCTCGGCGCCCATGGGCACCGGCAGCAGCAGCGCGCGCGTGGCCGGGTCCTGCCAGGGCCCGCTCGGCAGCGCGCCATGCGTGGACTGCAGCTGCTCCAGCAGACGTTCCTGTCCCGAGGCCGCCACCGCCGCCACGGGCCAGATCGCCGCATCGTCGAGGCGCAGCTCGCTGGGGCTTTGGGGCGCGCCGCGCGAGAGACCCGTGCAGCAGACCAGCCGCGCCACGTCGCCTTCGATCACGTACAACAACACGAACGGCACGTCGGAGGCCGCCTGCTCCAGCACGGCGTCGATCGACGTGAAAACGCGACTCACGGTGCGGTCGTACGCCGTGCGCAGCGAGAGCTCGCGCAGCGTGCCCAGGCGGCGGTCGCCGATGACTTGCCGCGTGGTCTCGCTCGCGATCGCGAACAGCCCCGCGATCTCGCCGCTCTCTCCGATGGTCGGGTTGTAGGACCAGGTGAAGTAGGACTCCTCCTTCAGGCCGCCGGGCCGGCGCGCGAACATCACCAGCCCGTTCTCCACGAACAACGGCTCGCCGGTGGCCTGGGCGTTGGCGATCAGCGGACCGAGGATCTCCCACGCCTCGACCAGCGCGAAGCGCGCATACGCGCCGACCGTGCCCGGGTGTTTCTCACCGAGGATCGGGCGGAACGGATCGTTGTAGAGCATCACGTGATCGCGGCCCCAGAACAGGATGATGGGGTACGGCGACCGGAGCATCGTGCTGACGGATGTCTTCAGGGACTGCGGCCACTGCGCGCTGGGCCCGAGCGAGGTGGTGGACCAATCGAAGGCTCGGATCAGTGCGCCGAGCTCGCCGCCGAGACGCAGGAAGCTCGGCGTCGCGTCGGCATCCTTCCGCGGAGCGGGCTTGGGGCCGATCAGCAGCAGGCCGACCACGCGACCGTCTTCTTCGCGGATCGGGTCGCAGCCGAACGCGTGGCGCATGCGCCATGCCTCCGGCCAGCCGTCCGTGGCCGAGGCGCCGAGCGCATCCGGATGCTGCTCCGCGAGGAACGGGCGGAACGCGTCGTTGTAGAGCTGGACCCGCTCCGGACCCCACATCAACAGCATCGGCGTCGCGGAGTCGAGCAGCAGACGCACGACCGTGCGCAGGCTCGAGGGCCAGCCTTCGCTCGGCCCGAGCGCGGTCGTCGACCAGTCGTGAGCCCGGACCAGAGTCTCGAGCTCGCCGCACGCCTCGTTCTTGCCTTGCTCCAACTACCCTCCAGAGTCGCCGCGACCCGCCTCTGCCGAGTTTACAGCGAGATCGCGCGATCGTCAGCGTTCCCAGGCGCCGCGGCGGGTGTCGGAGAGCTCGCGGTCGAGGCTGAAGGCGGCGCTGATCAACGCCAGGTGCGTCAGCGCTTGTGGGAAATTCCCGAGGTGCTCGCCCGAGTCGCCGAGCTCCTCCGCGTAGAGGCCGAGGTGGTTGGCGTAGCCGAGCATGGCCTCGAACAGGTAGCGTGCCTTGTCGACCTGCTTGCCGCGCGCGAGCGCCTCCACGTACCAGAACGAGCACGGCGTGAAGCTGCCCTCGCGCCCCTCCAGGCCATCGACGTCGGCGCTGCGCTCGCCGTCGTAGCGCAGCACCAGCGCGTCCTTCACCAGCTCGCGCCCCACGGCGTCGAGCGTGGACTGCCACTTGGGATCGGCGGGACTGACGAAGCGCACCAGCGGCATCAGCAAGCACGAGGCGTCGAGTGCGCTGCTGCCCTTGGCCTGCACGAACGCGCCGCGCTCGTCGCTCCAGAACGTCTCGAAGATGCTGTGGTGGATCGCGGTGCGGGTCTCGGCCCACTTCACGATCGGCGCCGGCAGCGAGCGTCGGTCCGCGAGCCGCACCGCGCGGTCGACCGCGACCCAGCACATCAGGCGCGAGTGCAGCAGCTCGCGGCGTTCCCCGCGGAACTCCCAGATGCCCTCGTCCGGGCGCATCCAGTTCTTGCACACGAAGTCGACCGAGCGCACGACCCCACGCCAGGCGTCGTAGCCGATGGGCTGACCGTACTTGTTGGCGAGGTAGACGGCGTCGAGCAGCGCGCCGTAGATGTCGAGCTGCGTCTGCTCATGCGCGGCGTTGCCGATGCGCACCGGCCTGGCGCCGCCGTAGCCGGCGAGGTGGTGCAGCTCGACCTCGTCGAGGCAGGTGTGCCCATCGACGCGATACATCACCTCCAGGCAGCCATCGCCCTTGCCCTCCTCGGCGCGCTGGGCGATCCAGCCCATGAAGGCGTCCGCTTCTTCCGTGAAGCCGAGCCGCATCAGTGCGTACAGCGAGAAGCCCGCGTCGCGGATCCAGGTGTAGCGATAGTCCCAGTTGCGCGAGCCGCCCGGCTCCTCCGGCAGGCCGAACGTGGGCGCGGCGATGATCGCGCCGTGCGCGCGGCTCGACAAGAGCTTGAGCATCAGCGCCGAGCGGTTGACCATCTCGCGCCAGCGACCGCGGTAGGTCGAGCGCGCGAGCCACTGGCGCCAGTACGCGACCGTGGCGTCGTGCACGCGCTCGGCGTGCTGCGTGAGATCCGCGACGCTCTCGCCGTCCGGCTGGTCGAGCACGAAGGTCACGCTCTGCTCGCAGCCGACCTCGAAGCGCGCGTGCACGTCGCCCTCGACGAGGGTCAGCGGCACGCTGGCCCGCAGGCGCAGCGGCTCGCCCTGCTCGGGGTGCCAGATCACCTCGTGCGGTCCACGTGCCTCGACACGCTGGCGCGCACGCCCGTAGTCGAGCCGCGGTGCGCACACCATGTGGTGCTGCACGCGCCCGCGGATGCCGTGCACCGTGCGGATCAGCTGCTGCGGCCCCTCGCCCACCGGCATCAGGTCGACCTGCTTGCTCATGCCCTCGGGGCCCATGAAGCGCGTGTAGAGCACGTTGGTGTCGGGCAGGTACATCTGCTTCTGGCGCAGCGGCGCGCCCTCGTTCTCCTCCGGGGCGATACGCCAGAAGCCGCCGCGCTCCGCGTCGAGCAAGGACGCGAACACGGTCGGTGAGTCGAAGCGCGGCCAGCACAGGAAGTCGACCGTGCCATCGAGTCCAACCAGGGCGACGGTCGCGAGGTCGCCGACGACGCCGTGGTCTTCGATCGGGAGCTGCTTGGGCACGTCCACCTCAGCCGTTGTCCGCGAAGCCGGGATAGAGCGTCATGCCTCCATCGACGAACAGCGACGCGCCGGTGACGTAGTCGCTCTCGTCCGACGCGAGCCACGTCACGCATGCCGCCACGTCCTCCGGCTCACCGATGCGCCCGTACGGGATCAGCTCCAGCAACTTGCGCTTGGCCTCGGGGTCCGACCACGCCTCCTCGTTGATCGGCGTCTTGATCGCGCCCGGTGCCACACCGTTGACGCGAATGCGCTCGGGCGCGACCTCCTGCGCCAGCGTCTTCATCATCAACATCACGCCACCCTTGGAGGCGGCGTAGTTGATGTGTCCGGCCCACGGGATCTGCTCGTGCACCGAGCTGATGCAGACGATGTTGCCGCGCGCGCGTACGTGCGGCAGCGGGGTCTGCTCCGTGAAGCGGCGCACGGCCTCGCGGCAGACCAGGAACTGGCCCGTGAGGTTCACGTCGAGCACGCGCTTCCAGTCCTCCAGCGAGAGCTCGCGGATGGGCGCGTCCTTCTGGATGCCGGAGTTGGCGATCACGATGTCGACGCGCCCGAAGCGCTCGATGGTCGCGTCGAACAGCTTGGCGACGGCGGCTTCGTCCGAGACGTCGCCCCCGTACGCGATGGCGCCGCTGCCGAGCTCCTGCGCCAGCTCCTCCGCACGCTCGCGCCCGGAGTGGTAGTTGACGACCACGTTGGCGCCCGCACGCGACAGCCCCCGCGCGATGCCCGCGCCGATGCCGGAGCTGCCGCCCGTGACCACGGCGGTGCGTCCCTCCAAGCGACCCTTCATACCCGGAACTCGTAGGCGCGAAGCGGTGCCGCGCTATGTCGCATGGACGCGCCTGCGGCCGCGGCAGGCTTCGTGCATTGGTCCCGGGAGACCCGCGCGTGCGGGGGTGAGGTGGTGCATGCACGAGGCGGTCGAGGTTGGGGCGAGCGTGCGGCGAGAGCGTGCGGAAGGCTCGCGTTTCGCGGAGGTTTGGGCGGCCGTGACGCGGGATCCGTACCGCGAGCTGCCGCAGCGGCGCTTGCGCTGGCGGGATCTGGCGGGCTCGTTCGCCGCGCGGCTGTTGCGAGATGGCGAACGTACGCTGAGCGATGAGGCGGATCTGCTGCCCGAGTTCGACAAGCTGGTGCACCCGGTCGGCATCGCGCTGCGCGGCGTCTGGCACATCACGGAGGAGACGCCCTACTCGGGCTACTTCCGCAAGGACAGCATGGCGCTGATGATCGCGCGCGCGTCCGACGCGGTGGGCGAGTACCGGGCGGGCAAGCTGCGCTTCATGGGCATCGCGGGCAAGCTGTGGCCGACGCTCGACGAGCAGCGCCCGGCGAAGACGGCGAACTTCTTCACGCTGGAGAACCTGGGCGGCACGCACACGCGGCACTTCGCGCATGCGGCGTTCGCCAACGACCTGCTGCCGTTCGTTCCGCACCCCGGCATGGTGGGCAAGGGACCTATCGGCGCGGTGGCGGCGACGGCGTTCATGCTGGCCGACCGCACGCTCGACGCGACGCAGGCCGCGATTCGCCAGGTCTACCCGATCGCGGAGCTCGGCAACGTGGGCTCGCTCCGCGCGCCGCGCTTTCTGCGCCTGGTCGGCGATGCGGCCAACCCGCGCTGCGACTCGCCCGATCTACGGCTCGAGATCGCGCAAGCCATCCAGCCGAGCGGGCTGCGCTACCGGATCGAGATCGCCGACGAGAGCTCGCGCTTGCTGCCGCACAAGTGGCAGGCGATCGGCAGCGTGGTGTTCACGGAGGCCGTCGCCTCGCACGGCGCGGATCACCGGCTCCACTTCACGCACCCGAAGTATCGCTGAGCCGCGCTTCGAGGATGCAGACCGGGCCCGCGGTCTCGATGATCTGCTCCAGCGTGAAGCCCGCGCGCTGCAGCAGCGTGCGCCACTCGGGCTCGCTGCGCTCCTTGCCGTCGATCACCATCATCTCCAGGTCGATCAGCTTGGCGAGGTGCGGCTCGGCGCCGGTGGGCACCACGCTCTCCAGCAGCACGAGCGTGCCGTGTGGCGGCATCGCGCGGCGCACGTTGCGCAGGATGGCGAGCGCGTGCTCGTCGGCCCAGTCGTGCAGGATGTGCTTGAGCACGTAGGCATCGCCGCCCTCCGGCACACGCTCGAAGAAGGAGCCTCCCTCGACCTGCATACGCTCGTGCGCGAGCGCGTGCGCGATGACCTCCGGCAAGTCGAACAACACACCGCGCGAAGCGGGTGCGCCGCGCAGCACGCCGAGCAGGTTCTCGCCGCGCCCTCCCCCGACGTCGACGATCGTGGTGAAGCGCGCGAAGTCGTAGACCTCGGTCGCCCGGCTGCCGAGCCGCGACAGGCTGCTCATGCCCTCGTCGAACACCGCGCCCAGCTCGCGATCCGCCCTCAGCGCGTCGAAGAACGGCCGCTCGGAGCGCCCGCCACGCACCCGCTGCGCGAGCGCGGACCACTGCGCGCGGTGCTTGGGGTGGCCGAGGAACAGCAGGTAGGCGCGCAGCGAGTCGGGCACGTCGGAGCGCAGGTGGCGAGACAGCGCGTTCTGGGCGTAGCTGCCCGCACGCTCGACGAAGACACCGTGGGCGCTGAGCGCGCGCAGGAGCCTAGCTAGCGAGTCCTCGTCGACCTCCAGCTCGCGCGCGAGCTGCGCCACCGTCCGTGGTCCCTGCGCCAGCGCGTCCGCGACCCCGAGCTCCGCGGCGGCCACCAGCGCCTGGCTGAGCCACGCCCCCATCGCCAGCTCCAGCAGCGCCACCGGCGGCAGCGTGCTCCGGCGCTGGGCCAGCTGTAACGCGTTTCGTACGCGCTCGATCCTTCGAGCAAGCCAGACCGGCGGCAACCACGGACGCTCCATGGACCGAAGGTAGACGCCCGCTTGCCAACTCGCGTGCGGGCTGGCACGTCAGGCAGACAGGAGCACGCCATGGCCACTCGCGGATTCTTCGGTCGTCGTCCCCAGGTCGAGGAGGCAAAGCGCCTTCCCCCCGGGCAATACAAGACGGACGACTTCCCGGTGCTGTCGCTCGGCGCCACGCCGCGCATCGATCTGGCGAGCTGGAAGTTCACGCTGCGCCACGCCGCCAAGCCGATCAAGAGCTGGAGCTGGAGCGAGTTCCAGGCGCTGCCGCACACGCCGTGGAAGGGCGACATCCACTGCGTGACCAAGTGGTCCAAGTTCGACACGCAGTGGGAAGGCGTGACGGTCGACGACCTGTTCGCGGCCGCAGGCATCACGCCGCCGACGGGCTTCCTGCTCGCCCACTCCTACGACGACTACGACACCAACGTGCCGCTGCCCGACCTGGTGAACGGCAAGGCGATGATCGCGACGCGCTACGAGGGCAAGCCGATCGACCCCGAGCACGGCGGCCCGGCGCGCCTGCTGGTGCCGCACCTGTACTTCTGGAAGAGCGCCAAGTGGGTCAACGAGCTGCGCTTCACGCAGAAGGACGAGGCCGGCTTCTGGGAGCTGCGCGGCTATCACATGTACGGCGACCCCTGGAAGGCGCAGCGTTACACGGACGACCCGTGAGCTTTCAAGAGGCCTCGCTGGAGCGCATCGAGGCGCTGACGCCGCGCATCTCCAGCTTCTTCTTCAAGGTGCCCTGGTCCACGCACCTGGCTGGACAACACGTCGACGTGCAGCTGACCGCACCCGACGGCTACACCGCGCAGCGTGCGTACTCGATCGCGTCCGCGCCCGGTGCGCCGCTGCTGGAGCTGGCGATCGAGCGGCTCGACGCCGGAGAGGTCTCGTCGTTCTTCCACGAGGCCGCGGAGGTCGGCGACAAGATCGAGCTGCGGGGCCCGCTCGGTGGACACTTCGTGTGGCGCGGGGATGCACAACCCTTGCTGTTGATCGCGGGAGGCTCCGGGATCGCGCCGCTGATCGCGATCGCACGGCATCGCGCGCAGACCATGCCGGACACGCCCTGCCTGCTGGTGTACTCCGCGCAGACCTGGGACGACCTCGCCTACCGCGACGAGCTGCTCGCGAGCAACGCCAGCGTTCGCCTCGTCACCACGCGCGGGCCCAAGCAGCGCGACCAGGACCTCGACCGTCGACTCGACCGCGAGGCACTCGCCAGCCTGCTCGGCGCCTGGCAGCACACGCCCGCGAGCAGCTACGTGTGCGGCTCGACGCCGTTCGTGGAGGCGGTGACGGGCGCGTTGCTGGATCTGGGCTTGCCGCCCGGCAGCGTGCGCGCCGAGCGCTACGGGGGCGCATGAGGGAGCTCGCGCTTTGGCTATTGCTGACGTCCGTCGCGCACGCACAGGGCACACCGGAGCACCTGTTCGCGGGCTCGCCGCGCGGACCCTACGCGACCGGCACGCGCGAGGAGCTGTGGGTCGACGCGACGCGCGATGAGCTCGCCACGCCCAAAGAGGACGCGCGTCACCTGCTGGTACAGCTCTGGTATCCCACCGAGCAAGCGGGCGCCCTCGCGCCGTACGCGCTCGACCGCGAGCGCTACCCGCGCGACGCGCTGGAAGGCTGGCTCGACGCGGCCGCGAACGTGCGCACCACCTCGACGCGCGATGCACCTGTGCTCGACGCGAAGCTACCCGTGCTGCTCTACGGTCCTGGCAGCTGGCATCCCCACTTCAGCGCCACCTTCCAGACCGAGTTCCTGGCCAGCCACGGCTACCTGGTGATGGCGATCAGCCACCCCGGTGCCGATCGCTGCCAGCGCTTCCCGGACGGCTACCGCTACGCGTACGACGTCGGCTCCCCGGGCGTCTCGGACAGCCTGGAGGTGTTGCTGGCGCCGCGCCTGTTGGACCTTCGCTTCGTGCTCGATCGCCTGCACGCACTGCACGAGCGCGACCCGTTCTATGCGCACGCCGACCTCGCGCATGTGGGGGCCCTGGGCTGGTCGCTGGGAGGGGCCATCGCCGTGCATGCCGCGCGTGACGACGCGCGCATCCAGGCGGCGGCCGATCTCGACGGTTCTTTCTTCTCCGACGTGGTCTCGACGGGTACGCCACGCCCGCTGCTGCTGATGCACTCCGAGGAGCCGTGCGCGCCGGCGCAGTGCAAGCGCACGCGCGCGGAGTTCGAGCAGCTGCTGCGCAACACGCGCGCGCCCTGGTACCAGGTGCGGCTCGCGCGCTCGCGCCACCTCCACTTCTCGGACCGCACGCTGCTCGAGCCCGCGGACCCCGCACTGCTGCACCCACGCCTGGCGCACGACATCATCAACGTATTCACGCTGGAGTTCTTCGATCGCCACCTGCGGGGGCGCACGGACACGCCGCTGCTCGCGGGCAAGCTGCGCTACCCCGAGGCCAAGGTCAGAGCAGGCCCTTCTCCTCGATGAAGTGGATCACCTTGTCGAGGCCGTCGCCGGTCTTGAGGCAGGTGAACACGAACGGGCGCGTGCCGCGCATCTTGCGGGCATCGCGGTCCATCACGTCCAGCGAGGCGCCGACGTGCGGGGCGAGGTCGGTCTTGTTGATGATCAGCAGGTCGCTCTTGGTGATGCCCGGGCCGCCCTTGCGCGGGATCTTGTCGCCGGCGGCGACGTCGATCACGTAGATGGTCAGGTCGCTGAGCTCGGGGCTGAAGGTGGCGCTGAGGTTGTCGCCGCCGCTCTCGATGATCACCATCTGGCACTTGGGGAACTTGACGATCATGTCGTCGACCGCGGCCAGGTTCATCGAGGCATCCTCGCGGATGGCGGTGTGCGGGCAGCCGCCGGTCTCGACGCCCGTGATGCGCTCCCGGGGCAGCGCCTCGTTGCGCGTCAAGAACTCGGCGTCCTCGCGCGTGTAGATGTCGTTGGTGACGACGGCGATGTCGTAGCGATCGCGCATGGCGCGGCAGAGCGACAGCACCAGGTGCGTCTTGCCGGAGCCGACTGGTCCACCCACGCCAAGTCGCAGCGCCTGCGCGCCGGTGCGTGACACTCTGCTGCCCTGAACTTCGGTCTCCATGCATCCTCCTCAGGAGCGGAAAAGTCGCGTGTACTGCGTCTCGTGCAAGGCGCTCGCGATCGCGAGGCCCGGCGTGTGCGCGCCGAGGTCTTCGTCCTCCAGGAGCAGCGCGGCTTGCACGAACACTTCGAGCCGATCCATCAAGGCGTTGAGCGCGCGCTGGCTCGCGGTCTGTCCGAGCGGGACCAGCTTGCTGGCAGCCGTGATCTGGCTCTCCGCGAACGCGAACATGTAGCCGAGCACGGCGTCGTGGCGCGACACGCCGTAGTGCACCGCCGCCTGCGCGAACAGCTGCGCGTAGCCGCCGGGCTGCACGTCGGGCACGCCGCACTCGCGCAGCAGCTTGGCCAGCGAGATGCCGAGCTGCCGATCCTCCAGCGCGAACTCCGCGGACTCGCGCGCCGCCATCAAGAACAGAGCCCAGCGCGACGCATCGCCACCTTGCGTGTAGGCATCGTGCATACGCGCGAGCACGGGCGCATCGAGCTGCGCGATCTGACGCTCCAGCACGCCCGCGATCCAGTCGCGCGCGCTGTCGCTGTCGTGCACCCACTCCTTGTGCACGGCCCACTCCAGGCCGCGCGAGTACGCGTAGGCACCCACCGGCAGCGCCGGGCTCACCAGCCAGAGCAGGCGCATGGTGGCGCTAGCGATCATCGGCCGACAACGAGATGTTGGCGATCGAGCGCGCGTCGCCATGGCTGTGCGAGTACGCGCCGCCCTCGGGCTCGAACGGCGCCTCCTCGATCATCACGAACAGCCCCAGCGAGCGCACCATGTCGTCCAGCACGTGATCGTGCAGGTAGCGCAGGAAGCCGTCTCCGACCTCCAGGGGCATGTGGCGATTGCCGAGGTGGTAGGCAGCACGCGCCAGCTGACGCATGTCCTTGCCGCGCACCGTCGACACCGTCTCGGGCGCGGCGGTGATGGTGGCGACACGGCCGTCGCTCACCCGCACGGTGTCGCCTCCGCGCAGCACCTGCCCGCGCGGCATCATCATCAGCGCCTCCTGCCCCGAGCTGAGCGCCACCTTCAAGCGGCTGCGCTGCCGGTCCTGGAAGACCAGCGTGATGGTCAGGTCGGGGGTGGCCGCGTCCGTACTGCGCGCTGTGATCTCCAACATGGTCAACCTCAGAACAGGAAGTAGCGCTGCGCCATCGGCAGCACCTTGGCAGGCTCGCATACCAGCAGCTGGCCGTCCGCGCGCACCTCGTACGTCTGCGCGTTGACCTCCATCTTGGGCTGGTAGTCGTTGTGGATCATGTCGCGCTTCTGCACCGTGCGGCAGCCGCGCACCGGCACCAGCTTCTTGGACAGCCGTAGCTCGCGCGCGATGCCCGCCTCGATGGACGCTCCCGACACGAAGGTGACGCTGGTCTCCGCGCAGGCGCGGCCCATGGTGCCGAACATCGGCCGGTAGTGCACCGGCTGCGGCGTGGGGATCGACGCGTTGGGATCGCCCATGGGCGCGGTGGCGATCATGCCGCCCTTGATCACGCACGACGGCTTCACGCCGAAGAACGCCGGCCGCCAGAGCACGATGTCCGCCAGCTTGCCCGCCTCCAGCGAGCCCACCTCGTGCGCGATGCCGTGGCTGAGCGCCGGGTTGATGGTGTACTTGGCGATGTAGCGCTTGACGCGGAAGTTGTCGTTGCGCGACGAGTCCTGCTGACGCGCGCCGCGCTGCACCTTCATCTTGTGCGCGGTCTGCCAGGTGCGCATCACCACCTCGCCCACGCGGCCCATCGCCTGCGAGTCCGACGACATCATGCTGAACGCGCCGAGGTCCTGCAGGATGTCCTCGGCCGCGATCGTCTCGCGTCGAATGCGCGACTCCGCGAATGCCACGTCCTCCGCGATCGACGGATCGAGGTGATGGCAGACCATCAGCATGTCGAGGTGCTCGTCGGCCGTGTTGATGGTGTACGGGCGCGTGGGGTTGGTGCTCGACGGCAGCACGTTGGCCTCGCCGCAGGCGCGGATGATGTCCGGCGCGTGGCCACCGCCCGCCCCCTCCGTGTGGAAGGTGTGGATGGTGCGACCCTTGAACGCAGCGAACGTGTCCTCCACGAAGCCGCACTCGTTGAGCGTGTCGGTGTGGATCGCCACCTGGATGTCGAAGCGCTCGGCGACGCTCAAGCACGTGTCGATCGCCTGCGGGGTGGTGCCCCAGTCTTCGTGCAGCTTGAGGCCCATCGCGCCCGCTTCGAGCTGCTCTTCGAG
>JBEVNG010000076.1:0-13461 GCA_040508235.1 Polyangiales bacterium | reverse complement strand
GGCGCTCGCGCGGCTTCACCACCTTGAAGCACGACTGCGTGGGGTGGGATGCAGGCCGTCCCAGCTCCTTCATCGCGGCGACCGTCTCCGGCGTGTCCGCGACCATGTCGTACTCCAGCGTGCCACCTTCACGCGCATCGATCGCGTGCACGTCCGCGCGGAAGCCCTCCGGTCCCCACCACGACTCGAAGCCCTGCTTGGTGGTCCACAGCTCCCAAACGTCTTCGATCGAGGCGCGGAAGGTGCGCTCGACGACGATGCTCGCACGTGGTTTCGCTTGGTTCATTTTCCCCTCCTGTTGGAGGACGTGGTGCGCCCTCCCTTCTGCTTCTTGGCCAGCGCGGCCTCGAAGCGATCCAGTCGCGCGTCCCACACGCGGCGGTACTGCGCGAGCCACGTCTCCAGCTCGGCGAACGGCTCTTGCCGCAACGAATAGAGCCGTCGTTGCCCATCCGGCCGCACCTTCACGAAGCCGGATTCATGAAGGATCCGCAGGTGTCGTGAGACGCCGGACTGATGGATGCCCGCGCGCTCGACGACATCGCCCACAGGCTGCTCGCCATCCCGCAACGCCTCCATGATCCGACGCCGCGTCGGGTCGGCCAACGTCTCGAACACGTCCAGCTGCATGCTTGTGTATATGCACCACGATGCAGAGGTTCGCAAGGGCGCGCCGTGAGCGTTCAGCGCGTTGGTCAGAGGTCGGTCTCCCGTAGGCCCAGCGCTGCTAGTTCGGCGCGAACAGCTAGCGGTGGAGCTCCATCACCGATCTCTCTACCACTGCTCGCGCAGACCGCGCGAAGTCACCAGGCGAGTGCGCGCACGAACTCGCTCGGGGTGGCTGCCACGGCTTGGCCGTCGCGCTCGCAGCGGATGCGTCGCGCGGGGAGCGCGAACATCTTGCCGAACGCGTTGTGGTCCTGCGTGTGGAACGCCCAGCCGAGCGCCTCGTAGGCCTTCTGCTCGAAGTCGTTGCGGGCACCGCCGCCGTAGTACTCGCACAGCGTGACCTGCTTCTTGTACTCCGCGTTCGCCGTGGCGAGGAACGCGCGCGTGCGGCCCTGCATCACCAGCGGGTCGGTGCGCACCTGGCCGACGAAGATCGGCACGTTCGTGCGCGTCTTGCCGGGGCTGTTCGAAGTCAGCGCGGACACCACGGCCGGATCGCGGAAGGGGTTGTTCTCGTCGCGGAACAGCTTCACCGCGTTGTACGAGACGAGCACGTCGAACAGCGAGTCCTCCCCGAAGCAGGTGCCGTTGGCGCTGTTGCCGACCAGCATCGCGCCCTCGTAGGTCAGGTAGGTCGACGAGCGCAGCGTGCGCCACTCCAGCGGCAGCGACGCCGCCATCATGCCGAACACGGCATTCTTGAGCGCGGGGTTCCAGTTGCGATCTTCGTACAGCTGCGTTGCGGGTGCGCCAGCCACCACGCCGAGCAGCTCCAGCTCCGGCGCATAGTCGCGCGCCATCACCTCCGCCGTAGCGAGCGCCGCATGGCCTCCCTGCGACTGCCCGAACGCGACCCACTTCACCACGTCGAGCTTCGCGTTGGGGAGCTGGCGCGCCGCACGCACCAGGTCGATGGTCGCGCGACCTTCGCCTTCCAGCGAGGCGAACGGATGCGACACATCGGAGAACGGCCAGCTGCGCACGCCGTTGGGCCACACCACGGTGAAGTCCTTTACCTCGGGCACGCGCACACGCGGGTCTACGCCGAGCCCGACGTAGTCCGGCACCACCACGATCGGCTCCGCGGGCAGGCTCTTGGCCAGCTCGTTGACGTAGCCTCGATCGTAGGCGGTGGAGCGGCTCGGTCCACACTTGGCCACGATGCCGACGGCGCCGTGCGTGTTCGCGATCACCGGGCGATTCTCTTGCGTGCCTTCCGGGATCCACACCACACCCGATGCGGGCACCGGCAGCGTCACGTCGCCACTCGCTTCGTGCTGCAGGATCGTGGTCCGGTAGAGCACGCGATAGCCCTGCGGTCTGTCCGCTTGCTTCGCGATCGCGCGGCACTTGATCACCGCGCCGTCGTCGGCGGGCAGCGTGCCGTCCCACGCGTAAAAGTCGCTCGTTGTATCCGCGGGCTCGCACTGCACTTCGGGTAGGGCCGCGAGCTGCGCGAGCTCGCGCGGCTCCGCCTCTTCCGCGCAGCCGATCAGGACGAGCGCACCCAGAGATAAGCGTAAGGTCATGAGGTTCCCTCCTCGTACAGTTCTGCCGAGAAAGGTCCGCCTGGTCAGCTCGCGTTCCTGTGCGCACGAAACGCCGAGAAAAGCCGCGCCAGCTCAGTGCGCGAGATCCGGGCTCGCGTTCGTGGGCCTGGCGGCGAACACCAGCGGGAAGACCGCGGCCGTCAGCAGCACACCGCCCGCGACCTGCAGCCAGCCGATCGAAGCCCCGAACAGCCAGGCGCCGAGCAGGATGGCGAGCACGGGCTCCAGCACGATCACGATGTTGACCGTGAACAACGAGAGCGTGCGCGCCGCGGTGTTGAGCATGCCGTGACCGAGCAGGGTGGTGATCACCACCATCGCCAGCAGCCACTGCCAGCTCGTCGCGGAGAAGCACCACAGCGGCACGTCCGCGATCAGCGCCACCGGCAAGGCCAGGCACGACGCGACCAGGCAGGTGGAGCCGAGGAACGCGTTCATCGACAGCGCGCGTCGCGCCTCCAGGCCGGACACGTACATCATCGCGCCCAGGAAGCCGGCCACTACACACATCGCATCGCCCAGCAGCGCGCGCGGACCGAGCGAGATATCCGCACCCGCGACCAGCAGCATGCCCGCCATCGCGAGTCCGAGCGACAGCAGCGCGCGCGGGGGCAGGGCGCGACCGAGCATTCGATCGAGCAGCGCGGCGCTGACTGGTTGCGCGACCAGCAGCAGCAGGTTGGACGCGAAGTCCGTCAGCTCGAACGCCTTCACCCAGAGCAAGAAGTGCGTGCCGAACAGCAAGCCCGTCAGCACCAGACCGCGCGCGTGGCGGCGCAGCAAGGACAGGTCGAGCTCGCCACGCAGCCTGGCGATCAGCATGGCGAGCGAGCCGGCCAGCAGCGTGCGCCAGAAGGCCGCGCTGAACGGCTGCAGGCCGGACATCACGAAGAACGGCCCGCTGGTCGCGATGCCGAGCAAGCCCAGCAGCAGTGCCACCCGTCCCGAGGCGCGCTTCTCCACGCAGGGAGCTTAGCGTGCGGAGCTCACTCGCCAGGTTGCGGCAGCGGGCTGGCGGAGACTCGCGACTTCGCGGCCACGCGCGAGGCCCGTGCGCGCTTCTTGCGCGCCCACAGCAGCACACCCGTCGCGCTGAGCATGGCGATCACCAGCCCGAGGATCGTGATGATGACGCGGCCCGTGGTGCCGAGGATGCGCCCGGAGTGCAGCGGGAACTGCGCCTGCATGAACAGCTCGCCCGCGCTGCCCTGGCCGGGCATCAGCTTGCGCACCAGCTCGCCGGTGTCCGCGTCGAAGTAGAGCCGCGGGTTGCCCAGGCCCCAGTCGCCGTGCGAGTTGCTGCCCTCGAAGAAGCCGGTGAAGTAGAGCCGCCGCGCGGGCATGTACGACAGCGCGCCGACCGGTAGCGTGATGCCGAGCTCCCTGCCGCGCTTGGCGGCGAGCGCCGCGATGTCCGCGCGCGAGAGCTTGGGCTCGCCCGCGTTGGGATCGACCTTGCGATCGAACGGCAGCGGCTCGAGCGGCGAGATGGCGTTGACCACCGGTCGCACCACCTCGCGGCCGAGGTTCATCGAGATCGCCGTGAACGCGAGCACCGTCAAGAGCGCCCACGTCCACACGCCGCTCGAGCGATGCAGGTCGAAGGTGAGCTTGTGCGAGCCCTGCTTGACGCGGAAGGCGAACGACTTGCGCCAGACCTTCCAGCTCGGAAACGAGATCCAGAGCGCGATGAAGCCGTCGACGAACCACACGATCGCCACCATGCCCATCAGCCACTTGCCCGTGCCGAAGCCGCCCACGTTGGGCAGGTGCAGCGTGTAGTGCAGGCGGTAGAGGAACGGGATGATGTTCAGGCGCGCGAGCGAGACCGCGGCGTACTCGCGCCGGCCCTGCACCGCACCGGTACGCGGATCGACCGCGACCTGGTCGTAGCCGAGCTCGTAGGGCTTGTTGGTGGTCTTATCGATGCGCGGCTGCACGAACATACTGAGCGTGTGGCCGGGCTCGACCTGCAGCGGCAGGTAGCGCACCTGCAGCCGCGGCTCGCTCGCCTCCAGCCGCCGCGCGAGCTCGATCGCGGGCAGGGGCTCACCGCTTCCGTGGCTCTCGTACAGCGCGGGGTTGAGCCAGCTATCGAGCTCGTGATCCCACGCGATGATCGCGCCGGTGAGGCCGGCCAT
This sequence comes from Polyangiales bacterium, assembly GCA_040508235.1. Lineage (GTDB taxonomy): Bacteria > Myxococcota_A > Polyangia > Polyangiales > DASUME01 > DASUME01. The sequence continues at coordinate 9,101 of JBEVNG010000076.1, read as the reverse complement.
GAACAGGAAGATCGCGGTCGCCAAGCCGAGCCAGCGATGGAGGTTGCTCAGGTACTTCTGCACCGCGATCTCCTCCTCTCTTCAGCGCAGGCGCGCGACGTCGAGCGCGAAGCCCGCGAACGTGACGCCCGGCTTGGGCGTGCCCGTGCTGAGCGCGTTCAGCGTGGTGGTCGAGTAGTCCGCCGCCGCCTCGGTGATCAGGAACTCGGCGTCGACGGTGGCCGCGATGCCGCTGTACGCGCCGGCCTTGGTGGCGACCGGCTTGGGGTCCTTGAGCGTCGTGAGCGAGACCTGGAACCAGTTCCAGCCCTTGTCGTACCACTGGTTGTAGGTGGTGCCGGGCGTGGTCGGCGCGACCGTCAAGTCCGCGACCTGCACCCAGGCCGTCCCGTCGGAGGTGACGTCGACGACGGTGGCCGCCTGATCGGCGCGGAACGCACCGGCGACGTCGCCCACGTACGCGGGGTCGAACGTGGTCTGCCCCGCGTTGATGCGCAGCGCGCAGGCGGGCTGGCCACCTTCGTTCGGATACACGGCGTGCCCGAACGCGTTGATCACGTCGCTGAAGAAGTAGAGCGCTCCGCCGATGTTCGCGGTCTGGTTGAGGCCGCGGCAGCGCGTGTCATCCGTGATCGTGATCGCGTCGGTCGCACTGTCGATGCGCACGAGCTTGGTGCCAGGCTGCACCTTGTCGTAGCTGGTCGTGCTCCAGCCCACCGCGAAGTAGACCTGACCGTTGGCCGCCGCCCACTGGCTGGTGCCGAGCGCGTAGCCCTGCTTGATCAGCTCGGCGGGGAGCTCGATCTTCTTCTCGAACTTCATCTCCTTGGGGTTCCACACGATGATCTGCGCGTTGGCCGAGTCCTTGTAATAGGCCTTGGTCTCGCTCACGAAGTACACCGCCTGCGCACCGAGGCTGGTCACACCCTGCGGCTGCAGCGGCAGCACGGCGCCGGGCACGATGGTGTCGTTGGGGCCGACCGTGTAGCGCGTGAGGCTGAGCGTCTCGCCGGCGCCGATCGCGAAGAAGCCGAGGTCCTGCTGCGCGTACAGGCGCGAGCGACCGGGCTGCGCGATCGCCTTGCCGTAGTCGAGCATGGCGGGCGTGGTCAGCGACTTGCTGAGCGTGAAGTAGTTGGTGCGCGCGCCGTCCGGGTTTTGCGTGGCCGAGTGCACGATGTACAGCGCGTCGGCCGCGGGGGGCGGCGGTGGCGTGCTGCCGCTGCCGCTGTCGATCGACGCGTCGGGCGCGCTGACGCTCGCGTCGAGCTGCGGGACGGAGCCATCGAGGCCGGGTTGGGCGGGGCTGTCGTCGTCGTCCGAACAGGCGATCACGGCGAGCAGGAAGAGGGGCGCGAGCGAGCGGGGGGACCAGACCGTGGACATTCAGCAGCCTCGAGCCCCGTGCAGGGCACGGAGCTAGTTGAAAACGGGATTCGACAGCTTATTTACCGGTCCCATGGAGTCCGGCAAGTAGACACCCGGTAAAACGCGTACGAAACGAGGGCTGTCGGCGTTTTCGCGCAGGCCCGGCCCAGGGGCTCCGAGCTTGACCGAACGCGTCGCTTGTTGAACAAGCGACTCCACTACCGCCATGCGTGCCTTTGCCTCGATCTGCCTGGTCTGCTCCATCGTCGTCACCGCCTCGGCCCAGGAAAAGGAAGCCCCCGTCGAGGTCACGGTGCGCGGCGGGCGCAACGAGGCGCAGCGGCTGACGCGCTCGGCGGAGGCGGTCAGCGTGATCGACACGCGGCGCGCAAAGCAGCAGAGCGCGGACCTGGGCGAGGTGCTGGCGCGTACGCAGGGCATCACGCTGCGTCGCGACGGAGGCCTCGGCAGCCCGGCACGCTTCTCGCTCAACGGCCTGCAGAACGAGCAGATCCGCTTCTTCCTCGACGGCGTGCCACTGGACGTCGCGGGCTACCCGTTCGGCGTCGCCAACGTGCCGGTCAACTTGATCGATCGCGTGGAGGTCTATCGCGGTGTGGTGCCGATCCGTTTTGGCGCGGACGCGCTCGGCGGCGCGCTCAACCTCGTCACCGATGCACGCTACGACACGCATGTCGCCGCCAGCTACCAGGTCGGCTCGTTCGGCACGCATCGCGCGACCGTGAACGGGCGCTATCGCGACGATGCGAGCGGCCTGGTGATCGGCGCCTCCGCGTTCGCCGACAAGGCGGACAACGACTACCGCGTCGACGTGCAGGTCGTGAGCCCCGAGGGCCAGCTGGTGCCCGCCAGTGTACGCCGCTTCCACGACGGCTATCGCGCGTTCGGCGGCACGCTGGAGGCGGGCGTCGTCGACCGCAGCTGGGCCAAGCGCTTGCTCGTGCGCGCGTACGCCACCACGTATGACAAGGAGCTGCAGCACAACATCGTGATGGCGTACCCGTACGGCGAGGTCGCCAACGGCGAGACGGTCTACGGAGTCAGCGCACGGTACGACGTCGACCTGAGCGACACGCTCAAGCTGGAGTCGGTGGTCAGCTACGCGCACCGCGCGATCGACTACACCGACGATGCGCCGTGGACTTACGACTGGTACGGCAAGCGCACGCCTCGCCGCGCGCCGGGCGAGGTTCGCTCGCAGGCGACCGATCAGACGATATGGCAGCACACCGGCTTCGCGCGCGCGGTGCTCGGCTGGGAGCTCGCGCGCCGCCAGTTCCTGCGCGCGTCGTTGACCCCGACGTTGGTCGACCGCAGCGGCAGGGAGCGCATCCTCGCCGCCAGCCAGCGCGATCCGCTCGGCGCCGAGCGCAGGCTGTACACGTTCGTGAGCGGCCTCGAGTACGAGCTCAACCTGCTCGACGAGCGCGTGTCGAACATCGTGTTCGTGAAGGACTACGTCTACCGCACGCAGAGCGAGCAGGCGCTGCCCGGCAACCTGTTCACGCGTGCGGATCGCAGCGAACACGCGAACGGCGTCGGCGACGCGCTGCGCGTGCGCGTGCTGCCGTGGCTGTTCCTCAAGGCCTCGTACGAGTACGCCACGCGGCTGCCGAACGCGGACGAGGTGTTCGGCAACGGCGTGTTCATCGGCACCAACCTCGGCCTGCGGCCCGAGGTCAGCCACAACGGCAACTTCGGACCGCGCGTCGAGCTACGTCAGCCCGGCCTGGGCCAGCTCACCGCCGAGCTCAACGCGTTCGTGCGCCAGAGCGACAGGCTGATCGTCTTGCTCGGGAACGATCCGGTGTTCTCGTTCCAGAACGTCTATAAGGCGCGCGGCCTGGGCCTGGAGAACGCGCTGGGCTGGGTCTCACCGGGGCGCTGGGTCTCGCTCGATGGTGCGCTGACCTGGCAAGACATCCGCAACGCATCCGGGAAGGGCACGTTCGGCCGCTTCGACGGGGACCGCATCCCCAATCGACCTTACTTGTTCGCGAGCTGGGGCGCGCGCCTGCGCTTTGGGAACCTGCCCGGTCTGGAAGACTCGCTCGAGCCTTACTACCTCGGCCGCTACGTGCACCGCTTCTCGCGCGGCTGGGAGAGCGACGGCGCGCGCAGCACCAGCGACGTGGTGCCCACGCAGATCATGCACAACCTTGGCGTCACCTACGTGTTCGCCCGCGACCTTGTGCGTACCAGCACCACGTTCGAGGTCAGCAACCTCGGCGACGCGCGCCTGTTCGACAACTTCGGCGTGCAGCGTCCCGGACGCGCGTACTACGTGAAGATCACCGCCGAGCTATGACGGAGCCACCGCCGCGCGAGGCGACGGACCGGTGCGCCGAACGAGGTTCTCCGGAGTATGCACCGTGATTGCGGAGCACTTGGCCGGTGAAACCGTGATCTGGCCGCGCGTGTCTGCTGATCTGCCAAAGCAGGTCTGACGAGTTCACGAATCGCGTTCCCCGGGTACAGCGCAACCGCGATATTGCAGCGGCATGCACGTCCGCTGCGCGCTCGCGCTCTCGCTCCTGATCACGAGTTGTTCCGACGACAACACACCCGTGGAGCCGGAGGAGGTCGTCGATGCGCGGCTCGACAGCGGCGCGGTGACGATGCCGAAGGACGCGGGCGTAAAGCGCGATGCGGAGCTCACGCGCGTCGACTCGGGACGCAAGCCGCCGACGATCCCGATGCAGTGTGAGCCGGGGCGCTACGCGGGAGAGTTCTTCTGCGCCATCAGCGGCATCGCGCCGTGGTTCGGCAAGATGGAGTTCGACCTGGTCGAGAACGTGATGGGCTCCGGGGAGTTCACCACGCTCAGCGTCGCGGCCGGCACGCAGATCAGCAGCGACCTCGACAGCATGGGCGGCACCTTCAGCGGCGACCTGGTCGCGGAGTTCGACTGCCGCACCGGCGAGATCAAGGGCGAGCTCGCCAACGGCATCTACCTGCTCGTCGGCGTGATGCCATGGCGCTTCAACGGTCCGCTGCAGGGCAGCTACGGCACGGATGACGCGGGCCTGCCTGCGTTCGAGGGCAAGCTGGGCACGCTCACGACGCCCGACCTCTGGTTCTACGGACCGCTCGGCCCCTCGGCGATGTGCGACTGGCACGCCTCGCGTGTCGATCGCGTCGACGCCGGGCCCTGATCAGTCGAGCTTGTCGAGCACGTCCGTGCAGCGCGCATCCGCGCCGAGCCGCACGGCCTCCAGGTCCGCCTTGGACGCGCTGTACTGCGGCCGGATGGTCTGCAGGATGCCGGTCTGCTCCGCGCTGCAGCCCTGCCCATCCGAGCGGGTGCAGCCGAGTACGTGCGTGTCGACGCGCGCGGACCCCGTGCTGCCGCTCCAGGCGTCGCAGCCGCTGAGCTTGGTGGCGCCGAGCACCACGCGTGCGCTGAGCTGGGTGTCCCGCGCGCGCGACGCCTTGTTCAGGTCGAGCGGCGGCAGGAACTTCCCGCTGCCCGTGGCCCAGGTCACGGTCGTGCCGGGCTTGCCGTCGCTGTCCGCATCGAGCTGCACGCTGTTGCCGTCCGCCGGCCACGCGTCGCTGGCCTTGTGGTCGCTCTTCACGCCGAGCAGCACCGCGAACGCGTCCAGCTCGATGTCGTTGCCGCTGGAGCGCAGCGTGATCGCGCCAGCCGGCAAGCCGTCGGCGAACTTGCTGGTGCTGCTGCGCGGGAACTGCAGCTGGTATGACTCGACGCCGAACTCGGGCTTGAGCTCGATGCTCGGGAACTGCACCCCACACACGCGCGTGGTGGCGCGGAAGCTGCCGTTCGCTCCGGTGACGTCGAGCAGCAGCCAGGTGCGCGCCTCGCCGCTGGAGGTGGTGAACTGCGTCGCGGCGGAGCCCACGCTCGCGCGCAGCTCCACGGCCCACTTGCCCGCCACGTTGCAGCTCGCAGGCGCCTGGGCGTCGACAGTCGTCGTACTCTTGCCCGCATCGAGCGGCACCAGCGCGGTCGGTGCGCCGGCATCGAGCACCTCCGTCGGCTCGGGCACGAGCGCGACGAACCCTGCGTCACTCGCGACGCTCTGCACGCCTGCATCGAGCGGAGCCTGATCGTTGCGCGAGTAGTCGATGTCGGCGAACTCGCCGGCGGCCGCGTCCAGGGTGCGGACTCGGATCTCGGTTCCGGCATCGTCGAGGACTGCGTCTTCTTCGATTGGCGGGACGTTGTTTCCTGCGCATCCACCCAAACTGCTGCTCGCCAGAACCGCTGCGAGCCAAGAGGTGGACGCCAGCGAGCTAGCGTTCCGGTACATCGCTGGTTGTCTTGAAGCAGACTTCCGCGCGCGGCCAGGTTTTATGGACCTCGGTCCGCGCTTTGACCTGTACGGGTGTCTTTGTTGACCCCCCGTGATCTCTCGTGACGCTCAGCGCGCTGGCGTGAGCAACGACTTGAGCTCGAAGCTGATATCGCCCGCCTGCTGCGGCGTGAGCGCGACGCGTCCGCTCAACAACCGGCGCGACAGCATGTGGTCCGCCGCACGATTGAGTGACTCGACATACGCCAGCTTTCCCTCGTGGAAGGAGAACACGGAGACCGACGTGCCCGCCGGATCCCCGCGCACGACCTCCTCGCACTCGCTCATGCGCAGCCCGGTCATCTGCAGCGCCAGGCTGCCCTGGTTGCTCCAGAACCACGGCACGGCCTGGTACGCGGCGGGCTTGCCCACGATGCGCGCCGCCACGCAGCGCGCTTGATCCATCGCGTTCTGCACCGACTCCAGGCGCACGCGGTGGCCGTGCGCGAAGTCGTTCACGTGAGCGGCGACGTCGCCGATGGCGCTGATGTTCGGGTCGCTGGTCAACATCAGCTCGTCGACCAGGATGCCGTCCTCGACGGGCAGGTCACAGGTCGCCGCGAGCTGCACGTTGGGGATCACGCCGATGCCCACGACCACCAGGTCGGCGGGCAACACGCGACCATCGACCGTCTCCACCGCGCGCACGTTGCCCTGCTCGCCGAGCAGGTGCATCACCTGCGACTTGAAGCACAGCGTGACCCCCATCTTCTCGTGCTCGCGCTGGAAGATGTCCGACATCGTCTTGGAGACCGCGCGCGCCATGGGGCGCTCCGCCACGTCGAGCACGGTCACGTTGAGGCCGTGCTTGGCGGCGGAGGCCGCGAACTCCAGCCCGATGAAGCCGGCGCCGATCACCACCGCGTTCTTGCCCGCGACCATGCGCTCCTTGAGCGCGATGGCCTCGTCGAGCGAGCGCAGGTAGAACACGTTGCCGAGCTCCGCGCCGGGCACCTGCAGGGCACGGTTGCGCGCACCGGTGGCGAGCACGAGGTGGTCGTACTCGATCACCGAGTCGTCCTCGAACGCCGCCAGACGGCGCGAGCGATCGATGGCGATCGCATGCTTGCCGGTGATCAGCTCGATGTTGTGCTGCGCGAAGAACTGCGCCGGCCGCAGCGTGACCTGGGCCGTCGTGGTGTCGCCGAGCAGGTAGCCCTTGGACAGCGGTGGTCGTTGGTACGGCGCGTGAACTTCGTCGCCAACCAGCACCAGCCGGCCTTCGAACTTGGCCTCGCGCAGCGACGCGACGACCTGAAGGCCGGCCTGTCCGGCGCCGATGATCACGACGGTGGGCTTGGACATACTCAGACCTGACTGATCGGGAGACGGATCACGAGCCCGTTCAGCTCGCGCTTCAGCTTGATCTGACAGGTCAGACGGCTGTTCTTCTCCTGGTTCATCACGCCGTCGAGCATGATCTCTTCGTTCTCGCCGACCGGCTCCAGCTTGGCGAGCCAGTCCGCATCGACGTAGCCATGGCAGGTCGCGCACGAGCAGTTGCCGCCGCAGTCTCCGATGATCCCGGGGACCATGTTGTCGCGAGCGGTCTGCATGACGCTGTCGCCCTCGTTGCCTTCGACGACGTTCTCGGTCCCGTCATGCTGAATGAAGCGAACCTGCACCATCTGCCTTACTCCTTGGTGGCGGTGAACGGATACGTGCCCATGAAGCCGATCTTGGCCTTGCCGCTGATGGTGTTGCCGTCCTCGGCGAACTCGCCGGTGAACACGATCTTGAGCGTCATCGGCTTGGTCACGGTGTTGACCCACGACACCTTCATGCCGTCGATCACCACGTCGGAGATCGGCGTCGCGACGCCCTGCGAGCCCAGCTGCGAGCCACTCAGCGCATCACCCGAGCGCTCGACCACGAGCGTGCTCGGCTGCTTGCCGGTGGGTCCCTTGAGGACCAGGTTCCACTTTCCCTCGAGGCCCGCGTTCTCGCTGTTCGACATTGCTGATCATCCTTCCTTCGTGCCGGTGAACTTGAACGAGCCCATGAAGCCCGCCTTGCACTTGCCCGTGATCGTGTTGCCCGCGATCTCACCGGTGAACGTGACCTTCAGCTTCATCGGCTTGGTCACGTTGTTGACCCAGGACACGTTGTTGCCTTCGACCTTCACGTCGGTGACCGCGGTGGTGGAGCCCTGGCCCGTGGCCGAGCCGGTGAGCACGCCGCCCTCGCTCTTGATCACGAGCACGGTCGCCTGTGCGCCGGTGGGGCCCTTGACGGTGAGGTTCCAGGTGCCTTCCAGCGTCTCGTCCTTCTTCGTTTCCACGGGGGCTGCCTCCTTGGCGACAGAGGTCGTCACATGCTTCGGCTTCTTGCCGATCCAGACCGGTAGCGTCTCCCAGCCGCGCACGGTCGAGGTCGACGCGAGCTCGGCGTGGTCGTAATCGACTTCCCACTCCGGGAAGCGCTTGAGCAGCTCGTCGAGCGCGACGCGGCCCTCGACGCGCGCCAGCTGCGCGCCGATGCAGGCGTGCACGCCGAACCCGAAGCCGAGGTGCGGCCGCTGCTCGCGGTGGATGTTGTACTTGTCGCCGTCCGCGAAGCGGCGGTCGTCGCGGTTCGCGGAGCCGACCAGCATCAGCGCGATGCTGCCGGCCGGGATCGTGGTGTCGTGCACCACGGTGTCCTTGGTGACGTAGCGACCCACCGACGGTCCCGGCGGCTGGTAGCGCAGCGTCTCCTCGATCACCTGCGGGATCAGCTTGGGGTTCTCGACCACCGCGCGACGCTGATCCGGGTTGGCCGCGAGCTCGACGCCCATCCAGCCGATCAGGCGGTTGGTGGTCTCGTTGCCGGCGCCAGCGACCATGTTGACGATCGCGAGGATCTCGTCGCGCTCCAGCTTGCGGACCACGCCGAAGTCATCCTTGAACTCGGCGTTGATAAGCTCCGTCATCATGTCGTCCGACGGGTTCTTGGTGCGCCACTCGATGTACTCGTTGTAGTCCGCACCCTCGGTGTGGAGCGCGACGTCGAAGTCCATCGGCTTGCCCGCCTCGGTGCGCAGGCGGTCGTCTCCAGACTTACGGATCGCTTCCTGATCGGACTCCGGGATGCCGAGCAGACCGCAGATCACCTTCATCGGCATCTTGGCGCCGAGGTCGCCGATGATGTCGAAGCGGTCCGAGCCGATGTACGGGTCGAGGTGCTGGGCGCAGTGCGCGCGCATCAGGCCTTCCAGCGACGCCATGCGCTTGGGCGTGATGATGCGCTGCATCAGCGAGCGGAAGGCGGTGTGCTTGGGCGGATCCTGGAAGATGAACAGGCTGCTCGGGAAGGTCGCGTTGGCCTTGATGATCTCCATGATGCCGCCGCGTGCGGAGCTGAACGTCTCCCAGTCCTTCAGGCCGCGCTCGACCTCGGCGTAGCGGCTGATCGCGT
>JBEVNG010000064.1:0-15443 GCA_040508235.1 Polyangiales bacterium | reverse complement strand
AGCCCGCAAACGTGGTCCAGAGGGCACGACGCGTGACCGGCTCGAGCCCGCGATACCAGGGTGGAATCATCGTATGCGGTCTCTCTCTCGAATCAGTGTCCACCCCGAGAAAGGTAGAGCATGATCTTTAGCTCGTCTGCAGACGTACTCGCGTTCGGACCATTTCGGTTATCGCGAAGAGAGCGCTTGCTGACGCGCGAGGGGCAGCCGATGGAGATCGGCGGCCGTGCGCTCGACTTGCTGACAGTCCTGCTGGAGCAGCCGGGGCGTGTGCTGTCGAAGCGTGAGCTCCTCGAGCGCGTGTGGCCCGATGTTGCGGTGGAAGACGGCAGTCTGCGCTTTCACATGGCGGGACTCCGGAAGTTGCTCGGCGATGGCGAGGGAGGCGCCCGCTACATCAGTACGCAGGTCGGTGTTGGCTACGCGTTCGTGGCGAGCGTCGAGAGTGTCGACGTGGAGAGGGAGTCGAGCCCGCCAAACCGAGCCGCGGGAGAGCTCGAGCCGCTTCCTCGACGGGTCGCGAGGCTGATAGGGCGCCAGCGAGAGCTCGACATGTTGACCGAACGTGTCGCGGAGACGGGGCTGTTCACACTCGTGGGGGCAGGCGGCGCGGGCAAGACGACGCTCGCCATCGAGATTGCGCATCGGCTAAAGACGCAGTTCGAGGGCGTAGGCTTCGTCGATCTGGCAGCGTTGCAAGACCACGCGCTGCTCGCGTCGGCAATCGCGGCTGCACTGGGCATTGCCGTGCAGAGCGATGACCCCATGCGCGTCGTGCTGGGGCACATCCGCGACCGCCACCTGCTGCTGCTGCTCGACAACTGCGAGCACATCGTCGAGGCCGTGTGCGCGCTCGTGGAGCGCATCGAGGAGACCGCACCTCGAGTGCATATCCTCGCCACGAGTCGTGAGCCGCTGCGCAGCCGCGGGGAGAACGTGCACTGGATCGCCGCGCTGGACTACCCGCGCGAAGTCGAGGGGCTCTCGCTGGGACAGCTGATGTCGTATCCAGCCCTCGAGCTCTTTGCAGAGCGTGCCAGGGCAGCTCAGAGCACCCTCGAGATCGATTTGGATGCAGCGCGCGCCATGGCGCTGATGTGTAGTCGCCTCGACGGCATGGCTCTCTCCATCGAGCTGACGGCTGTGCGGGTCGCGGCGCACGGCTTCGACGCGACCGCGCGCATGTTGGGGGAACGCTACGCCTTGGGCTGGACCGGACGGCGCACTGCCATGCCGCGTCAGCAGACTCTGCAGGCCACCCTCGATTGGAGCTACGAGCTGCTGGGGGAGCTCGAACGACGAACGCTCGAGCGCCTGTCCGTCTTCATCGGAGCGTTCGGAGCAGAGGCCGCGCTGGCGGTGGTGACGGACGACATCGTCGATGTGGACCAGGCAGCCAACGTTCTGGACGAGCTCACGGCGAAGTCGCTGCTCGTCGCGGACCGGGGCTCCGGAGGCAGCTACCGCCTGCTCGAGATGACCAGGACGTACGCGTGCGGCAAGCTGGCGATGCGCGGCCTGCAAGAGTTGCACGCCACGTCGCGTCGGCACGCTCTCTATTACACCGACTTGCTGCAAGCGCACGGTTCGATGCGCGAGTCGAGCCGGCTGATCGGAAACCTGCGTGCCGCGCTCGGCTGGAGCTTCGAGAACGACCTTTCACTCGGCGTGCGGCTCGCCTCGCTGAGTACAGCCGTGATGCTGAATCTGTCGTTGCTGGTCGAGTGTCGAGACTGGTGTGAACGCGCCACGAACCACCTCGAAGACGACCACCGAGGAACCGCAATCGAGCTCGAGCTGCAAGCGGCACTCGGGCTCTCGCTGATGTTCACGCGCGGCAACGTGAACGCCGCGGAAGCCGCGCTGCGACGCGGCTTGTCGGTGTCTTCCTCGTTGGGAGACCACTGGAATCAGCTGCGGTTGCTCGGATGCCTCCACATCTTCCACGAGCGGATCGGCGACTTCGCCACGGCTCGCGCGTGGGCCGAAGACGCACTGCAGGTGGCCGCGCAGCTGGAGGCGCCGGAAGCGACGGCGGTTGCCAGCTCGCTGGCTGGGATCTCGCACCACTTGGCCGGCGATCAGCGTTCGGCACGCCGCGAGCTCGAGCTCTCGCTGCGGCTGGGTCCGGCATCCGTCCGCAAGCGCACCATCTATTACGGCTTCGACCATCGTAATCGCTCGGGCATTGCGCTCTCGCGCTGCCTATGGCTGCTGGGATACGCGGACCAGTCGCGTCGGATCGCGGAACGAACGGTGCGCGAAGCGGCAAGCTTGGAGCATCCCGTCACGCACAGCATCGCTTTGATCTGGACCTTCTCCGTGCACTTGTGGACAGGAGACATCGAGAGCGCCCAAACGACTCTGGACACCTTTGCGACCAGCGCGGAGGTAAACGCCTTCGAGCCATACATTGCCGCCACCGAGGGCTTTCGCGGACAGCTGGCGCTGGCGCGAGGGAACGTCGAGGACGCCGTGGCCTGGCTCGAGTCGAGCCTCACTCGCTTGCACGTCGCTCGCTATGAGCTTCTGACGAGCACGTTCGCTCTGGCGCTGGCGAGGGGCTTCGTTCTGCTGGGGCGGCGCAAGGAAGCGCTCGCGCTTCTCGATGCGACCATCACCGAGTGCGAGCGCAGTGGCGAGCTGCTGGCGCTACCCGAGCTCATGCGCGTGAAGGCGAGCGCGAGCGGTTCTGAGGCCACACTCCGTGACGCGCTCACCGTGGCCGAGCGGCAGGGCGCTCGCGCCTGGGCGCTCCGGGTGGCGATGGACCTCACCCGCTCGCCGGATGCGGGCGCCGAGTCGAGCGCGCTGCTCGCAAGGCTGCGCGGCGAGTTCGATGAGGGACTCGACACCGCGGACATTCGCGAAGCAGACGGGCTGCTGGCTGTCGTCGACACCAACTCACAGCAGCTAACAGCAGATGCCTAGCCCGGATACGAGAGGTTCGTCAGCTTGAAACTCGACTCGAGAGGAGAGAGCAGATGGATACGATCGACAAGGTTCTCTACACCGCACGCACGCACACCCTCGGAGGCCGGGACGGCTCGGCCCGCAGTGATGACGGCCGGCTGCTGATACAGCTGACCAGTCCCGGTACGCGCGGCACGGGCACCAACCCGGAGCAGCTGTTCGCCGCAGGTTGGTCAGCCTGCTTTCTGGGTGCGCTCGGCGTGGTGGCGAGTCGGCGCAACCTGGTGCTGCCCAAGGACGCGGCGATCGATGCCGAAGTCGACTTGGGCACGGGAGAAGGCGGCTTCGCACTCCAAGCGCGCTTGCGAGTCTCGCTGCCAGGGCTCGAGCCCACGCTTGCGCGCGAGCTCGTCGATGGGGCCCACCAGGTGTGTCCTTACTCGAAGGCGACGCGGGGCAACGTGGCGGTCACGCTCGACGTTGCTTGAGCAAGCTCAAGGTGCGTAGCGCGTGAACACCAGGTCGTTGTCTGGCACGCGCTCGCGATGACACGGTAGGCAGGTCTCGTGCTGCGCCAGGTCGGCTGGCTTGCCTGCCACGAAGCGACCGAACCCCCATCCACCCGAGCTCGTGTAGCGCGCGCTGTTCTTGACCATGACCTGCACGGTCGTGGCATCGCCGGGCACCGAAGCCGGTGCGAACTCCGCAGACGGCACGCGCTTCCAGGCGAGCTTCACCAGCACGGCGCCATCGGGATACGGCAGCGTTCCCGCCCGCGCAGCCTCGACAGCGACGGAGTTGCCGAGCACCACGCGCAGCTCGTCCAGCGGCGCGGCCTCCACGGCCGGAGCGATCAGCTCCCAGCTGCGATAGTCCATCGGCAAGCGCACGCGATAGACCGGCGCCGCCGTGTCGCTGGCCGCGTCGCTCGCCGCGATTGCCAGCGCAGCGACAGCCAGAAACAACGACCGCAGCGCGACGCGAATCATCGGCTCCACCGCTCGGCGTCGATCACCGCCCGCGCAAAGGCCTCGGGGGCTTCTTGCGGAAGGTTGTGGCCGATCCCTCCGGTCACCACTCGGTGCGCGTACTTGCCCGAGAACTTGCTGGCGTAGTTCTTCGCATCGGGATGAGGTGCCCCGTTGGCATCCCCTTCGAGCGTGATCGTGGGTACGCGGATCAAGGGTGAGCTGCCGAGCATGGTCTCCAGCGCGTCGTACTTGCGCTCGCCGTCGGCGAGACCGAGGCGCCAGCGATAGTTGTGGATCACGATCTCGGCGTGGTCGGGGTTATCGAACGCCACGGCGCTCTCTGCGAAGATCTTCTCGGTGAACTTCCAGCGAGGGGACGCACGCTGCCAGATCAGCTTCGCGAACTCGCGCGTATTTGCCGCGTAGCCCGCGCGGCCGCGCTCGGTCGCAAAGTAGAACTGATACCACCAGGAGAGCTCGGCTTCGGGCGTGAGCGGCACCTTGTTCGCCTCGCGATTTCCGATCAGGTACCCGCTGACCGAGACGAGTGCCTTGCAGCGCTCGGGCCACGCGGCGGCCAAGACGCACGCGGATCGAGCGCCCCAGTCGCAGCCCGCCACGACCACGCGGTCGAGCTTCAAGGCATCGAGCAAGGCGATTGCGTCCGTGGCGAGCGCCGCCTGCTGTCCGTTGCGCAGGGTCTCGGGCGAGCGAAAGCGTGTCGGGCCGTAGCCGCGAAGGTAGGGCACGATCACGCGGTATCCGTGGACGGCGAGCGACCGGGAGGCATCCCCGTACGTGCGGATGTCGTAGGGCCAGCCGTGCAACAGCAACACCGGCACGCCGTCCGGCGGTCCCACCTCGGCGTACGCGACGTTGAGGTCGCCAGCGTCGATGTTCTTGAGCGCGCTGAACTGGGGCTGCGGCGCCGCGCTCAATCGACTCACGGGAGTCAGGGCTGCAGCCACTCCCACGAGAGAAGCGGTCTTGAGAAAGTTGCGGCGTGGCTCGCTCGGGACATTGTGTCGGTGGGTCATCGAGTGCTCCTTCAGGGAGGAGCTTCGCGCCACCAGCTGCCCGCGGCTCGTTATGCGATGCGAGGCTCTATGAGCTGCTCGTGCGGCCGCTGGGCCATGCGAGAAGTTCTGCCCACGACGGCACGCCCTGAGGGCGTGGGAAGCATCGAAAATCAGGCCGCTTTGGGGCGCTCCCGCCGGGATTCGAACCTGGGACCTTTCGCTTAGGAAGCGACTGCTCTATCCAGCTGAGCTACGGGAGCGGAGGCGCGAACGTACGCGATCCGGGGGCGTTTTCAAGTTCGAGGGGTCAGGCGGCCCAGAGCTCGCGCTGGAGGGCGGCAAGAAGCTCGCGCGACTCTCGGGCGCTGGGCAGGCCGGCTTCGGACAGCGCGGGCGGCACGTCGGCGAACAGGCTCTTCACGGCCACGCGTTGGGCGGCGCGCACGCTCGCCTGCTCGGCCTCGCTCAGCCGCGGCATCAGCCACGCGTGGACGTCGTGGGAGAGCTGGGCGTGGCGAGCCTCGTCGGCGGCGATCGCCGTCATCGCGTCACGCAATCGTAGGTCTCGCGCGCGGGCGGCTTGCCACGCGCCGATCACGGCGCCGTAGGTCTCGCGCACGCAGCCCTCGACGGCGTTCTCGCGCGCGATCGCGAACAGGTCGCGCACCGGCAGTGCCTGCACACGCGCCGCCGCCACCTCCGCGCCATGCTCACGCGCCAGGCTGGTCATCACACGCGCGTGGCGAACCTCATCCCGTGCGGCATCCAATGCGCGCTCGACCAGCGACGAGGGCGCCGCGTGCGCGCGCAGCTCCTCGGCCAGGCGCTCGAATGCGTACACGCTCGCGGCCTCGAGGTGCGCGCAGCTCGCGAGGTAGCCGGCGAGGCCCGTGCTCGGCGGGACGCTGTGCAGACCCGCGGGCACGCGGCCCACGCAGGCGGCGCCGGGCATCGCGAACGGCGTGCTGTCGAGCTCGCGCACGTCGCCGGCGGGCGTGACCACCAGCCGCACGCGATCGAGCACCACGGGACAGGTGCTGCCGTAGCGCACGCCGACCAGCTCGCGCCCCTCCGGGGTGGTGCGCACGTAGCGCAGGTTCGCGCCGTTGCTGGACTCGCCCGGCGCGGGACAGCTGATGTCGTAGCCACGGCTGGCGGCCAGCATCAGCGCGTCGTCGTCGCTGTCGATGCTGCCGAGCAGCTGCAGCAGCTCGGGCGGCGTGGCCCAGCGCTCGACCTCGTCGCCGCGCGTAGTGATAAGCGACCACTCGACGCATGCCTGTACGCAATAGCTCTGCTCCAGCATGTCCGGATGACGGCCGACCTTCTGCGCGCAGCTGGGGCTGGTGGCACTTGCGCAAGGCGTGCCGCGCTCGCTGACCAGCGTGAAGCCGGCGTTATCCCAGGTCTCGAGCTCGCCGGGCGCACCCTGGATGCCGGCCGCGGTGCGCACGGCGAGGTAGTCCGCGGGCGCGGTCAGCGTGAGCCCCGCGGCGCGCACCGGGAAGCCCGCGCCGCGCACGCAGGGATCGAACGCATCGGACGGCACCTCGTTGATCGGCCCGGCATCGACCACCGCGTCCACACTCGCCTCGACGCTAGCTTCGACGCTCGCCTCGGGGCTCGCGGCTTCCATGACCACGCGCGCGTCGTTGCTCGCGTCGCGCGGCGGGATCGGCTCGGGGATCAGCAAGCCGCCGCTGTCGACGCCCGTGATCGGGTCCATCGTGCGCGCGCGCTCGGGGTCGTCCGCGCAGCCGCCCAGGGCCGCGCCGGTGACGAGCGAACCCAACAACGCATGGTCGACGATGCGCCGCAGCAGCACCTCCACCGGATCGCGTGCCCCCGATTCGCAACGGTCGAAGCTGCTCATGCGCCCCCTCGCTGACGAGAGCGTAGTCCTTTCTTCAGGGCGCGGACCAGCGCGTTCACGCGGGCAGCAAACTCGCCAGCAGGACCAGCAACATGCCCGCCGACGCGATCAACCACACTAGCGTCCTCACCACGGGGACCCCGAGCGCGTAGAGCGGCACGTAGAGCACGCGCGCGCCGAGGTAGAGGCTGGCGCCCCAAAGCGTCAGCGTGCCCTCGCGCCCCGCCACGTGCGCGATCAGGACGGCCGCCGCGAACAGCGGCAGCGTCTCGTACAGGTTGCTCTGCGCGCGCTGCATGCGACCCGTCAGCGTGCCCACGGGAGGGCCGGGCGAGTCGCGCGGCCCCACGTTGTAGCCGGTCCCCGTCTCGCGCGTGCGCAGCGCTCCAGCGACGCCCACCTGGACCAGCGGCAACACAAGCGTCCAGCACAGCAGTACCAGCTCGGTGCTCATTCTCGTCTCCTCGCGCGGAGACAAGTAGGCACTAGGTTCGTGACTGCTCGCGCCGATAGAGCTCCCGCTCCTCGCCGATCGCCTTGCGCACCGCCGGCCGCGCGCGCACGCGCTCCAGGTACGCGCGCAGCGCCGGCCACGGCTCCAGCGAGACGGGCGTGGCCGGTACCCAGCCGAGCACCGCGGTCAGATACGCATCGGCCACGCTGAACTCCGCCAGCAGGTAGTCCCGCTCGCGCAGGTGCGCGGCCAGCAGCGCCAGGCGTGGCTCGCTCTTGCCGAGTGCGTAGCGCTTCACCTCGTCCGACGCGCTCGCGTCGAGCAGCGGGTTGAACACGGTCTTGTGCAGCTCGGTGCCCACGAAGCTCAGCCAGCGCTGCAGCTCCGTCAGCCCCGCCTCGTCGCGCGGCATCAGCGCCCCGTGCTTGCGCGCGACGTACTGCAGGATGGCCGAGTTCTCGGTGAGCCACAGCGAGCCGTCCCGCAACATCGGCACCTGCCCCAGCGGATTCAGCGCGCGGTAGTCCGAGCCATCGGGCAAGCGCTTGCCTCCCGACGGGCCCGAGACCTCGATGAACGAGTGTTCGCCGCCGCACTCGTAGAGCGCGATGCGGGTGGCCAGCGCACAGGACAGGGGCGAGAAGTAGAGCTCCATGACGTTCCTCCTGCGCTCACTATCCTGCTCGCCCTGCGATGCATCCAACGCATAGTTCGCATACACTCGATGCGTGCAGGACATCCCCACACCACGCCTCGAGGTCCGCGACCTGCGCCTGATGCTGGCGCTCGCCGCCAGCGGCAGCACCGCCGCGGCCGCGCCGCTGCTCCACCTCACGCAGCCGGCGGTGAGTCGGGCCGTGCTCGCGCTGGAGGACAAGCTCGGCGTGCAGCTGTTCGAGCGCAGCGCGCAGGGCCTGGTCGCCACCGAGCGCGGTCAACGTCTGCTGGCCTCGGCGCAGCGTGTGCTCGGTGAGCTGGTCGCACTGGAGCAGCAGGTGCGCGCCGCGCCGCCGCGCATGCAGCGCCTGCGCATCGTCTGCCAGTGCTACACGGCCTACCACTGGCTGCCCAGCGTCGCGCAGGGCCTGCGCGCGAGCTTCCCCGGTATCGAGCTCTCGCTCGCGCTCGAGCACGCCAAGGACCCGGCCAGCGCGCTGGAGGCCGGCGCCATCGACGTCGCGCTGATCGTGAGCGCCGACATCAAGAGCGCGCACGTGGAGGTGAAGCCGCTGTTCGCGGACGAGGTGGTGTTCGTGCTGGCCGCGAACCACGCGCTCGCCAAGAAGCGCACGCTGACGCTGGACGATCTGCTGCAGGTCCGCCTGCTCACCACCGTGAACACCTCGCCGGAAGAGACGCAGCGCTTCATGCAGCACGTGCTCGGCCGACGTAAGGAGCGCCTGAAGTTCACCAACATCCCGCTCACCGAGGCGATGCTGGAGGTCGCGCGCGCGGGCATGGGCGTGGCCGTGCTCTCCGAGTGGATCGCGAGCCCCCACCTGGCGCGCGGGGATCTTGTCGCGCGGCGCATGGCGCGCGGTCCGCTGCAGCGTCCGTGGCGGATCGCCTGGCGCAAGGAGGTCGCCGACGTCGCGCCCGCGCTACGCGCAGCACTGCAGGCGAGCGTGCCGCGCTCGCACCTCAGTACTTGATCAGCGCCGAGTACGGCACGTCGAGCTTGGCGCCGCCGCCCAGGAACGTCAGCTCCAGCAGGAAGCTGGCGGCGACCACCTCGGCGCCCTGTCGCTTGGCGAGGTCGATCGCGGCCTTGGCGGTGCCGCCCGTCGCGATCACGTCGTCGATCACCAGCACGCGGTCGCCACGTCCGAGCGCGTCCGCGTGCATCTCCACCGCGTCGGTGCCGTACTCCAGCGCGTACTCCACGCGGTCGCACTTGCGCGGCAGCTTGCCCGGCTTGCGCACCGGCACGAAGCCCGCGCCTAGGCGCAGGGCGATCGGCGCGGCGAACATGAAGCCACGCGACTCCACGCCGAGCACGTGATCGATGCGCTGGTTCAGGAACGGCGCCGCGAGCTGCTCGATGGCCGCCTGAAAGCCGGCGGGGCTGGCCAGCACCGGCGTGATGTCCTTGAACAGGATGCCGGGCTTCGGGTAGTCGGGGACGTCTCGAACGAGGCTGCGCAGATCGACGGTCATTTGCCCGGGAGCGTGGCCTGGGAGCCCTGCCCGCTCAAGTGCGCGGCCAGCCCAATCTGCGCCTCGTTCGTCATGCCCAGCGCCAGCGGCGTGACCGACACGTAGCCGCGCTCGATCGCCGCGGTGTCCGCGCCCTCGCTAGCGTCGTGCTCCAGGGCGGGCCCGCCGATCCAGTAGTAGTCGCGTCCGCGCGGATCCGTGCGCGCCTCGACGACGTCGTGGTAATCGCGCCTGCCGAGCCGCGTGGCGAGCACACCCAGCGGCGTCGCGCGCGGGTAGTTCACGTTCATCAGCAAGGCGCTCGGCGGCAACGCCAGCATGCGCCGCACCAGCGTGATCGCGTGCTCCGCGACGGCCTGGAAGTCCGCCTTTGGGTCGGCCGAGAACGCGATCGCACGCAGCCCGCGCAGCGCCGCCTCGCGGGCGGCCGCCACCGTGCCCGAGTAGATCACGTCCATGCCGAGGTTGAAGCCGTGGTTGATGCCGCTGACCACCACGTCCGGGCGACGCGGCAGCAGGCCCTCGCGGTTGAGCGCGATGTAGACGCAGTCGGCCGGCGTGCCGTCGACTGCGTGGAAGTCGTTGCCGAGCTCGCGGTGGCGCAGCGGCCAGGCCAGCGTGATGCGGTGGCTGCTCGCGCTCTGCTCGTGCTCGGGCGCCACCACGTGCAGGTCGCCGATCGTCGACAGCGCGGCGGCCAGCGCACGCAGCCCCTCCGCGTGCACACCGTCGTCGTTCGAGAGCAAGATCAGCGGGCGGTCGGACACGTACTTCCTCGCGACGGAAGACAGGAAACCCGCAGGCCTGGGGGGCCTGCGGGTTGTCTTCCTCTTAGTCGGGGCGACTGGATTCGAACCAGCGACCCCCAGACCCCCAGTCTGGTGCGCTAACCAGGCTGCGCTACGCCCCGATGTTCCCGGACCCGCCTGGGGTCAGGGAGCCGGAAGATAGTCGACATGGAGTCCCAGGCAAGGACGAGATGTCTCAACGCGGCGGAATCCGACGATGCACCGGTCGCGAGACCACGCTCGTCACCACGGCGGTGCCCTCCGGCTCGGCCGGCGCCTCGTCCAGCGCGGCGAGCAGGACCTCCAAGGATTGCTTCAGCTCGTGGAGCTCGGCGCGCAGTGCGGCACGCGCGCGCCTCAAAGCGCGCGCGTGGTCTTCGTCTTCCATCACGCGCGAGGTTTACTTCTCGTTCTGTGCGCGGGAAAGCAGAGCCTCGGCCTTGTGCGGGTTGAGGACACCCTTGAGCACTTGGCTGGGCTTGAACGTCAACACGCGGCGGGCGCTGATCGGGATCGGAGCTCCGGTCTGCGGGTTGCGCCCAATGCGCTGCTTCTTCGCCCGAACGACGAAGTTCCCGAAGCCGGAAATCTTGATCTTCTTCCCGTCCGCGAGGACTTCCTTCATCGTGTCGAACACCGCTTCGACGATCTCGGCGGACTCTTTTTTCGAGAAGCCGCCGACCTTCTCATACACGGCGTCGATGATCTCGGCTTTGGTCATGAAAGCCTCCAGGCGACCCCGTATTGTGACCACGAGAGGTGGGGATGCACAAGCGCAAATAGGCGGTTTTGTTTCACAAAGCCGACGACCCCCAGGTTTCGCGCCGCGAATGCCCCTCCGCGACCCCCTCGAAGGGCCGCTTTGGTGCACCAAACAGCCCTCCAGGCTTAGCTCAAATCAGCCACGAAGGTCTGCCTGGAAGCGCGTGCGCGCCTCGGCGGACACCTTCGCGTGGGCCTCGTCGACGCGCTGGTCGGTCAGCGTCGCGGCCGGGTCGCGGTAGGTCACGCGGAAGGCCAGGCTCTTCTTGCCGGCAGCGAGCTGTCCACCGCGATAGAGGTCGAACAGCTCCACGCCCTCGACCAGCGCGCCGCCCGCCTCGCGCAGCACGGACGCGACGCTGCCCGCCTCGCTCGCCTCGTCGACGACGATCGCGATGTCGCGCGACGAAGCCGGGAAGCGCGGCGTCGCGCGCACGTGCGGAGCTTGCTCGCCGCGGCTGACCGCGAACAGCGTGCTCACGTCGAGCTCCGCGTACACCACCGGTCCGAGCAGCTCCAGCGACTCGATCACGTCCGGGTGCAGCTCGCCCAGCGCGCCGACGGACCGACCATCGATGGTCAGTCGCGCGCTGCGACGCGGATGGAAGAACGGCGCCTCCTCGGCGAGCGTGGCATCGATGGCGGCGTCGAAGTCGCGCCGCGTGACCGGCTTGATCAGCGCCTCCAGCACGCCCTTGCCGTCGTAGAAGTCGAAGCCGGCGCTGTCGCCGAGCCAGCTGCCGCGCGCGCCCCACAACACCACCGCGAGCTTGTGGCTCTCGTGCGGCAGCAGATCCCCGCTGGGCCGGAACACGCGCGCCAGCTCGAACACGCTGACGCTCGGCACCTGGTGACGCTGGGCGCGCAGCAGGTTCTGCGACAGGCCCGGCAGCAGCGAGGAGCGCATCAGATCGCGGCCCTCGGAGATCGGGTTGGCGACGCGCACCGCGGGCAGCGGCGAGCGCGTGGCCTCCAGCAGCTTCTGCGACGTGAACGCGAGGTTCACCGCCTCGGTCAGCCCCGCCGCCGCCGCGCGCTCCTTGAGCTGGCGCAAGAACCGCGTGTAGGGCGTGGCGTTGGTCGACGCCATCACGTGCGGCGTCTCGGTGGGCAGGTTGTCGTAGCCGATCACGCGCGCGACCTCCTCGATCAGGTCCTCCTCGCGCGTGAGGTCGGGACGCCAGGTGGGCGCCAGCACCTTCAGCGACTGCCCGCTCGGCGTGACGTCGCAGCCGAGCGCCGTCAGGATGCCCTGCGCCTTCTCGAGCGCGATCTTCGCGCCCAGCAGGCGCTCGATGGCCGCCACGCGCAGCGTGATCTCCTTGGGCGTGAACGCCTGCGGGTAGACCTCGAAGCCGTTGGCCGGCGTGCTGCCACCCGCGAGCTCGCCGATCAGCGACACCACGCGCGCGAGCACCGCCGGCACCGCGCGCGGATCGACGCCGCGCTCGAAGCGATGCGAGGCATCCGTGTGCAGCCCGAGCCGACGCGAGGTGCGGCGCACCGCACGCGGATCGAAGTACGCCGTCTCCACGAACACCTTCTGCGTGTTGGAGGAGACGCCGCTGTGCTCGCCGCCCATCACGCCGGCGACCGCGACCGGCCCTTCCCCGTCGCAGATCAGCAGATCGTCCGCATGCAGCGCACGCTCCACGCCGTCGAGCGTGACGATCTTCTCCTGTGCCTTGGCGGTGCGCACGTCGATGCGCGCGCCGCGCAGCCGCTCGAGATCGAACGCGTGCGTGGGGTAGCCGTACTCCAGCAGCACGAGGTTGGTGATGTCGACGACGTTGTTGATCGCGCGCAGCCCGAGCACGTGCAGCCGATAGCGCAGCCAGAACGGCGACGCCTTGATGCTCACGCCCTCGATCACCGCGCCCGCATAACGGGGGCAACGCACGGCGTCCGCGACGGTCAGGCCGACCGGCGTGCTCGCGCCCTGGCCCGCGCCCGGAAACAGCGCCACCGGACGCGTGCCGGCGGGCACGGTGCCCTGGCTCAGCGTGGGCGTGCTCAGCTTGGGCTCGACCAGCGGCGCGCCGAACAACGCGCTCAGCTCGCGCGCGAGGCCCAGGTGCCCGAGGCAATCCGGGCGGTTCGGCGTCAGGCCGATCTCGAACACCGTGTCCTCGAGGTTCAGCGCGCGCGCTGCGCTCATGCCCAGCTCGTGGCGCTCCGCGAGCACCACGATGCCGTCGTCATCGCTGCCGATGTCGAGCTCGGTCTCGCCGCACAGCATGCCGTTGGACACGACGCCGCCGAGGTTGCGCTCGGCGATCACCATGCCGTTGGGCAGCTTGGCGCCGTTCTGCGCGAGCAACACCAGCTTGCCGGGCTCCGGCACGTTGGGCGCCCCGCACACCACCTCCGCCTCGACCTTGCCATCGAAGACGGTGACCAGCGTGAGCTTGTCGCGGCTCGGATGCGGGCGCTTGCCGCGCACCTCCGCGATCACCACGCCGGGCAGCTCGCCGTACTTCTTGGTGCCCTCGACCTCGAGCCCCGCCAGCGTGAGTCGATCGGCGACCTCACCCGGGTCCGCCTCGAAGCGACACAACTCCTTCAGCCATCGATAAGAAGCGCGCATGACCGAACCTCAGAACTGCGTCAGCAGGCGGACGTCGTTTTCGTAGAGCTGTTTGATGTTGTCGATGCCGTAGAGCAGCATCGCCATGCGATCGACGCCCATGCCGAAGGCAAAGCCGCTGACCTTCTGCGGGTCGTAGCCGACGTTCTCCAGCACGACCGGGTGGATCATCCCGCAGCCGAGCACCTCCATCCATCGACCATTGCGATAGATGTCGATCTCGCCGCCGGGCTCGACGAACGGGAAGTAGCTGGGCCGGAACTTCACCGGCGTCTCCTCGCCGAACAGCGCGCGCAGAAAGCGCGTCAACACCCCCTTGAGCTGCGCGAAGGTCACGCCCTCGTCGACGACGAAGCCCTCGATCTGGAAGAACATCGGCGAGTGCGTGGCGTCGTCGTCGCGACGAAACACCGCCCCGGGCGCGACCACCGCCAGCGGCGGCTTGCGCTTGAGCATCTCGCGAATCTGGATCGTCGAGGTGTGCGTGCGCAGCAGCGCGCCGCGGTCGACCTCGTTGCTG
Organism: Polyangiales bacterium; assembly: GCA_040508235.1. Classification (GTDB taxonomy): domain Bacteria; phylum Myxococcota_A; class Polyangia; order Polyangiales; family DASUME01; genus DASUME01. The sequence goes on along the minus strand of JBEVNG010000064.1, from coordinate 1,399 downwards.
CCTTCCTTGGCGATGAAGAAGCTGTCCTGCATGTCGGTCGCCGGGTGATCGGGCGGGAAGCCGAGCATGTCGAAGTTGTGCTTGTGCAGGTCGATCTCGGGCCCGTCCGCGACGTCGAAGCCGAGCGACGCGAACACGTCGAGCAAGCGGTAGGTGACCTGCGTGATCGGGTGCAGGCGCCCGAGCTTGACGTTGCGCCCCGGCAGCGACGGGTCGATGGCCGGGCCGCTGAGCTCGGCTTCCCGCTGCTTGCGCGCCAGCGCCGCGAGCGCATCCGCGAACGCGCGCTCGAGCTCCTGCTTCACCGCGTTGCTGCGCTGGCCGAGCTCGCGCTTCTTGTCGCCGGGCACTTCCTTCATGCGCTTCATCAGCGCGGTCAGCTCCCCACTCGGGCCGGACAGGCGCGCGTTCTGCTCGCGCAGCTCGTGCTCGGTAGCCGCCGTGCCGAACGCGGAGGCCGCCGCGCGCACGCGCTCCAGCACCACTTCCCACTCACCAACGATGTCGGTCATGTTCCAGACCCCTAAAACGAAAAAAGCCCCGACTGTTTGGCAGTCGAGGCGAAACGATCTTCGGCGCGCCTCGCTCAGTGAGCGAAAAACGCCGGCATGCTCACTTGAGCGACTCGGCGATCGCCTTGAAGCCGGCCGGATCCTGGAGCGCGATGTCGGCCAGCACCTTGCGGTCCAGCTCGACGCCCGCGGACTTCAGCTTGCCGATCAGCTTGGAGTAGCTGAAGCCGATCTGGCGCGCGCCGGCGTTGATGCGGGCGATCCAGAGGCGGCGGTAGTCACGGCGGCGCTGACGACGGCTGCGGTAGGCAGCGGCCCAGGCGTGGCGGACCTGCTCGACCGCGTCGCCGAACTGGCGACCGCGCGACAGGTGGAAGCCCTGGGCGTGCTTGAAGATGCGGTTACGACGACGACGGGCCTTGAAGCCTCTTTTTGCGCGCGGCATACGTTTGAATCCTTCGAAGGTCTGGGGCTAGGGAGAGATCAGGCGTAGGGGAGGAGGCGCTTGATGCGCTTCGCGTCCGCGTCGTCGACCATCTCGTGCTTGCGGAGCTTGCGACGACGATTGGCGCTCTTGCCGATCATCATGTGGCTCAAGCCGGCAGACCCGCGCTTGACGCGGCCGCTGCCCGTGACCTTGAAGCGCTTCTTCGCGCTGCTGTTCGTCTTCATCTTCGGCATGACGGTGTCCTACCTGTGCGCGGCCGGGAGTGGGATACCACCGGCGCCACCAAAGCGGCGAACGCGCCGCCGCCCTGGTCGTTGGGGGGCGTTTATTAGAAGCCGGGCCGTACTCTGTCAAGTCGGCCGTCATTTCAGGGAGGGCACGCGCCCTCCCCATCCGTCGCGGCTAAGCCGCGCCGGGGCCCCCCCCTCCGCGAGGTTCG
>JBEVNG010000051.1:0-12155 GCA_040508235.1 Polyangiales bacterium | reverse complement strand
CGGCATGGACGACCGGACGAAGCAGCTGTTGACCCTGGGTCGGGAGCACTACACGCGTGGTGAGTTCGACAAGGCCGAGCACTACTTCCGTCAGGTCCTCGAGCGCAACGTGTCCGCCGCCGACGTGTTCAACATGATGGGCGTGATCCACCACGACCGCGGGCGCTTCGAGGAAGCGCAGGCCGCGTTCGAGGAAGCGCTGTCGATCAACCCGGCGTACACCGAGGCCGCGCTGAACCTGGCGGTCAGCTACAACGACCTCGGTCGCTACGAAGACGCCAAGCGCATCTACCGCAACACGCTCGCGCAGGGAGCACGCTGCGTCGGCGGCGTGACGCCGTACGTGAAGGGCAAGATCGCCAACCTGCACGCGGACGTGTCGCAGGCGTACATGGACGCGGGCATGGTCAGCGAGGCGATGCACGAGCTGCGCAAGGCCGTCCTGCTTTGCCCGCACTTCGCGGACCTGCGCTTGCGCCTGGCCAACCTCTATCGCGAGGCGGGCGATCTCGAGGCCGCCGCGTACGAGCTCGAGGAGGCGCTGAAGGTGAAGCCGCTCTACGTGCCAGCGCAGATCGCGCTCGGGGTGGTGCGCTTCTCGCTGGGTGATGCGATGGCGGCCCAGCGCTGCTGGCAGCGCGCGCTGGAGATCGATCCGCAGAGCCGCAGCGCGCAGATGTACCTGCGTATGACTCGAAATCCCCCGCTCACGGCTCCGCCGACCGCCGTCGGTCAGGGCTGAGGCAGCCGAACACCTTCAGGTGTGAGCCGGCGTCCATCCGCCAGGGTGGCAAAGACCGTTCAGGCGTGGAAAAACGGTCATTCGCCGGTTGGCGGTAAACTTGACGAGCGCCGTGGAGCATTCCCCCCCGCTCCGGGCGTGTGTATAAGATGCGCAGCGCTATAGGTAGGTCTCCGTCCGCGTGGGTAGGACTCGCGCGCACGGCGATTCAGTTGACTTGGCTGCGCTTGGCTAGAGGTTTCCCATGAGTGCTGGTGAGTTCTTGCAGGGTCAGCTCGAACGTCTGTTCGAGCTCGAAGGCATGATGGCCCTGAGCAGCGAATTACTTGGGGTCGAGCCGTCGGAAGTCGGCGGAACGAGCGCCAAGGGTACGTTCGCGCGCGCACTGGTCCGCCATTGCGAGTCTCACGACGGCTTGATCGTCCTGGCTGAAGCCATCCGCCTCTCGGCGGGCGAGCAGGAAGAACCGCTGGAGCTGGTGCGTCCGCAGGACGAGCTCGCGGTCGGCAGCGAGGTCCGCAGCTTCCGGATCCTCAAGGCCCTGGAGACCGGACCACTCGCCGCCATCTACTTGGCCGAGCGCCCCGCGCCCTCCAACGGACACACCGAGCGCGCGCACCTGCGCGTGTTCCACCGCGGCATCACGCGCGACCGCATCGCGGCCTGGCGCATGCTCACCGCGGCACGCGCGCTCAAGGACGTGCGCGACACCGGCCTGGTCGGCATCTACGAGGCGGGCACGCTGCCCGATGGCCGCGTGTTCATCGCGCAGGAAGCGATCCATGGCCAGAAGCTGTCGGCGCGCCTGGCCAACGGTCCGCTGCCACTGGGGGAAGTTCGCGCGATCGCGCGCACGCTGCTGCGCGGCCTGAGCGCGCTGCACGAGCGCAACCTGCTGCACGGCTACATCAGCGCCGATCACGTGTTGCTGGTGAAGCCCGAGGGTCCGCGCGGCGAGCGCACGCCTCCGTACGGCGTGCTCGGCGAGCTCGCCACGGCGCGCCTGCTGGAGAACAACGACGACGCGCCCAAGGGCGTGCTGCGCCTGGTGGGTGACACCGCCACGCTCGCGCCCGAGGTCACGCGTGGCCAGGCCCCGAGCGCGGTCAGCGAAGTGTACGGGGTCGCGGCGATCCTCTATCGCGCGCTCACGGGCACCCCACCCTTCGAGGCCTCCACGCCCATCGAGCAGGTGCTCGGTCACCTGTTCGAGGAAGCGGAGCCGCCGTCCGAGCGTGCGCCCAAGGGCTGGCTCACGCCCGAGGTCGACGAGGTGCTGCTCAAGGCGCTGAGCAAGGATCCCAAGGATCGCTACACCAGCGCGAGCGAGTTCGCGGACGCGTTGGAGGCGCTCGCGCGCACCAGCGTGCCGCCCGCCGCCACGCTGTCGCAGGTCGATCTGGTGCGTGCCATCGGCGCGCTGCAGGAGGAGCCGCAGAACCCCACGCTCGCGAGCGAGCTGGAGGCGCTGGTCGCGCCGGCGGGCGAGTGGCGCGAGGCGATCGAGGCGTTCGGCGACGCGGCCGCGCAGGCCGAAGAGATCGACGTCAAGAAGCAGCTGCTGTTCCGCTGCGCGCGCATCCTGGCCGAGGAGCTGAACGAGGGGGACGAGGCCGAGCGCATGTACCGCTCCGTGCTCGACCTCGACCCGGCGGACGCGCAGGCGCTCAACGCGCTGGAGGAGCTGTACCGCGAGAGCGGCGAGCACGAGTCGCTGATCAACCAGCTGCTCGACCGGCTCTCCAACGAAAGCGCGGGCGAGCAGCGCGCGAAGATCCTGCGCGAGGTCGCCTCGCTCTACGAAGACGCGCTGGCGCAGCCCGACAACGCGCTGGTCGCGTGGGCGCAGGCGCTGGCGGAGGAGCCCAGCGACGAGCGCTCCAAGAAGGCCGTCGAGCGCATCGCCAGCGGCGACGAGTCGTACGAAGAAGTGATCGCCGTGCTGCGCGACGCGGTCGTCGACCCTGACGAGCGGCCCGCGCACACCACCGCGCTGAACGTGATCAGCGCCGACTGGTACGCCAACAAGCTGCAGCGTCCGGACGCCGCGCTGCCGTTGCTGACCGAGGCGCTGCGGCTCGACCCGGCGCACGAGCCGGCGCTCGACGCGCTCGGCCGCATCTACCGCGAGGCCGAGGCCTGGAGCGAGCTGGTGCCGCACCTGCTGGCGCGCGCGGACGCGTCCACCAACCCGAGCCGCGCGCGCGAGCTCAAGGCCGAGGCGGCCTCGATCGCGCACCAGCAGCTGCAGGACGTCGAGCTGGCGGAGCGCACGTTCGCGCAGGTGCTGGCCGAGGATCCCACGCACCCCACCGCGATGGCGGCGCTGGAGGAGATCTACATCGAGCAGGGCAAGCTCGACAGCGTGATCGAGCTGCTGGAGCTCAAGGCCAAGGAGCTGCGCGGCAGCGCGCGAGCGCAGGCGCTGGGCGAGCTGGCGGAGCTGCACGAGGGCGACGACGAGGGCGACGACAAGGCGATCACGCTGTTCAAGGACGCGCTCGCCGCCGACGACAAGCACGTCGCCGCCTACAAGGGCCTGGCCCGGCTGCACGAGAAGAAGGGCAACTTCACGGAGCTGCTGGAGACGCTGGAGCGCGAGCGCTCGTTCGCGACCACGCCTCAGCAGCGCATCGCGCTGTTCGAGCAGATCGGCGCGCTGCACGAGCAGCAGCTGAGCGATCCGTCGCGCGCGGCCGAGCAGTACGAGCAGATCATCGAGCTGGCGCCGGCGCACGAAGGCGCCAACGTCGCGCTGGAGCGCGTGTACCGCACGCTGCATCGCTTCGAGGAGCTGGCGCAGACGTTCGATCGTCATGCCAAGGGCGTCGACGACAAGGCGCGCCGGGTCGAGCTGCTGATGCACGCGGCGCGCGTGTTGATGGCGGACCTGGGCTCGCCGGATCGCGCGGCGTTCATGTGCGAGCGCATCCTGGCCGTGGAGCCCACGCACCCGGAGGCGCTGGGCCTGACCGCGCGCATCCGCGCACATTCGGGCGACAGCGTGGCGGCGCTCGACGCGCTGGAGCTGCTGGCGGACAGCGAACAGGATCCGCTGCGCAAGGCGGACCTGTGGACGCGCGCGGCGCTGCTGCTGGAGTCCAACGAGGATCTCGAGGGCGCCATCGAGCGCTACAAGCTCACGCTCGACGTGCAGCCGGCGCATGCCGGAGCCATCGCGGCGCTGGGGCGGCTGTACGAGAAGCGCGGCGATCTGCGCGGCCAGGCGGACCTGCTGCGCCGTCAGGCGGAGCTCGCGGCGGACGACGTCGAGAAGGCCGCCAAGCTGAGCGCGCTCGGCAAGCTGCGGCTGGAGAAGCTCAAGGACAAGGCGGCTGCGGAGTCGGCCTACGAGCAAGCGCTGGAGCTCGACCCCGACAACCGCACCGCGGCGGTCGGCCTCGGTCAGCTGGCGCTGGCGGAGAAGCGCTGGGAGGACGCGGTGCAGCGCCTGCAGCCGCTCTTGGAGCACGGCGAGGAGCTGCCGCGCGAGACCGCGCTGTCGCTGCTGACCGGCCTCGGCGACGCGTATCGCGAGCTCGGCGAGCTCGACCGCGCGGAGCTCGCGTACACCACCGCGCGCAAGATGTTCCCGGACGACCGGGCGCTGGCCGTGCGGCTGGCGGAGCTGGCGGAGACCAGCGGCAAGCACGCCGAGGCCGCCGAGCTGTTCTCGACGCTGCTCGACGACGGTGGCTCCAGCCTGGCCACGGACGAGCGCAGCGCGCTGCTGCTCAAGCTCGGCAAGGTGCGCGAGGCGCTCGATGAGCTGCCGGGCGCGACCGCGGCCTACGCGGCGGCCAGCGAGCTGCTGCCGTCGGCGCGCGAGCCGCTGTCGGCGCTCGGCAAGGTGCAGGAGAAGCAGGGCAACTGGGAGGGTGTGCTGCGCACGCTCGACCGCGAGCTCGAGCTGGAGGAGAAGGACGACAAGCGCTTCGACCTGCTGGTGCGCGCGGGCGACGCGGCGCTGCAGCTCAAGGATCGCGAGCAGGCCGCGCGCCGCTTCGTGTCCGCGCTCGAGCTCAACGCCGACGACCGCAACCTGCTCAGCAAGCTGATGTCTGTGTACTCGGGCAGCAAGGACTGGTCGAAGCTGGTCGAGGTGCTGGTGCGCATGGCGCGCGTGGTCGACGACCCGCGCCTGTGCGGCAAGTACCTCTACACGGCGGCCGGCATCGCGCACAAGGAGCTGGGCGAGCTGGACGAGGCCATCGAGTACTACGACAGCGCGCTGGGCTTCGACTCCACGCTGGAGGCGGCGTTCCGCGGGCTGGTCGAGTGCCTGAGCAAGGCGGGCGCGTGGGATCGGCTGGCCAGCGCGTACCGCGGTCAGATCGAGCGCCGCCGCGAGGAGCTCGACGACGAGCAGCGCGCGGAGCTGTGGGACACGCTCGGCTCGATCTACCTCGACAAGCTTCACCGCATCGACCCGGCGGTCGAAGCCTACGAGACCGCCAACGAGCTCGCGCCCGACAACCGCGCGCGCACGGAGATGCTGGTCGAGCTGTACAGCCGCGCGCCGTCGCGCTTCGCGGACCGCGCGATCGCCGCGCACGACAGCCTGCTGCAGGGCAACCCGTACCGCGTCGAGTCGTACCGCGCGCTGCGCAAGCTGTACACGCAGCTGCAGCGCCCGGACGAGGCGTGGCTGGTGTGCCAGGCGCTGCGCAGCCTGAACATGGCGGAGCCGGAGGAAGAGCAGTTCTTCAAGCGCCACCGCGTGCAGGCGCCGGCGACCGCGCGCGAGTGCATCACCGAGGACCTGTGGCAGGAGCACCTGCTGCTGCCGGAGCAGGACCAGGCGCTGACCAGCCTGCTCGCGCTGCTGCAGCCCGCCGCCGTGGCGGACCTCGGCCAGGAGCCGGAGGCGTTCGGCGTGCAGCGCGATCAGCCGATCGACTGCGAGCAGACCGACACCATCATCGCGGGCATGCTGCACTACGCGTCGGGCGTCAGCCTGGTGCCGCTGCCGCCGGTGTTCTACCGCCAGCGCGACCCGGGTGGCGTCTCGTTCCTGTTCACCAACCCGCCCGCGATTGGGCTCGGCCAGGGTGCGCTCCGCACCGCCCCGGATCAGGCGCTGGCGTTCATCGCCGGTCGTCAGCTGAGCTTCTTCCGGCCCGGCCACTACCTGCGTCAGCTGGTGCCCACGGGCAGCGGCCTGCGTGGCTGGCTGCTGGCCGCCATCCGGCTGGCCAACCCCCGCTTCCCGGTGCCGGACGCGCAGCGCGAGCAGGTGGAGCGCAACGTGGCAGCCATCTCGCGCACGCTGCACCCGCCGCAGCAGCAGGCGCTCACCAGCATGGTCGAGCAGCTGCTGCGCGATCAGCCGGAGCTCGACATGAAGCGCTGGGCGCTGGCGGTCGACCTGGCCGCGGACCGACTCGGCTTCGTGCTCGCCAACAGCCTCGACGCCGCGGTCGCCGTGGTGCGCGCGAGCCCGCAGGAGAGCAGCTACGCCAGCGAGCGTGATCGCCTCAAGGCGCTCTACCAGTACGCGGTCTCGCCCGGCTACGCGGCGCTCCGGAAGGCGATCGGCGTGACAATCGGATGACTCGCTGAGCCAACGATCTGGGATCGAGGGGCCGGAGGGGGGCATTTCGCCGCCTTTTCCGGCCCTTCGCTTTTGGGTGCAACGCGCGAGATCTAACGTATTTCGGTCGCGAGCCGGGACACGGTCGGCGGCTCGCGGTGAGGTCGAACAGCAGGCTCGCCCACCGGGTTCACCGCATTGCAGCGGAACGGACGCGCGCGCGTGGTAGCTTGCACGAAGGTACGGAGACGACTCTCACCCAGGAGCTACATGCCAACAGCCGAGTCGGAAGCCACCCGAACTCCCATGCGCATTTCCACCGAGATTGAGGTGCCAGATAGCAGCCTCCTGATCGCGCTGACCGGTCCGAACGGTCAGAACTTGAAGCCGCTCGAGCGGGCCTTCGACGTTGGAGTGGGACTCAGAGGAAACACGATTCGACTGGTTGGGACGCCCCCCTCCGTAGCCCTGGCAGAACGTACCCTGAGCGAGTTGCTCGAGCTGGTACGGCGGGGCTCGCACCTTGGACAGCGTGAAGTCGAGCGCAGCATCGAGACGCTGCGCAAGCATCCGGACGTGAAGCTGGCCGGCATGCTCGACGACGTGCTGCAGGTGGGCACGGGCAAGAAGGGCGTGCAGCCCAAGAGCGTCGCGCAGCAGCAGTACGTGCAGGCGATGCGCGAGCACGACATCGTGTTCGGCATCGGCCCGGCGGGCACCGGCAAGACCTACCTCGCGATGGCGGCGGCGGTCTCGGCGCTGCTCTCGCGCAAGTACAAGCGCATCATCCTCACTCGTCCGGCGGTCGAGGCCGGCGAGAAGCTCGGCTTCTTGCCCGGTGACCTGGCGGAGAAGGTGAACCCCTACCTGCGCCCGCTCTACGACGCGCTCCACGACATGATCGACATGGAGCGCGCGCAGGACCTGCTGCAGCGCGGGACCATCGAGGTGGCGCCGCTCGCGTTCATGCGCGGCCGCACCTTGAACAACAGCTTCGTGATCCTCGACGAAGCGCAGAACACCACCGCCGACCAGATGAAGATGTTCCTCACCCGGCTCGGCTACGACTCCAAGGCGATCATCACCGGCGACGTCACCCAGGTGGACTTGCCGGACGGTCGCCGGAGCGGCCTGCGCGACGCGATGAACCTGCTCGACGGGGTCGAGGGCATCGCGATGTGCAAGTTCAGCGACATGGACGTCGTGCGTCACCCGCTCGTCCAGCGCATCATTCGCGCTTACGATGCGCGCGACGAGAAGCGTCGCCGGGCGGATGACGCGCGCGAGCAGCGGGCCAGGGAAGCGCCCGAAGAGTAAGCGAGCGGAGCGAGCCCGCGGTAGGGTGGGACCCGACCGGCTCCGCCGGTTGGGCGGGGTGGTCGCGTGACCTCCCGGTGCGGCGCGAAGCCCCGCGACAAGGAGGGCGTCTTTGCCGATCTATGACGGTGTATTCGAGTTGATCGGCAGGACGCCGCTGGTGCGGCTGAAGAAGCTGAGCCCGCCCGGGGGAGCCGAGGTCTGCGGCAAGCTGGAGAGCCGCAACCCGGGCGGCAGCGTCAAGGACCGGCCCGCGCGCGAGATGGTGCGGGCCGCGTTCGCGTCCGGCGTGCTCAGCGCGGGCGCGACCATCATCGAGGCGACCAGCGGCAACACCGGCATCAGCCTGGCCATGCTGTCGGCCGCACGCGGGCTGCGCTGCGTGCTGGTGATGCCGGAGGACGCCAGCGTCACGCGGCGCTTGTTGCTCTCGTCGTACGGCGCGGAGCTGGTGCTGACGCCGGCCGAGCAGGGCATGGCGGGGGCCGTCTCCAAGGCGGAGTCGATCGCCAAGGAGACCCCAAACAGCTTCATGCCCCGCCAGTTCGACAACCCGTTCAACCCGGCGGCCCACGCGGCCACGGCGCACGAGATCTGGACCGACACCGGTGGCCACGTGGACGCGTTCGTGGCGGGCATCGGCACGGGCGGCACCTTCACCGGCGTCACGCGTGCGCTCAAGGCCCAGAACGGGAACCTGATCGGGGTCGCGGTGGAGCCTCGCTCCAGCGCGGTGCTCGGCGGCGGCAAGCCCGGACTGCACGGCATTCCCGGGCTCGGCGCGGGCTTCGTGCCCAAGGTGCTCGACCGCGCGCTGATCGATCAGGTGATGCCGGTGAGCGACGTGGCGGCCGACCGCACCGCACGCCGGCTTGCGCACGAAGAGGGGCTGCTGGTGGGTCTGTCCTCGGGTGCGAACGTGTACGCCGCGATCGAGCTGGCCAAGACCATGCGCGCGGATCAGCGTGTCGTCACCATGCTGTGCGATACCGGCGAGCGCTATCTCTGCTGAGATTTGCCGAGCCGTCGGTGCTGCCGGTCGGCTATCGTAGCGAACATGCACGAAGCCGGCCGGGGGGCCCGCAAGCTGGCGTTCGCCCTGTGCGCGCTGCTGATGACGAGCGTGGCGAGCGCTCAGGAGACGCGCGGCGCGCCTCCTCCAGCGAGCGAGCCGCCCAGGGGTGAGTTCGTCGACGAGGCGATCCGCGACGAGCTGAACGCGCGACGAACGTACCGCGGCGTGCAGGAGCGAGTGTTCCAGAAGGCGCTACGCCACGAGCTGAGCGCGTGGGGCGGCGGCTACACGGCGGACCTCACGTCGTCCTCGTACCTGGTCGGCGGCTCGTACACGTTCCACATCAGTGAAGACCTCGCGCTGGAGGGCTACTTCGGGTACACGCGGCAGCGCGCCGAGCTGGTGCGCATCGTCGAGCGGCGCTTCGCGACCGACCTGATCCGCGAGGATGCGCGCGTGTTCGTCTACGGCGGGCACCTGCTGTGGAACCTCGCCTACGGCAAGCTGCGCTGGTTTCACGCACGCGTGTCGCGCTTCGACTTCTACCTCGCGCTCGGCGGCGGCATCACCGACAACAGCGCCGCGCGCACGCTGACCTTCAGCGGTGGCGTGGGGCTCAAGTTCTATCCGACCAGCTGGTTCGCGGTGCGGCTCGACGTGCGCGACCAGATCCTGAACCAGGAGCTGCTCGGCGAGTCGCGCATCGTCAACAACTTGCTCACCACGCTCGGTGCGTCGGTGTTCTTGCCCTTCCATCCCTGAGTGATCGGAGGCCGTATGTGGAGACAGATCGTCGGACCGACAGCGTGTGCACTGGTGATCGCGCTGGCGCGCGCGCATGCGGAGGATCCCGCCAAGGACTTGGATGGGCAGCTCGCGCAGTCGATGGACGAGCTGGTGCAGGCGCGGGCGCGCGCGGGCGTGCTCGCGAAGTCGCTGTTCCGCAGCCAACTGGCGGTGGAGGTGGTCCGGCGCGCGGATGCACAGCGGCTGTCACACGTGACGTTGCGGCTCGACGGCACGCCGGTGCATGACTCGGACGGCAGCGCGCTCGCGCGCGACCGCGCCACGCTGTTCACGGGCTACGTGGCGCCCGGCATGCACGAGCTGAGCGTGGAGCTGAGCGAGGCCGCCAAGGAGAACGCCAGCTTCGGCTACACGCGCCGCGAGACGTTTCGCATCGAGCTCAAGAAGGACCGGCGTACGGCGGTGGAGCTGGTGCTGCGCGACGACTCGGACATGGCGGAGGAAGCCGCCGACGGAGACGACGGGAGCTACGAGGTGCACACGACGGTGCGCGTGCGCTCGGAGAAGGCCAAGGACTGATGTCGCGCCTCGGTCGGGTCGCCCTGGTGTGCTGGCTCGCGCTCGGCGGCGTGGCCGTGCATGCGCACGCGCAGCCGGAGCGGCCGGCCAAGCACCTGAAGAAAAAGAAGACCAGGAAGCCGGTCGTGCAGGCGCCAGAGCCAGAGCCGACGGACGTCGAAGAGGTGCCGGCGGCAGTCGTCGAGCCGGAGCCTGCGCCGATCGAGGTCGCCAAGCCCGTGGTGACGATCGCGCCGGTGGTGGTGAAGGTGTCTCCGTCCGAGCTGCTCGCGCAGCACCTGGCGCTGCTGGAGAAGAAGAAGCTCGCGCCCGCGCCGGCTACGCGCGTGGAAGAGCTGCAAGAAGTGCTGGAGCAGGCTTACCAGCGTGAGCTGGCGGGGCGCCAGGACGAGGCCGCGATGATGCTGCTGGAGGCGATCGAGGGGCCGCGCTTCCGCGCCTTCGAGGGGCTCGACCAGTACGCGGCCGCGGAGCTGATGCTCGCCTCGCTGCTGCTCGATCTCGGCGCCTGGGAGAGCGCGCAGCGCAGCGTCGACCGCTTGCTCGCGCGGGGGCCCGAGAGCGCCACGTTTGGTCCGGCCTTCCGGCGCGCCGTCGACCTCGCGCTGGCGCGTGGCGACTACGCGACCTCGGCGCAGAAGCTGCCCACCAAGGACTTGCCGCGCGATGCGCAGAGCGAGCTGCACTACCTGCGTGCGCTCGCCGCGCGGGAAGCCGGAGACGTGCCGGCGGCCACGCGCGAGCTGGCGGGCGTCGACAAGGTGAGCCGCTTCCACGTGCGCGCGCTGTACGTGCTCGGCACGCAGGCCGCCGACGCCAGGCGCTGGGACGAGGCCGACGCGCGCTTCGCGGCCGCACGCACGCACACGTCGCGCACGCTCTATGCGAGCACGCAGCTCGACGACAGCGTCGATCTGGCGCTGCTCGGCCGCGCGCGCGTCGCCCACGAGCGCGGCCAGAGCAAGCGCGCCAGCGACTTCTACTTTGGCATCAGCAACGACTCGCCGTGGCTGCCCGAGGCGCTGTTCGAGTCGGCGTACGCGAGCTACGAGCGCGGCCGGCCCGAGCTGGCGATCGACACGCTGGCGCAGCTGCAGGCGCGCTACCCGCACTCACCCTACACCGCCGAGGCGCGGGTACTGCGCGGCTACCTGCACCTGGCGAGCTTCGACTTCGAGCGCGCCGAGCGCGAGCTGACCGAGTTCGAGCTGACGTTCGGGGGCGTGCTGCGCGAGCTCGACGCCACGCTGGAGAGCCCCGGTCGCCTGCGCAGCCTGTTTGCCGAGCAGAGCGCGGGCTTGCCGGCGCAGGCGAGCAAGCACGACGCGTTGCTGCGCGGCCTGTTGGTGCGCGATCCCGGTGTGGAGCGCGCGCAGCACAAGCTGGACCTGCTCGATGCGGAGCTGGCGCGTGGCGGGCAGCTGGATGGCGAGTTGCTCGCGCTGGCGGCGCGCGTGCGCGGCAAGGAGCTGCCACGCGAGCGCAACGACGAGCCGCGCTCCGTGTCCACACGCGAGCGCGCACGCGAGCTGAGCGAGGCCCTGGTCGCGTTCGCGGACGAGCTGCGCGGCCTGCGCGGCGCGGATGCCAAGGAGCTGGCGGAGCTGCAGGAGGTGCAGCGCAAGCTGGCGCGCGACGTCGATCGGGTCGAGGCGGAGGCGCGCAAGCAGGAGCGCAAGGAGAGCGTGGAGGCACCGCCGCCAAGTGGCATCGAGCTGGGCGAGCGTGTGGATCAGGAGCGCGCATATGTAGCGTCTGCGCGCGACCGTGCGCTGGCGTTGCGTGAGCAGCTGGAAGACGCGTTGCTGGAGACCCAGCGTGCGGCGCTGCAGCGGCTCAAGGCGCGGGTGGAGGCCGAGCTGCGGCGCGCGCGCATCGGGCGCATCGACGCGGTGATGGGCAAGAAGCGCAAGCTGGAGCTGGAGGTCGAGAGCCTCACCGCCGGTCGCTTCCCGCCCGAGCTGATCAGCCGAAAGCGCACGCCGGTGTACCTGCGCGACGACGAGGAGTACTGGCCGTTCGAGGGCGAGGACTGGCCGGACGAGGGGCCGCGATGAAGCGCGCCCTGACGCTGATAATCTGCCTGGCGTCGAGCACGCCCGCCTACGCCGCGCCGCGTGCCACGCCGCAGGCGAAGGCGCCGCAGAAGGAGCACACGGTCGGCGCGCCGAGAAAGACGCGCGCGCCCGCGGGGGCGCCGCGCACGACGGTGCAGCAGCCGA
>JBEVNG010000025.1:0-9873 GCA_040508235.1 Polyangiales bacterium | reverse complement strand
GCAGTACAAGGTCGCGTCCGGCAACCCGAACAACCGCCTGACGCCCGCCAACTGGCTGACCGACCTCTACCATCCCGATCAAGACCGGGAGGTCTCGATGGTGTTCCGTTCGCTGTGCGGACCGCTGTTCGAGAGCCGTTACGGCGGCGTGACCGACAAGCTGGCGGGCCTCGCCAAGCTCAAGCCGGTGGACTTCTCCAAGGAGACGGCGTCGATCGCGCAGGCGTTCGCGCTGTCCATGCAGGTGCTGTCGCCGGACGTGCGGCCGCGCCTGTTCCTGCGTGGCGACCAGCCGCACGGACTCAAGACCATCCTGTCCGCGCAGCCGGCCACCGACTGCGGCATGCTGCTGCTGCGCGGCTACAAGCCCAAGGACCTGCAGTTCGTGACCGCGCACCATCTCGCGTACCACCGCGCCGAGCACTACATCCGCAAGATGTTGCCCAGCGCGCAGGAGCTGCGTGAGGCGCTGATCGTGGCCATGCGCTCGGTCGGCGAGGGCAACGCCGAGGCCGAGAAGGTCTGGGCGCAGCTGCGCAGCAAGATGCAGCCGCAGCAGGCCGAGGAGGTCGCGAAGGCTTGCAAGATCTTCGCGAAGCGCGGCATGCGCACCGACATCAAGCGCTGGATCCAGACGGTCGAACTCACCGCTTGCCGCGCGGGCTTCCTGGTCAGCAACGACCTGGAGAGCGCGATCTCGATGCTCGGTCAGCTGGAGAGCGCGGGCCCCGATGACCTCTCGCCCAACGAGAAGGTCAAGGAGCTGATCCTGTTCAGCGTCTCGCAGGAGTACTTCCGCCTGCGCGAGGCGATCGGTATCCAGCTGCGCATTCAGTAGTCAGTCCAGGGTCATGTCGCGCGCCTGCTCGGCCGGGAAGGGCGAGAAGTACGCGCGGCACCACTTGAGGGGCTGCACCACGCCGAGGGCGCGTAGCTCGGCGTCGGCGCTGCGCATGATCTCGCTGCGGAAGCTGCCGCTGGAGAGTTCGCCGCGGCGGTGGCGGGCGCTGGCGGCGAGGCAGAGCATGTTGGCGCGGCGGAAGGCGTGCTCGCTGCGCTCCAGCGCGGACAGGGCGGCGGGGAGCTCGCGCCGCAGGCACAGCAGGTTGGCCTCGAACGCGAGGTACACGGCGTCCCAGATGCCCTCGCCGAGGCTGCCCAGCTTGGCGATCGCGCGCTCGGCCATCGCCTGCTCGCCGTGGCCACGCTGCCCGCGTGCGAGCGCGCGCAGGCTGCCCCACGCGCGGTGCAGCTCGATGTAGCCGCCCAGGAACGACGTGTTCACGGCGGGGCCCTCCAGCACCTGCTGGCGGCCCTGGCAGGGATACAGGTGCGCGTCGTCGCGGCCGGCGTAGCGGTCGACGATGTCGTGGTAGAGCACCGCCGCCACCTCGAACAGACCGTCCGCGCCCGACCAGTCGGACTCCGCGCGCACCAGCTCGCGGCGCGCCTTGTCGGGCTCGTCGTGCGCCACCCACACGATCGCGTGCGACATGCGCAGCATCGAGGTGTGGAAGACGTCCTCGCGCGCCTCGGCGTCGTGCAGCCACTCCACCGTCTGCGTCACGCGCGAGGCGAAGTCGCCCTTGTGCGCGAACTGCATGAACACCGAGCCGTTGCGCACGGTGGCCAGCTCTCGCGTGGCGCCCACGCAGGACTCCACCAGCAGCCGCTCGGCGCGCTCGAACGAGCTCTCCGCGCTCAGGAACTGCCCGGTGAAGTGCGCGTGCTCCGCCTCCGCCGCGTGCTGCATCGCCTGCGCGTAGGCACCGAGGCCTGGCGTCAGCCGTGCGCACAGCGCGAGCGCGGGCTCGATCAGCACCGTGTGCATGTGCGCGGCGGTGCTGATCACGAACACGGCCAGCGCGCGCTGCAGCTGGCGCGTGTCGTCGAGGTCGAGCGCGGCGCGCAGTGCCTCGAACGCGAACGGAATGCCGCGGATGTCGCAGTGCGCCAGCGCGTGCGCGAGCGTCAGCAGGAGGTCGCAGCGCTGCAGCGTGCGCTCGTCCGCCGAACCTGGCGCTGGCGTCAGTCCCCGCGTGGTCAGCAGCTCCAGCTCGTGCCCACCACGTGCGAGGATCTCGTCGAGGCCTCCCGGCAGCTGGATGCCATGCTCCGACAGCAGCGGCGCCAAAGCGAGCAGACCCCCGTCGAGGTCGCCCGCGAGCAACAGGTGGCGTCCCGCCTCCAGCAACAGGCGTGGCTGCCCGGACAGGCGCGCGGCTTCTTCCAGGCGCTGGCCCGCACGCTGCAAGCGGCCAGCGTTGCGCAAGGCGGTCGCCTCGTGCTCCAGCAGCTCGACCGCGCCCGCGGGTCGCAGCTGACGCGCGGTCGCGTAGAGCGAAGCGGCGCGCTCGAAGGCCAGGATGTCGTCCGCCGCGCGCGCCGCATGCACGGCGGCCTCGGCCGCACGCTCGATCTCCCCCGCGGCCTCGAGGTGCTCGACGTACGCCTCGGCGTAGTCGTCCGTGCTCGCCAGCGCGCTTGCGAGCGCCGCATGGTGGGCGCGCTTGCGCTCCGGCCCCAGCGCCGCCACCACCGCCTCGCGCACGCGTGCATGGTAGACGTCGAGCAGCGTGGTCGAGCGCGCCTCCTGCCGCTGCAGCAGGCGCTCGCGACGCAAGGCATGCAAGGTCGCGGGACCGTCGCGGTCGAACAGAGACAGGAACAGCGCGCGCGGCAGCGGGCGCTGGCACACCGCCACCAGCTCCAGCATGCGCCGCGACGCCTCCGGCAGCCGACTCACGTGCTCGAGCAGTGCCTCTTCGAGCGTGGCCTCGCCGCGCTGCCCCTGCGGGCGCTCCAGCAGCATCGTGAGCAAGAACGGGTGGCCGCCGCTCTGCATGGTCACGCGCTCGAGGGTCTGCTCGCTGGCCTGATCGCCCGGCCACAGCGAGCGCGCGAGCTGGTGCGAGGCGGTCTCGGAGAGCGGCCCCAGCGCCACGGCCCGCGGCTCGGCGGCGAGCGTGGCAGCGAAGCGGCCGAACTCGGCGTGCGCGCCTTCGCCGTCGCGAAGCGCGAACAGCAGCGTGGCGGGCGGCGGCTCCGGCTCGCTGAAGCAGTACGTCAGCAGGGCCGCGCTGTCCGGATCGATCCACTGCACGTCGTCGATCACGAGCACCAGCGGGTGCTTGTCCGCGAGCCGGCGCAGGAGCTCCTTGAAGGCGCGAAAGGCGCGCGTGCGCACCTCCAGTGGGTCGACGGGCAGCGTGCCGTGCGGGGTGCTGTCCGCCAGCGCGTCGACGCGCCGCAAGACCGGGAACAGCAGCGGCAGCGCGGCGACCTCGCGCGGCAAGAGATAGCGCAACACCAGCGGTGGCAGGCGCAGCAGGTGCTCGCTGAGCGCATCGATCGCGCCGTCGAGCGCGGGGTAGGGGATCGCCTCGGCCTCGCGGCAGCGGCCCATCAGCGTGAGGCTCTCCGCGGGCAGCTTGCGCAGCAGCTGCTCCACCAGCGTGGTCTTGCCGATGCCGCTCGGTCCGTGCACCAACACGGTGTGCAGGCGACCGCTGCTGGCCGCGCGCGCGGCGCACGCGAGCAACGTCTCCAGCTCCGGCTCGCGGCCCACGAACGGACGCGTCTGCACCGTGCCGCTGTTGGCGCGCGAGAGCGTGGTGTCGAGCGCCGTCTGCGTCTCCAGCGCGCGCAGCAGCTCGTCCGCGCTGGGTCGCGCCTCGGGCGATGGCGCGAGCAGCCTCTCGCACAGCTCGATCAACCACGGCGCGAACTTGCCCGCGTCGCGCAGCGCACGCTGGCCGGGCAGCCCACCGGTGATCAGCTCGTGCAGGATGACGCCGAACGAATACATGTCCGCGGCCGGCGTGACCTTGCCCTCCAGCACCTCGGGCGCCATGTACGGTGGCGTTCCCGCGATCACGGTGTGCGAGTCGCCGTCGACCACCAGGCCGAAGTCGAGCAACACCACGCGTCCATCCCCCGCGACGCGGATGTTGGACGGCTTGACGTCGCGGTGGGTGAGCCCGCGTGCGTGCAGCGTGGCGAGGCCGCGCGCGACCTGCACCAGCAGCCCGTCGACGTTGGGTGAGCTCGCGGCCAGCACCATGAACGGCGGACCCGACAGCAGCTCCATGGCCAGGAACGCGACCGAGTCGTCGAGGTACAGGCCCTGGATCTGCACGATGTTCGGGTGCGCGATCTCCTGCAGCGTGCGGTACTCGCGCTTGAGCCTGTAGACATCGTCCGCGGCGTGGTGGCGCAGCACCTTGAGCGCGACGTGGTGCGCCTGTTGGCGGTCGCGCGCTTCGTACACGATGCCGGAGCGGCCCTCGCCGAGGGGGCGCACCAGCTCGAAGCGTCCCGCGAGCACGTCACCGGTGTTGGGCCAGCGCGTCGACAGCGTGGACCAGGGATGCGGCTCGTTGGGGGTGAGCCGGCGCAGCGCGCTCAGCACCTCGCTGGCGCTCGGGCGCGAGGCGGGAGCCTTGGCGAGCATGCGCTGGATCAGCTCGTCGAGCGCGCGCGGGACCTGCTCGTGGAAGCCGCGCACGGAGGGCGGAGGGTCGACGCGGATCGCGCGCAGCAGCTCGGTCTCCGCGTCTTCGCGAAATGGGCGTCGCCCGGTCAGCAGCTCGAACAAGATCACGCCGAACGCGTACACGTCGGAGGCCGCGCTCGCCTCGAATGCGCCGTCGAGCAGCTCGGGCGCGAGGTAACCGGCGGTGCCGAGCAACTCGCGGCTGCCGGTGAGGTCTTCCTGCGCGGGCAGCTTGGAGATGCCGAAGTCGACCAGCTTCACGCGTGGCGTGGGCTCGCCCTCCGCCAGAAGCACGATGTTGGAGGGCTTGAGGTCGCGGTGGATCACGTCCGCTGCGTGCGTGGCTTGGAGGGCGGCGGCGACTTGCTCGCCCAGATCGAGCACCTGCTCCAGCGACAGCCGTCCGCGCACGCGCAGCACCTGCGCGAGGTCCTGCCCGACCAGGTGCTCCATCACCACGAACGGCAGCTCGCGCGCGTGCAGACCACGATCGTAGACGCGCACCACGCCCGGATGATCGATGCGCGCGAGCGCGCGACCCTGACGCAGGAAGCGCTCCACCCAGACCAGGTCGGTCACGCGATCGCGCGGCGCGATCTTCAGCGCGACGCGGCGATCGAGCTCCAGGTCGTGCCCCTCGTACACCTCGCCCATGCCGCCGCGACCGAGCCGCGAGAGCACGCGATAGCGCTCCGCGAGCACGGTCAGATCGATGACCGTCTCGGTTAACTCGTTGTCGTCCTGGTGCTCCATGCGTGGCTCGCGGCAGCGAGACTGTACCAGCAAGCAGTGTCCGGGAAAGGTGGATCGGAGACCCTTCGAGACGTTCCGCGACGCTGTGAAACTGCGCATTTCGTGCGTGCTTCAGTCAGTGCTCTGGCATCCGGAGTCAGCGCTGCGCCGTGAAATCCCGAGGCAGCGCATGGGCCGTCACGAGCTATCGCTCCGCGCCCGGGATGGCGGCGGACCAGCGCGCGAGATCCGCGCTCGCCTGGTCGTGCTGGGCGAGCACGTATGCCTCGGCAAAGGCGCGGAGTTGATGCGCGTTGTTGGGCCACGACGCACGCACCAGTCGCGGCAGCAACGCCGCCGGGACGAAGGCAGGCTCGGTGTCACGAGCACGAAAGCGCGCGAGCGCGCCGACGTTGCGCAGGGCCTCGGCGACGAAGTGCGCGAACAGCGGCGCGATGTCTTCTGGGCGCTCGCGCAGCGCTTGCACCGGCAGCGAGTCCTGGAAACTTGCCGCCAGCTCGCACGGACGCTCGTGCGCGCAGCCCGCGAGCACGCGGCCTCGCCCAAGGCGCGCGCGCAGTGCCTGCTGCTGTTCGGCGTCGAGCGCGCAGAGCTCGGGGATGTACGGCGTCTCGTCCTCCAGTCCGTTCGTCAGCGGGCGCATGCCGCGCGGGCCGAGCGAGTGCAGCACGCGCGCGGCGGTGCGCTTGCCGGCGCCGGAGGGACCATGCAGCAACACGTGCGTGTCCTGTGTCGCGAGCTGGGCGAGCCTGCGCTGCAGGGCCGCTGACAGCGCGCTCACGCCGACGAAGCCGGGCAAGCGTGGACGCGAGCCGGGCTCGACGTGACCGAGCCAGAGCGCGACCGCGCGACCGAGCGTCAGCACGACGCCCGCGTCCAGCTCATCCGTGGAGAGGGCGTGCTCGCCGTCGACCGCGCTGCCCTCGACGGCGAGCCTCGCGTGCGCCTCGCCGCGCAGGACGATTCCGTCCGCACGGGTCATCAGCGTGACGGCCGTGCGGCTGACGTGCAGAGACGCCAGCGGACCGTCCGGGAAGGTCGGGGCGAGGCGCGACAGCTCCGTGTCCATCAAGGGCGCGCACAGCGAGCCGACGCGCTCCAGATCGGGATGCGCGAGGATGCGCAGACCCAGCACGCGGCCCACGGGCAGAGTGGAAGCTCGGGTCTGCAGACTGGCGACGTCGTCCATGCTGACGGATCGTGATCTTACTGCACCGCGAGTGCACCGCGCATGGCCTGCGACACGGCGGCGATGCGATCGGCGCGCGCGCTCAGCAGGCCGATGCCGTGCTCGCGCGCGAACGCGCGCAAGACCGCGGCGAGGGCGCGTGCGCGGCGCAGCTCCAGCTCGCTACCGCCCTGCGCCAGGATGCGCGCGTAGTCGCTCTCGATCACGTGCTGAAGCAGCGGCATTCGTTGGCGTTTGCACTGTGCCGCCGCGTGCTCGAGCCAGCGCAGCGCGCGCGCTCGCTCGCCCATCGCGTCGGCGAGCAGGCCCAGCGTAGCGGCGATCGGCGCACCCGGCAGCGCGTCGAGGGCGTAGACGAGGTACTGCTCGGCATGAGGCAGCAGGCGTTCGTAGAGCAGCCTGGCGCGCGCTGCCTCCGAGCAGGTGCACGGAATGGTGGCGAGCGTCACCATGTCGCTGAGCCAGGTCGGCCCGCGCGGCAGGGCCGCGAAGTCATCGAGCGCGAGCGCATCGAAGCTCTCCAGCGCGGCCGCGTGCTCGCCTCGCAGCGCCAGCTCCGCCGCGCGCGCACAGCGTGCGCTGGAGGCCTGTGGGAACGCGCCCTCCAGCAGCGCCGCGCCAGGCCCGCGCGCCAGCGTCTCGCCATGCCGCAGGTACTGCACCCCGATCATGCGCGTCAGCACGACCAGCCGCGCGCGCAGCGGATCGCTCGCGGCGCTGAACTGCGCCGCCGCCAGCTGCTCCACGTCATCGAGCCGACCTTCCCAGAACGCGCGGAACAGCACGAAGACATCGCTGCGCTCGCGCGCGCGCGGGTCGTCGAGCTCGTGCGCCAGCTGGGCGGCACGGCGGAAGTCCAGCGCCGCATGGTCCGCGCAGCCGCGCGCGATCTGGGCCATGCCTCGCAGCGTGAGCGCCTCGACGTGCAGCGGCGTGCCCGGCTCGGCGAGCTCCAGCAAGCTGGCGCAGCGTGCGAGCCTCGCGTCGAGCGCGTCGGGGCCCGACTCCGCGAGGATGCGCACGTGGAGCACGCGCGCGTGCAAGTCGCGATCCCCCGTCGCGAGCTCTTCCGCCTTCTGCAGTGCATCGCGGCACGCCTCGTGGGTCACGCTGTGCACCAGGGCGAGCCCGAGCGCGCTCCACAGCAGCACGCGCAGGCGCACTTCCTCGATGGGCAGCTGCGCCAGCGCGCAGCGCAGCAACGCGCACTCCGCGGCATCGACGGTGAGTGGCACGCGCATCAGCACCAGCCGGTCGAAGCCGTGGCCCGCGAAGCCGAGCGCGGCGCGCGCGAGCAGCACCGGTTCGTCGAGCGTGCGCGTCTGCTCCGCGAGCGCGGCGAAGCCCGCCCGCACCTCGCTCGCGCGCTCGCCGGCCGCATGCAGCGCCTCCAGCCGCTCCAGCTCCAGCGTGAGCCCACGTCGAGAGTCCGGCGACTCGCCGGCCGTGCACAGCTGGCGCGCGCGCTCGAACAGCTGCGCTGCCTGCGCGGGGCTCTGCGCCAGCGCCTGTCTGGCCGCGGCCTCCACGTACGTGGCCGCGCGCGGCACCGCGCCCATGAACGCATGATGCGCGAGCGCCGGCAGGTGGAGCGCGAGCGTCGAGGCGTGGCGTCGCTCCAGCTGGGCGAGCGCGAGCGCGTGCAGCGCGCGAGGCGCGTCGAGGCTGTCGTACGCGACCTCGCGCAGCAGCGGATGCGCGAACTGATGGCCGAGACCGTGCGGCGTGATCCAGCCCGCGGCCTGTGCGAGTCCTTCGCCGTCGTACAGCGCGCGCAGGTCGCAGCGATCGAAGCGCTCCCCAAGGACCGCGGCGCTCCGCAGCGCGCGCTGTGCATCGAGCGGCAGCTGATCGAACCTTCGGCGTACCGCCGCGCGCAGGCCGTGGTGGGCACGTTGCGCGTCGAGCTGGCGCGCCTGCGCGGCCTCCAGCGCGAAGCCCGGATTGCCGCCGGTGAGTCGATGCAGGTCCGCGTGATCCACAAGGCGGGCGAGAGCCTCCTCGTCGAGGCCCGCCAGGGGCAGCTCGCGCAGCGAGTGGGACGCGAGCTGGCGCGCGGTCGCGATCAGCAACACCGGCGCCTGGCCGGCGAGCTGGAGCAGGCGCCTGCGCATGCGCTCGGGCACGGCGTCGAGATCGTCGAAGCCGAGCACCAGCGGCTGCGTGAGCTCCGGGAACGTGGTGTCCTCGTCCATCGCCAGCACGCGTGCGCCGTCGCGCGCGGCCTGGGCGAGCGCCGCGCGCAGCAGGTGCGTCTTGCCGATGCCGCTCGGTCCGCTGAGCAGGATGGCCTGGCCCTGGCCGCGACGAGCTTGCTGCCAGGCCTCGTGCAGCAGCGCGAGCTCGCGTGCGCGACCGAGCGTCGCGTCGAGCGTCGCGTCGAGCGTCGCCGCCAGTGGCTCGGCGAGCGCGGGCGTGAAGCGATAGCCGCTACCGCGCAAGGTCACGATGCTCGGCTCGCCGTCTCCATCGAGCACCCGACGGAGCTGCCAGACGGCCTGCCGCAGCGAGCCCTCGCCGACGCGCGCCCCGGACCAGCCCGCCTCGATCAACGCGTCCGCATCGACCGTCTCGCCGCGCGCCCGCACCAGCGCGAGCAGCACGCGCAGCACGGGCATGGCGAGGGCGATCAGCTGGCCTTGCCGGTGCAGCGCGGGCCCCGACGCCTGCAGCACGAAGTCGCCAAAACAGAAGGCCTCCGCCTCTCCAGTCATGACGTGATTAAGCACGCGAGCGGACACGCGTGGGCGCCCGTCACCCCGAATGGGAGGACGTGCGATCGGTCTCGTTCGGCTTGGGCTCGCGTGCGGCGCGCGTCAGAGTCCCTTGGACATGCAGGCCTCCCACGGGGCCTTGCAGAAGGTGCCGCCCTCGGCGAATTCCTTCTTCCACTGCGTCTCCTCGCCGCACAGGCGCCAGCGCAGGAACGCCACCCACGGGCCCATGTTGTCGCGCGCGCACGCGATGTGGTCGGTGGTGGAGTGGGTCACGAAGATGGACGGGCCCTTCACCTGCGCGTAGTCGCCCGCGAAGTTGCGCGTGCCGCTCTCCCCCACGCCGCCCAGGAAGATGGACGGGTAGTCGATCTTGTCGGCGCCACCGCGACCGCTCGCACCGCCGCAGACCAGCACGGAGGCCTTGAGGCGGTCATCGTCCGCCTCCGACATCGACTGCAGCGCGCCCATCGAGTGTCCACCCCGTCCCACCCGATCCGTGTCGAGCTTCTGGTACCACATGCTGCCCTGGGTCTCGTTCTGCTTGAGGAGCCAGTCGAGCGCCTGCTTGCCGCTGTTGGTCGAGGCCTGGCTGACGACGACGAAGCCGTGCGAGGCGAGCAGGTTGAGGTGATCGAGGTAGTTCGACGGACCGGTGCCGGCGCCGGGGCCCCACTGAAACACGGGATGCTTGAGCCCGTCCTTGCCGAGGTCCTCGGGGT
>JBEVNG010000127.1:0-6564 GCA_040508235.1 Polyangiales bacterium | reverse complement strand
GCCCGGCGCCTACCCCGAGGACTTCGCGCAGGTGCGCAGCTACGTGGAGCTGCTGCGCGCGAGCGGCGCCGCGGGCCAGAGAGCGCTGCGTGGCGCCCTGCTGTTCACGGGTGATGGCTCCCTACACTGGCTGGAGCGCTAGTCCCCGATCAGCGTCAGCAGCACCCTGCGCGTGTGCGGCGCGAGGCGGTGCTCCCAGACGTAGACCGCTTGCCAGGTGCCGAGCGCGGCGCGGCCCTCGATCACCGGCACGCCGATCGACGTCTGCGTCAGCGCCGAGCGTACGTGCGCCGTCATGTCGTCGGGGCCTTCGTCCGTGTGACGGAAGATCGCATCGCCATCGACCACCAGCCGCGTGAACCAGCGCTCCAGGTCGCGCTGCACCTCGACGTCGGCGTTCTCCTGGATCAGCAGGCTGGCCGACGTGTGCTGGATGAACAGCGTGCACAGGCCGCTGACGATGCCGCTGTCCGCGATCAGCTTCTGCACCTGCGCGGAGATGTCGTAGAGGCCCTTGCCGCGGGTCTCGAGCTGCAACGAGCGCTGTACTTGTCGCATACTTCCTCGGGCTCAGATCGTGGAGAGCGCCGCCAGGATCTCGTCCACGGTGGAGGCGCCGATCACACGATCGAGCATGCCCCACGCCGGGTCGACATCGCGGCTGTACAGCGTCTGTCGGTAGGTGCGATCGCGCTCCGCGACCGCGGGTGACGACGCCAGCGCGGGGTCGTTGCTGCTCAGCAGCGACGCCCAGTGGTTGAGGTAGCGCTCGACGTAGAACTCGGCGGCGCCGAGGTCGCTGGGGTCGAGCGTGTACAGCGCGTGCCAGGGCGAGAGCAGCGCGCGATGGCGAAGCGGCGCGACGCTGGGCGTGAAGCGCGCGTCCTGCTCCAGCTCGCGGCGCACGTCGCTGAGCGGCACGTAGCAAGCGTCGAGGTAGTCGAGCGAGACGCCGAGATCGCGCTTGGGTAAGAGGTCGACGTACAGGTGAACGCGCGTGTCGAGCTGCACCGAGTCGAGCCCGAAGTGCGGCACCGGGCAGTCGGGCTGCGTGAAGATGACCACGCTGTGCGAATCCATCGCCGGTGTGCCCAACGAGAAGCGCGAGGAGACCACCTTCTGGACCCGGCCGCGCCCGCGGTACACGCGCAACTCGCCAACGATATCGGAGCCGTGCATCAGGTCGCGCCAGGCCGGGCTGTCCGGCGCGATGTCGACGCAACGCAGCTCTCCGATTAGCCGAGCTACGACGCGCGTGCAGACGGTCTCGGGATCGAGCTTACGCGGGGGAAACCTGGTCACGGCGCGTCCTTGCACGCTGCTTAGCATACCGGTCTTCCACGAACAGGCATGCTTGGGCCACGGGTTATGCTTGGGGGCCAGCGCACTTGTGCGGTTACAATGGTTCTCACGTGGAACTGAAACCGCTGGCGCAGCTGCTGGAAGACATGTTGTACGAGGCCGGTGACGAGGGCCTCGAGGTCTGTCTCGCCGAGTCTCCCACCGAAGCGGCCAGCGATCACGCGTCGCTGCACACCGAGTACGCGCTGCGTTATGCGCGCGCGGTGCAGTCGATCACCGAGCACCGCGGCTCGCGCTCGTTCATGGGAGCACGCGGAGACGTCGGCTGGCCGGAGTGGCTCGCGCTCGACAGCGCCAGCTGCTGGAGTGACGCGGCCGGCGTGATCTACGTCGGCCTGGTCAGCACGCCGCGCGGCACCAGGCTGCTCGGTGGCGGCCGACCACACCCGGTGCGGCCACAAGCGATCACGCTGCTCCCCAGCGCCGGATAACGTCTTCAGCGAACGATCTTCAAGCGGCGGGGGCCGCTGGTGGCAGGAGCCTTGTCGCCGCCCTGACGCGCGAAGTGACGCTGCGCGATCAGCTCGGTCAGCGTGTCCGCGATGCGAGCGAACGCGCGCGCCGACTCGCTGGCGGGCATCGCCTGCACCACGGGCGTGCCCTTGTCGCCCCACTCCCGCACCTTGGGCTCGAGTGGCACCTGGCCGATCAGCGGCGCCTTGGCGTACTCCGCGATGCGCTGGCCACCACCCTCGCCGAACAGGTGGTGCTTCACGCCCGCCGAGTCGACGAAGTAGCTCATGTTCTCGACCACGCCGAGGATCGGGATGCTGAGCTTCTCGCACATGGAGACGCTCTTGTAGACGTCTTGCAGCGCGACCTCCTGCGGCGTGGTGACGATGACCGCGCCGGAGACCTTGAGCTTCTGCGCCAGGCTGAGCGCCACGTCGCCGGTTCCGGGCGGCAGGTCGAACACCAGGTAGTCGAGCGCGCCCCACTTCACGTCCTGCAGGAACTGCTGCAGCGCACCGTGAAGCATCGGGCCACGCCACACGATGGCGGCCTTGGTGTCCTCCATCAGGAAGCCGATGCTCATCAGCTTCACGCCGAAGCGCTCGAGCGGCTCGATGGTCTTGCCGTCTTCGCTGTTGGGGAAGCCCTGGATGCCGAGCATGGTCGGGATCGACGGGCCGTAGATGTCGGCGTCGAGCAGGCCCACGCGGGCACCGGCACGCTTGAGCGCCAGCGCGATGTTGACGGCGGTGGTGCTCTTGCCGACGCCACCCTTGCCGCTCATCACCAGGATGACGTTGCGCACGTCCGGGATCGGGTCGTCCTGGCCGATGTCGCGCGTGGGGATCTGGAGGTCCCAGTCGAGCGTGACCTGGCCGGCGCCGAGCGGGGCCAGCGCGTGCTGGATGCGCTCGCGGATGGTCGCTTGCAGCTCGTCGCTGGGGGCCGTGAGCCGGACGCTGGCCCGCACGCCGTCGCCCTCGACGACCACCTCGCTGAGGGTGCCGAGCTCGAGCATCGGCTTCTTGAACGCCGGGTCTTCGACCGAGGCGAGCGCCGACAGGACCGCTTCGCGGGTCAGGGCAGACATCAGAGGCTCCTTGTCACCCGGGAGTCCCGGGGCGGATGGGATAAGGCCCGGGCCCTGGGTGGTCAAGCTCGCCCTCGACAGACGGAGGGGTTCGGGTCGCCTGATTCCGCTATGCTGCGCCGCCGATGAAGCGCCGCCCCGTGCTCCCGCTCGCGATCTACGTGGTCTGCGCCGCCGTGTACCTGCTGCTCCTGGGCGAGCGCCGGGGCGGTCCGACCCCCGACAATCACTACGTTCACCTCGCGAACAGCTTCCTGCACGGGCAGCTAGGTGTGGTCGGCAACAGGCCGCCGGGCACCAACGACTGGGCGCTGTACCAGGGCAATTGGTTCGTCTCGTTCCCGCCCTTCCCCGCGCTGGTCATCCTGCCGGTGGTCGCGATCTGGGGGCTGGCCACGCGCGATGCCGTGTTCTGGGCGCTGATCGCGGCCGCCGCGCCGGCTCTCCTGTTCGTGTACCTGCGCTCCCTGAGCGAGCGCGGCGACAGCCAGCGCGGCACGCGCGACAACCTGCTGCTGACCACGCTGTTCGCGTTCGGCACCGTGTTCTTCTTCGTCGCCGTCCAGGGCACGGTCTGGTTCGCCGCGCAGTGCGTGGCCTCCTGCCTGCTGGTGATCTTTCTCCTGGCCTCGACCGGCGCGCGCTGGCCCGTGGTCGCGGGTCTGTCGCTGGGCGCCCTGGTCGCCTGCCGGCCCGAGACCGGGATCGTGGGCTTGTTCTTCTTCGTGGAGACGCTGCAGGCCTTCCGTCGTGGTCAGACCACGGACGACCCGGAGGCCCATCCGCTCGTGCGCGCATGGCGCTACCTGCTCGGCGCGGACTTCGCGCGCGTGCTCAGGGCGCACCTCACGCTGGCCGTGCCGCTGCTGGCGCTGCTCGGCGTGCAGCTCTGGATGAACTTCGCGCGCTTCGACGACCCGTTCTCGTTCGGGCACGAGTACCTGCAGATCCGCTGGCGCCCGCGCATCGAGACCTGGGGCCTGTTCAACTATCACTACTTGCCCAAGAATCTCGCCGTGTTCACGTCGAGCTTGCCGTGGATCGAGGAGCGCGCGCCGTTCGTGAAGATCAGCCTGCATGGGCTGGCGCTGTGGTTCACCACGCCGGCGCTGCTGTGGACGCTGTTTCCGCGCCACGTCGACGTGCGAATGGTCGGCCTGTGGCTGGCCGTGATCCCGGTGGCGCTGATGGATCTCGCTTACCAAAACAGCGGCTGGATCCAGTTCGGGTACCGCTTCGCGCTCGACTACATGCCGTTCCTGATCGTGCTGCTCGCGCTGGGTCGGCGACGCTTCGGGCCGGGCTTTCACGCACTGCTGGTCTTCGCAATCGCGGTCAACCTGTTCGGCGCGGTGACCTTCGATCGCATGTGGCGCTTCTACGACAATGATGGCTCCCAGAATCGCCTGTTTCAGCCAGACTGAGCGGCGAGCGTGTATAGTCCCCGTTCCGCGCGAGGATCCTGCTAGATGGCTTACCTGTTCGACCCCGAAGTCCTGATCGAAGTCGTACGCATGCACCTCGGGGCACCGATCG
This sequence comes from Polyangiales bacterium, assembly GCA_040508235.1. GTDB lineage: Bacteria > Myxococcota_A > Polyangia > Polyangiales > DASUME01 > DASUME01. The sequence continues at coordinate 2,123 of JBEVNG010000127.1, read as the reverse complement.
AGCAGCAGTTCGCGGGCATCTCGCAGACGCTGCGCAGCGTCTACGGCGAGCACGTGCACCCGGGCCAGCGCTGGGTGTTCAGCAACGCCGGCGGCGTGATGACCACCATCAGCCCGCTGCACGTCTCGCCCAACGAGTACCTGCTGTTCTGCGGCACGCCGATCGGCAGCGAGGGGCACAGCGGTCGCCACCGCGCCGATCTGTACGAGCTGGTGATGGCCGGCGAGCTGTGGACGTACGAGGCCGGCTCGCTGGAGCGCAAGGTGCACCGTCCCGGCGACATGGCGGTGCTGCAGCGCGGCAGCGCCAACGGCTCCAAGCTGCGGCCCGGCGTGTGGATGCTGGAGTACGCGCGCGGGCCGGTGGCGAGGTTGTTCCCCTACGCGCTCGCCGACACCGTGTTCTCCACGCTCGACGTCGAGGACCTGAAGAACACGCTCTGGACGTCGACCAAGCTGATGGCCAAGGAGATGCTGCTGCGCCTGCGCGAGCGTCGCCTCGGTCGTCCGTTCGTGCCCAACCTGAGCGCGCTCGGGCAGCACGAGCGGCTGCAGAAGCGCGGCAAGCGCGCCAAGGGCCGCACCCTAGCGAACTGAGTCGGTCGTTTGGCTCGTGCGCGGGAGGACCGCCACCGCGACCAACGACCACGAGTTCGCACCGTGGTTGTGCAGGTGGAAGAACGCGGGCGCCCCTTTGGGGATGGCGCGCGGTGCGACCAACTCGCGCACCAGAAGTCCGCCTGGGCTCGGGATTGGGACCTGCTCGTCGAGCACTGCCAGCCCATCCACAGTGACCTCGGCGTGCGCCATCGCTGGCTGCGGTGCGCTCAGCTCGAAGTGCCACAGGCGCGCCTTGATGCGCTGGCCCTTCGCGATCGGCAGCAGCGTGGTCTGGGTCGCCGTGATGTAGCCGCAGAAGCCGGTGTCGACGCTGTACACGGCCTCGTCCGCCAGCAGCTCCGGCATCACGCCGGCGCGGTTGCAGCCTGCGTCTTGCGGCCGGTCGAACGGATCGTGCTCGGCGTCGACCATGCTCCAGAGCTCGTGGATCACCAGTGGTCCGACCTCTTCGGGAGCCGCGGCGGCCTCGGCAGGCGCAGCTTCGCGTGGACCGCCGGCTTCCACGGGCTCGTCCACGGGCTCCGCCACGCGCGCGTCGAGCTCCTTCATGGGCGCCTCGGGCTCGGGCTCGGCGGCTTGGCTGGGGCAGGCAGCCAGCAAGAGGGTGAGGAACGCAGCGCGCATCAAGGCTTCAGGGGGTACACGTACCAGGGCATCAGCGCGAACATCTCGTTCTCGGTGGTCGGACCGCCGGTGATCGCGCAGGCATCGCAGTCGCCGTCGTTCGCCGCGGGTGCCGAGTCGCAGTCGCGATCGGTGCTGCAGGCGGCCGTCACCTTGCCCGCCACGCAGGCGACCGGCGTGCAGGTGGTGCGCTCCGGCATGCGCGACGCGCGTGTCACCAGGCTGAGATCGGGCTCGTCGTTCTTGGTCAGGCCGTTGTTGTAGGTCGCGCAGTACTCCAGCGTGCGCGAGGCCTCGTCGGGCGCATCGAAGCGCATCCAGGGCTGAAAGTGCAGGTAGGCCGGATCGCTGTAGTCGAAGCTCTCGTAGATCTGCTTGCCGGTGTGGTCCTTGACCCAGAAGTGCTCGCCGCGGCGATGCGTGTGGCTGGCCAGCGTCGCGACCTCGATGCCCTGCGGCACCACGTGCTTCACGCAGAACGTCTTGCGCGTGAACGGCGGCGTGCCGGCCGCGATGTAGACCTGGCTGGAGTCCGTCATCAGCTTCATCTCGCGCTTGCGCTCGCGTGCGAACAGGTAGTTCACGCGCGACTCCAGCAGCGTGTCGCTCTCCGAGAGGTTGAACGCATGCGAGTTGAACCACGCGATGCCGCGCAGCGGGATCTCGGTGTAGATGCCGTCGAGCGCGGGCGTGAACTGCTGCGGCGTCTGCGTGCTGGCGATCTCGCCGGGCAGCTCGCCGCCGTTGCTCGCGATCAGCTCGAAGATCGCGGCCAGCGACTCCAACGTCGGCGTGCCGCCGTTGACCACGGACGAGATGTCGCCGTTGCAGAACGTGCCCGGCACGCTCGGTCCCGCGCACACGCCGTCGGCGCAGTCG
>JBEVNG010000552.1:0-14690 GCA_040508235.1 Polyangiales bacterium | reverse complement strand
CACCGCGAAGAGCGCATCCTGGAGCCACGCAAGGGCAGCAAGCGGCTGGCGATCGCGAACGCGGGTGTGATCCCGGACCGCGGCCTGTACGGCGTGTTCCTTGCCGACGGTGGCAGCGAGAAGACCAGCCGGCGCGTGGGCGAGCTGGACGAGGAGATGGTGTACGAGGCGCGCGAGGGCGAGGTGTTCGTGCTCGGCGCGTCCAGCTGGCGCATCAACGAGATCACGCACGACCGCGTGCTGGTGACACCCGCGCCGGGTGAGCCGGGCAAGCTTCCGTTCTGGCGCGGTGATGGCCTCGGGCGCAGCGTCGAGCTGGGGCGCGGGATCGGCGCGCTGTTGCGGCGTATCGAGCGCGCCAAGGACGCGGACGCGCTGAAGTGGCTGCAGAAGGAGCACGTGCTGGAGGAGCGCGCGGCGCGCAACCTAGTGCGCTACGTGCGCGAGCAGCAGGAGTCGCCGTACGTGGTGCCGACCGAGCAGCGGATGGTGGTCGAGCGCTTCGTCGACGAGGTGGGCGACATGCGCGTGTGCCTGCTGTCGACGTTCGGCCAGCGTGTACACGCGCCGCTGGCGATGTGCATGTCCGAGAAGAGCAAGCGCGACTTCGGCGCCGTGACCGAGACGGTGTGGACCGACGACGGCATCGTGATGCGCTTCCCCGAGAGCGACGAGCCGCTCGACGTGGCGGCGTTGTTCCCCACGCCGGAGGAGATCGAGGAGCTGCTGCTCCACTCCCTCGGCGACACGGCCTTGTTCGCGTCGCACTTCCGCGAGTGCGCGGGTCGCGCCTTGTTGCTGCCACGCAAGATGCCCGGCAAGCGCGCTCCCCTGTGGGCGCAGCGCAAGCGCTCCGCGGATCTGCTGAGCGTGGCGTCGCGCTACGGCTCGTTCCCGATCTTGTTGGAGACGTACCGCGAGTGTCTGCAGGACGTGTTCGACGTGCCGTCGCTGACGGACCTGATGGGCCAGGTGCAGCAGCACAAGCTGGAGCTGGTCACGGTCGACAGCGACAAGCCCTCGCCGTTCTCGTCGAACCTGCTGTTCAGCTACATCGGCAACTTCATCTACGACAGCGACGCGCCGCTGGCCGAGCGCCGCGCGCAGGCGCTGACGATCGATCACACGCAGCTGCGCGAGCTGCTGGGCCAGGCGGAGCTGCGGGACCTGCTCGATCCGGAGGCGGTGCACGACGTCGCGCAGTCGGTCGGGCGCTTCCTCTATCCGCCCAAGCACCCCGACGAGCTGCACGACCTGCTGTTGTTCGTGGGTGATCTGTCGGCGGACGAGCTCAAGCTGCGGACGGCGACCGAGCAGCTTGCGCCGTTGTTGAGCTCGCGTCGCGTGATCGCGGTGAAGATCGCGGGCGAGCAACGCTACATCGCCACCGAGGACGCGGGGCGCTATCGCGATGCGCTCGGCGTGATGCCGCCGCAGGGCGTGGCGTCGGTGTTCCTGGAGAACGTGGCGCAGCCGCTGGTCGACCTCGTCTCGCGCTACGCGCGTACGCACGTGCCGTTCACCGTCGAGGAATGCGCGCAGCGATACGGGCTGCGCCCGCGCCAGGTCGAGGAAGTGCTCGACGAGCTGGTCACGCGCGGTCGCGTGGTGCGCGGCGAGCTGCACCCGGAGAAGCCGGGCATCACCTATTGCGACAACGACGTGCTGCGTGCGATCAAGCGGCGCTCGTTGGCGGCGCTGCGCAAGCAGGTCGAGGCGGTCGAGCAGTCCACCTATGCGCGCTTTCTGCTGCGCTGGCACGGCATCGGTCGCAGCGCGCGCGGGGACAACGCGCTGCGTGCGGCGCTGGAGCGCCTGGAGGGTGCCAAGCTCCCGTTCGCGGCGCTGACGCGCGACATCCTGCCGGCGCGCGTGAAGGGGTTCGAGCCCGGCGACCTCGATCTGCTGTTGGCAAGTGGAGAGCTGGTCTGGAGGGGCATCGAGTCGCAGCTCGGTGGCGGGCGCATCGCGCTCTACTTCCGCGACCGCTTCGAGCTGCTGGCGCCGCCCAAGACGGAGGTCGAAGGGCCGCTCGCCGCGAAGATTCGCGCGGTGCTCGCGCAGCGCGGTGCGGTGTTCTTCTTCGAGCTGGCGAAGCTGGTCGAGTCGTTTCCGCCGGACGTGCTCGAGGCGTTGTGGGCGATGGTCTGGGCGGGCGAGGTCACCAACGACACGCTGGCGCCGCTGCGCTCGCGCGCGTCCGGAGGCGAGCCCGACCGCAAGCGCGGCGTGCGCGTGAGTCGCGTGTTGCCGGGCAGCGAAGGTCGCTGGACCTTGCTGCAGTACGGCGAAGCGAGCCCGACCGAGCAGCGCATGACGCTGGTGAGCGCGCTGCTGGCGCGACACGGTGTGTTGGTGCGCGAGGCGCTCAAGGCGGAAGACATCCAGGGTGGCTTCTCCGCCATCTACGAGGTGCTGCGCGCGATGGAGGACACCGGCCGCCTGCGCCGCGGCTACTTCGTCGAGGGGCTCGGCGCGACCCAGTTCGCGCACGGCGGCGCGGAGGAGCTGCTGCGCAGCGAGCGCGAGCCCTCGTCGCAGCCCGAGCCCGCGCGTATCCTCGCCTCCACGGATCCCGCCTCGCCCTGGGGCGCCGCACTCGCCTGGCCGTCGAGGGAAGGCGCGCGTCCGATGCGCGCGGACGGTGCGAGCGTGGTGCTGCACGAGGGCCGCGTGCTGGCCTGGCTCGGCCGCAAGGAGCGCACGGTGCTGACGTTCTTCGCCGCCGACCAGCGCGAGGCCGAGCAAGACGCGACGCTGGTCGCCGAGGCGCTGTCCAAGAGCCTCTCGCAGCGCGAGCGCTTGGCGTACTTGATCGCCGCCGTGGATGGCGAGGACGTCACCAAGACCGTGCTCGGCAAGGCGCTTCTGGCCGCCGGCTTCCAGTCCACGTCCCGAGGCTACCTCAAGCGCGCCCCCCGCCGCCGCGACGAGGTCGAGACCACCGAAGCGATCGAAGACGAGCTGGACTAATCGGGACTAACCGCTGTCGTCCTCGTCCGCCGGGATGAGGTCAGGCAGGGTGTCGCGCGGCTCGATGGCTTCGTCGTCTTCGATTTCGATCACGGGCGGCTCGCTCTCGACCCACTGCGGCCAGCGCCTGGGGACCTCGTCGGTCGGGTCGGGGTCGAGGTGGTCGACGACTTCGTGCACGAAGCGCAGCTTCTGGATGGCGCTGTCGCTGAGCACGAACGGGTAGGGGTCGGCGAGGCCCATGCTGCGGTTCAGGCCGTTGAGCGCGACCGTCAGCGTCATCCAGCGGTCGATCAGGCCGTCGAAGTCGACGAAGTCGAGCGCGCGCACGCGCACCACGCGGCCCGTGCGCGGCCCGCCGATGGGCTTGGGCTTCAGCGTCATGCCGTAGGCGCTGGCGCTGTCCAGCGTGTCGACCATGTGGAGGTAGTGGGCCCAGGTCTCGGCCCAGTCCTCCCACGGGTGCATGGTCGCGTAGGAGCTGACGTAGCGCTTCTGCCAGTCGGCCGGGGGCCCAACCTTGTAGTGGCGCTCGAGGGACCTGGCGTAGTCGGCGCGCTCGTCGCCGAACAGGGCGCGGAACGGAGACAGCCACGGCCCACGAACGATCAGCCGGTCCCAGTAGTAGTGGCCGACCTCGTGGCGCAGGTGCCCGAGCAGCGTGCGGTAGGCCTCGCCCATCTCGACGCGCATGCGCTCGCGGTAGGCGTCGTTGGCCTCGCTCAGGTTGATGGTGACCAGGCCCTCCGCGTGGCCGGTTAGGACCTTCGCGCCCTCGGCGTCGCCCTTGAACGCGAACGCGAGGCCACCCTCGGGGCGCTCCAGCCGCGACTCGACCGGCAGCCCGAGCGCGTCGAGCGTGTAGAGCAGGCGCCGCTTGGCCAGCTCCAGCCTGCGCCAGGCCACGAGCGTCTCGGGGTCGTCGAGGTCCTCCGGCAGGTCCGCGCTCATGCGGCAGGCGATGCACTGCGGGTGCGGATCCGAGGCGGGCACCAGCCAGTTGCAGGCGCCGTACTCGACCTGGTTGCTACAGAGCCGGTAGCGCCCGCCGTCCGCCAGCGGCGAGAGCGGCACGAACTGCGACACCACCGACAGCTCCCCGTCGTCGAGGGGCTCGACCGCGCTCAACACGCGTCGGTCGGGCAGGTACGCCAGGCGTCTCCCGCAGCGCGTGCACTGCACGTTCTCGAAGAAGACGGTTTGCTGGCACGCCGAGCAGGTGAAGATGCGCATCTTGGGGACGCGCGACCTTCAGGCGGCGCGCGTGCCCAGGCTAGCAGACCGCTTGCGCGGGCGGAGACGCGCCAGCGTCAGCGCGAGCCCCAGCCAGCCCACGATGCCCGCGCCGCCGTTGGTGCGCCCGATCGTGCAGCCGCCCATCGAGGCCTCCTGCGTCGCGGTCGCGTCGTCGACGCTGCTCGAGAGCTCGAGCTCCTCGTAGCTCTCGTCGACCTCCGGCTGCTCGCCCCGGGTCGTGATCTTGATCTGGTTCTCGGCGCCCAGCAGGTCGGCATTGGCGGGCTGCGGCGCGTGATCCGCGTCGAACTTCATGCACACCGGCTTGCTGTCGAACGAGTGCCCGGCGACGTCGATGACGTGAATGGTGACGCAGCCCTCGGCCGATTCCGCCAACGGGGGCAGGTCGAGCACGAAGTACGAGCGCTTGTCGGCTTGCGTGGCGGCGCTGTCGCTGGTGGCTACTGCGGGAGCCTGTCCGGCGCCGAAGGTGGCCACCAGCTCGGCGGTTACGCGGTACGGCTTACCTTGAAGGCCGCCGGTGATCTCGGGCACCGCGACGCGCAGGGAGCGCACGTGGACCAGCTCGTCGCTGGTCGTGCAGAGCGGCTCACCGCAGGCGTCGACGCCGCAGCTGTGGCGCTTGCGATCGGCCTCTTCGTACGAGAGCGTGGGCTCGCTCGCCATCGCCAGGGCCGCCAGCGAGCGGGTGCCGGTGGTGAAGGCCGAGGTGAACTTGTCGCCGATCGGGGTGCCGTCGACGCTCGCGCGGTAGGCGGTGATCAGGTAGTCGGACGACGCGGGCAGCGCACGATCCGCCTGAAACAGCGCGGAAGTCTCGTCCGGGAAGCTGACCTTGCCCTGGAAGTCCTCGACCGGCGCGCCGTCGACGATGCGCTGCACGAGCACCTTCAGCTCGCCGTCGCCGCCGAGCGTGTACGAGGGGATCGCGTCGCCCTCGAGCAGCACGGTGCCGTCGGTGAAGGCGTCCGGCTCGCAGGTGACGGGCCACGCGCGCTGCGGCACCCAGCGCGCCGCAGGCTCGTTCGCGCACGCCTGCACGGGGCTCGTGGTCATCGCCGTGAGGGCGACCGCGCCGAGCGAGGCGAGCAGGAACAGCGAGCGGGTGCGCAGTGCGGCGGACATCTGCCGAAAGCCTGTGCATGGCATGTGCCAGTGGTTTTCCGCCCAGTAAGGGAGGCCGCTACGTTGGCGAGAGCACGAGCAGGCGTTCTCGCGTGGTGCTAGCGCGACTCCACGACACGACTGAGGCGCGGATGTTCGCCACGGCACGCGGCCCGCTGCGCGCTCGCTCACGACGAACGTGCAGGCTGGGGCAAATGCGAGCGCACGGAGAGCGTGCGCCGGCCTCACGCGTGCCGGCGCTGCCCTGTGATTTGGCTCAGCGGTGGGCTGCGCTGGGGCGCGGGGCGCCGCCACTCTTGCGGCGGCAGTCGCCACAGTGGCCGAGCAGCTCGTGGAAGTGCGAGGTCAGCTCGAAGTCGTACTTGACCGCGAGCTCGTTCTGCAGGCGCTCGATGGGCTCGAACTGGAACTCGATTACCTTGCCGCAGCTGGTGCACACGAGGTGGTCGTGGTGCTCGCGCTCGAAGGCGACCTCATAGCGATGGCGCTCGCCCGAGAGCAGCGTGGGCTGGACCAGGCCGGTCTCGAGGAGCAGGGGCAGCACGCGGTAAACCGTGGCCATCGATGCTTCGTTGACGCCGTGGGCGCGCAGCTCACGGACGAGATCCTGGACCTCGAAGTGGCCGCGGTAGGTCAGCGCGGCGCGCACGATGGCGCGCCGGACGTCCGTCATCTTGAGCGACTGCTCGGCCAGGGCCGACTGGAAGTGTTCGAGCGCGCGCCGAAGCCGGGCCTCGCCGTCTTCTTCGCGCTCGGCGGATGCGTTGGGATCTGGGTTCACGGGGCAACAGCCTCTTGCGTCGCGTCACGCTCGTCAAGTCGACGCCTGCGATTCGTTCGCGGTGGTGTCCGGACGGCCGTTTTGCCTGTAGCTGTAAGGGGACAGGCCAGCGCTACCAGGCCTTGTCCAGGGGCGCGGAGACTGGGCTAGAGTGCGCGCCTATGCTGAAGCACTGCCCCCTGGCCCTGGCCCTGCTCGCGCTCGCTGCCTGCGGCGACGACAAGAAGCCCGCAGGCAACCCGAACGACGGTGACGACGCCGGCGAAGAGACCACGGTCGACGCCGCGCGCCCCGACAGCGGTCGACCCACGGACGCGACGACGCCCCCGCGCGACGCAGACGAGCCCAACGTGCCGGAGGACAGCGGCACGCCGCCTGCCGACACCGGCACGCCCGACAGCGGCCTGCCGCCTATCACCTGCGACGCGAGCAAGGCGCCCACGGTGCCGGCGCTCAAGCTGGAGGCGGTGCCGGGCGTGGGCTCGCTCGACAAGCTGGTCTTCGCGGCGCAGCCCCCGGGCAGCAGCGATTGGTACCTCGTGCAGCAGACCGGCCAGGTCCGCGTGCTGTCCAACGGCGCGCTCAAGGCGGGCAACTTCCTCGACGTCAGCAGCGAGATCCAGCTGAGCAACATCGGCGACGACGAGCGCGGCCTGCTCGGGCTCGCGTTCGCGCCCGACTACGCGACCAGCGGCAAGCTCTACGTGATGATGACGCCCACGCGCGGCGGCAACGCCAACCGCGACTCGCTGATCGAGTACACGCGCACCGGCGAGACCGCGGGCATGCCCAAGGACATCGTGCGCCTGCCGGCCTCCGAGTCGAACCACAACGGCGGCAACATGGTGTTCGACGCCGACGGGCTGATGTACGTCGGCACCGGCGATGGCGGCGGCGCCTGCAACAACAACGGCGAGTCCGGCGGCGCGCAGGATCCCAAGTCGCTGTTCGGCAAGATCCTGCGCCTCGACCTGAAGAACGCGGCGGGGAACTACGCTGCGGCGGGCAATCCCTTCACGGCGCCAGCCGGCGACCCGCGCGTGCTCCACTACGGCCTGCGCAATCCGTATCGCTTCGGGCTCGATCGCCGCACCGGCGACCTCTACATCGGCGACGTGGGCCAGGACGACTTCGAGGAGGTCGACTTCGCGCCGGCGGACGCCAAGGGCCTCAACTTCGGCTGGCCCACCTACGAGGGCACGCAGATGGGCACCTGCGGCAACAAGCCGCTCAACCCGGGCTCCACGGCGACGCCGCCGATCGTGCACATCCCGCGCAAGAGTGGGCAGTTTGCCGACTACAAGTCGGTGATCGGCAGCGCGCCCTACCGCGGCAGCGCGATCGCCGGGCTGCAGGGCGTGTTGCTGTTCGGCGACTACGTAGGTGCGCGCTACCAGGCGCTGGTGCAGTGCGGCGACGACACCTCGGCCGTGACCATCTTCTTGCGCGAGCGCAACGCGAACATGCCCAACGTGCCCGGCTTCACGCGCGCCGCCGGTGTGTCGGCGATCACGTCCCTGGTCGCGATCGTCCAAGGATCGGATGACGAGCTGTACCTGGTCGCCAACCGAAACACGCTGCTCAAGGTCGTACCCGGCACCTGACCCGTCTAAACTGCGGCCCATGCGCCGTTGGCTGTCTCTGCTCGCCCTGGTCGTCATCGCCTGCTCCGACGACGACCGTCCGCGTGATCCTCCCGTGGACGCGAGCCGAGACGCCAGTACCGACGCGAGCCTCGACGCGTCGGACGCGTCCCGCGAGCTCGACGCGTTCGTGCCGGTCGACGCGCGGCAAGCCGATGCGGACACCGACTCGGAAGCGGACGCTAGCGTGGACGCGGGCTCGGACGCCGCAGTCGACGCGGGCTTCGATGCGGGCTTCGATGCGGGCTTCGATGCGGGCATCCCGTGCGATGCGAGCGTGATGCCCACGTTGCCGGCCTTGCGCCTCGAGCAGGTGCCCGGCGCCACCGGCATCGTCTCGATGGTGTCCGCGGCGCAGGCGCCCGGCTCCAGCGATTGGTACCTGGTGCAGCTCACCGGCATCGTGCGCGTGCTGCGCGATGGTGCGCTGCTCCCGGACAGCTTCGTCGACGTTAGCGCGGAGGTCCCCGTGATCGACGAGCGCGGCCTGCTCGGCATCGCCTTCGCTCCCGACTACGCGCAGTCCGGCAAGTTCTACATCGCGATGACGGCGTCGACCGGGCCGAACGCGAACCAGGACTCGGTCTACGAGTACCAGCGCGCGCAAGACGGTACGACCTCGCGCGTTCGAACCATCGTCCAGCTGCCTGCATCCGCCGCCAACCACAACGGCGGCACGGTGGTGTTCGGGCCCGATGGCTTCCTCTACTACGGTACCGGTGATGGCGGCGGGGGGTGCAACAGCGACAAGCCGGGCGCCGCGCAGGATCCGAACCAGCTGTTCGGCAAGATCCTGCGCCTGGACCCGAACGCGGCACCGCCTTTCGCCGCGGCTGGCAACCCCTACGCCGCGGGCGGGGGCGACGCCCGTGTGCTGCACCTCGGACTGCGCAACCCGTATCGCTTCGCCTTCGACCGCGTCGGCGGTGGGCTGTTCATCGGCGACGTCGGCCAGAACCTGTACGAGGAGCTCGACCACGCGGAGGGCAGCGCGCGCGGGATCAACTTCGGCTGGCCCGCGTACGAGGGTGACCACAAGGGTACGTGCGGCACGGGCGGCATCTTCGAGCTGGCGGCCGGTGCGCAGCACGAGCGGCCCATCGTCGACCTGCCTCGCAACGCCGTGGGCCCCTTCGCCGATTACAACTCCGTGATCGGAGCGCCGACCTATCGAGGCGCGGCCATCCCGGCGCTGCAGGGCATCACGCTGTTCGGAGACTATGCGGGCGCGCGGCTCGGTGCGCTGGTGCAGTGCGGCGGACAGACCTCACCCGTCACCGTGATCGCCAAGAACCGCGACCCCAACCAGCCGACGCAGCCCTCCTTTGCACGGCCGACCGGGCACCCCCCGATCAACCAGCTGGGCGCCATCGTCGAGGACAACGAGGGGGAGCTGTACTTCGTGGTCAACAACAACACGCTCTACAAGGTGGTCGCCGGGCCCTGAGCGGGCGGCACTGGCCATGTCTTGGGTTTTCCTGGGTCGGCGGGTGGCGATCGTCGGCTCCTTTGGTAGACCGGGCCTCGCCTTCGACACTCAAACTGGAGTAGCTCCATGACGACCAAGAAACCGATTCGCGTCGCAGTGACCGGCGCAGCTGGAAACATCGGCTACGCCCTGCTCTTCCGCATCGCGTCGGGAGACATGCTGGGCAAGGACCAGCCGGTGATCCTGCAGTTGCTCGAGATCCCGGCCGAGAAGGCCCAGGCGGCCCTCAAGGGCGTGGCCATGGAGCTGGACGACAGCGCGTTCCCGCTGCTCCAGAACATCATCACCACGGACGACCCCAAGGTCGCGTTCAAGGACGTCAACTGGGCACTGCTGGTCGGCTCCAAGCCGCGCGGCCCGGGCATGGAGCGCGCCGACCTGCTCAAGGACAACGGCAAGATCTTCATCGGCCAGGGCAAGGCCATCGACGAGGTCGCGGCGGATGACGCGCGCGTCGCGGTCGTCGGCAACCCCTGCAACACCAACACGATGATCGCCGCCCTCCAGGCCAAGCGCCTGCCGCGCGAGCGCTTCACCGCGATGGTGCGCCTCGATCAGAACCGCGCCGCCGCCCAGCTCGCCGCCAAGGCCGGCGTCGCGGTGACGGACGTCTCGGACATCTACATCTACGGCAACCACAGCCCGACGATGTTCGCCGACTTCACGCACGCCAAGATCAAGGGCAAGCCCGTGACCGAGGTGATCAAGGACGAGGCGTGGCTCAAGAACGAGTTCCTGCCCAAGGTCGGCAAGCGCGGCGCGGAGATCATCGCGGCTCGCGGCCTCAGCTCGGCGGCCTCGGCGGCGTCGGCGCTCGTGGACCACGTGCGCGACCTGACCATCCCCGGCACCGTGCACTCGGTGGCCGTGCCGAGCGACGGCTTCTACGGCTTCAGCGAGGGCATCTGGGCCGGCGTGCCGGTCAAGACGGGCAAGGACGGCCTCTCCTACGAGATCATCAAGAACAACACGTTCGATGACTTCGCCAAGAGCAAGCTCGCCGCCACCAACGAAGAGCTCGTCGGTGAGCGCGACACCGTCAAGGAACTGATCGCCTAAGGCGTCGTGTTCGCGGGCATGGCCTTGATCCAGTCCGCGACCGTCTGAGTGCCCTGCTCGTCCACGATGTTCGTGCCGATGCGGGGCATTTGGCTTTCGAAGCCGCGGATGCGCTGACGCGCGATCAGCAGGCTGCGGTCGGGATCGCCGGGGCGGATGCCGACCCAGCTGCCCTGGATCGTCGGCAAGCCGTCGAGCTTGGCGTTGGGGCTCGGCTGCTTGTTGATCGCCTTCCAGGCATCGGTGCTGCGCACGCTGCTCAGCTCGCCGACCTCCAGCCGCAGGAACAGGCCCGAGTCGCGCGCCTTGGCGGCGGGGTTGTCGTTGTGGCAGCTGATGCCGCAGTTGGCGTGCAGGTAGCCAAGCGCCGCCTTCTCCACCGCGTTGCCCGGGATGATCTGCCGCGGCAGCTCGCCCTCGATCAGCGGCGCCAGCCACTCGGGGGTCACGCCCGTGCCGTCGGCGTCGAGCATGATCGCATCCCAGCCGAGGATCTGATCGTCGCGGCCGCCGTGGCACTCGTTGCACTGGTCGCGCGTGGGCACGATGTGCGACGTGCCGCCGACCTTGAGGTCGGGCACGCCGTTGGTGTTGTCCATCTGGAGTGCCTGCGTCTCGGCCGCGTTCCAGACGTAGCTGGTGTAGAGCCAGCCGTCGGGGCCCTTCTGGAGCAGGCGCGTCTCCGCGCGGCGCGAGACGCCGTCGCTCCCGCGCACGCTGAACTCCTTCCAGAACTTGGTGCCCTCCGGGTACACGAACGCGTCTGGGTTGCTGACGTCGACCTTGGTGCCGGGGGGCAGGCTGACGAACCTACGCTTCTCCGCGTCGTCGCTCCACAACACATACTTCGGCGTGTACTGCACCAGACCGTCCGCGAGCTCGGTGCCGCTCTTGTAGAGACCGGTGCAGTGGAGGTTGCGCGGCAGCACGCCGTCCGCCGGCGGCGAACAATCGAGGCCGGCGTCGGGGGTCGCGGTGCTCGCGTCTTCCTCGACCACGCGCGCGTCGGGTTCCTCGTCTTGCGAGGCGTCCTCGACCGGGAGGACCTCCGCATCACGTCCGGAATCGCGGCCCGCGTCGCGTGAGGCGTCACGCCCCGCGTCGCGCGGTGGTGTCGGTTCGGGGTCGGAAGCGTCGTCGCCGCATGCGAAGAGCAGCGTAGCGGCGGTGAACATCCAGTGGGCGGAACAGCGCGAAGAAAGCACGCCGGCATGCTGCCACGGATGCGCGCGCCCGGCAGCTGCCGAGCGCACGCGCATGCGGTTCCACCGGGGTTGTGTGAGCTACGGCGCCATTCAAAGTCGTACTTCGGCGCCGCGCGGCTCAGCCGTTCTGCACAATCACCTCGAGGTACTCCGCCGGCACCACCAGCGCCGAGCGACTGCGGTTGTGGCGCGCCAACAGCGCACCGAGATCCTGCGCGAGCGCGGCCTGACCACTCGCGGGCAACGCCTCGAACGCCTTGTGCGTCGGCCCGTAGTAGCGGCGGAAGATCTCGATGAAGTGCTCGGCCGAGCGGTAGCGGAAGTTGAACTCGCGCTGGGTCACGCTGACGGTGCGATCCGCGAACAGCGCGCGCACCTTCGTCGTGTCGCCCCACGCCAGCGGCGACGGAGCGCCCGAAGGCGGCGGCACGTGCTTGGAGACCGTGCGCAGCAGCTCACCCAGGAAGCCCTCGGGCGTCCAGCTGGCGAGGCCGATGCGACCTTGCGGCGAGCACACGCGCATCAGCTCGCTGGCGGCGCGCGCGTGGTCGGGCGCGAACATCACGCCGAACGTCGACACCACGGCATCGAACGCGCCCGCCGCGAACGGCATCGCCTCGGCGTCGCCATGCTCGAGCCGCACCTCGAGGCCTTCGGCCTGGGCACGCGCGCGCGCCTTCGCGAGCAGCCCCGGCACGTAGTCGAGGCCGGTGGTCTCGCAGAAGCGTCGCGCCGCGGCGAGTGTCGCGTTGCCGTTGCCACAGGCGACGTCGAGCACGCGCTCGCCGGCCTGCAGGTCCAAGGCCTCGCACAGCGTCTCGCCCACGAGCTGCAGCGTGGTGCCGACGATCGCGAAGTCGCCGGAAGCCCACATCGCCTGCTGCCGCGTCTTGAGGGCGTTCAGATCGATCGAATCATTACTCATGCGTAGTATCTCCTGGTGACAGTGCTCGGGCACTGCTGTTCACGGCGTGCGGAGCGCGCACCTCGTTACGCGTGCGAACCCACCTGGATAGATACGTTTTCGCGGACGAAATCCGGACATCCGTCCGCGGACGAACGTCCGCCGCGAGGCGCCGTGAGTGTGGCGCTCCCGCTGTGGCGACGACGTACGGCGCGCGGCGAGAATGCGCGCCGAACGTGAGCTACCGCGTACAAAACGCCGCAACTCGCGCGTCTATCGCCTTGGCCTGCTTCGTGCTCATTCCCCCAAACACGGAGGTCACGTCATGAGCACCGAGATCACCACCAAGCATCAGCACAACGAGAAGCAATCCGGCCGTGTCCTGGTCCCTGCCCTGCTGTACTTCGCGGGCGTTCCATTCGGCCTGGTCCTGCTGCTTTGGTTCTTCTTCTTCCGCGGCTGAGCCACGCGAGCTCAGATCACGGGGGTTACCGGCGGAGGCACGGGCGGCAGCTCGTCGGGGATGATGCACGACGACAGGTCGAACAGCATGAACTCCAGCGCGGCTTCCTGCGGCGACAGGTCGCGGGTGGAGCAGCCGGTCGGCACCGGGCGGCCCTTGTCGTCACCCGAAGCCGCGCCGACGTGCAGGTCGCTGAACACCACGCGCCCGCAGTACATCGCGCCGCTCTGATCGCCGACGTTGTCGAGCGCGTCGGTGGGCGTATTGAACGAGAGGTACTGCGTCGCGCCGGGCGCGCGCGAGCCCTGCTCGGCCACGATCCACTCGGTGGACGGCGTGTTGGTGGCGTCGACGTCCGCGTTGTAGCGGGCGGCGGAGATGCGCAGCTTGTCGTTCTGGAGCGCGCCGACGTTGGCGAGCCACTCCTTGAGTGCGACGCCCTTGGCGAACGGCATGCCGTTCGGCAGCGTGGTCACGATGTCGGTGTTGATATCGCCGATGTCGTTGCTGCCGTCGCGCCAGGTGGCGAGGTTCTCGGAGGCGTACGGGCCGCTGTTGAACCACGAGTAGTGGAAGTGCGAAGCGAACACGCGACCACCCGAGCTGGCGTAGTCGTGGAGCGCCTGCTGGTTCATGTTCTCGACCTCGTCGCCCTCGCACGAGAGCAGCACGATGTCGTAGCGCGAGAGCGACTCCACGCTGTTCCACAGGCTGGTCGGGCTCTCCGGCGCGGCCGGCGACGTGTTGGGCGCCGCGCCGTTATTGCCATAGCTCTGCCCGTGATAAACCTGGATGTTGCCGGCCGCGTTCCCGCCCGGCACGTACTCGGAAGCGTCGACACCGATGCGCCGCAGCAGGCACTCCAGCGTGTCCGCGCCGCCCGTCGAGACCGCGATCTTGGGGATGTCGCCCTCCGCGCGATTGCGCGGCAAGCGCAGCATGCCGTTCGGCTGCGGGTTGTCCTTGCACTCGGCGACGCTGGCGATGGTCAGCTGACGACGCCACTTGCCGACCTGCACGACCAGCGGGATGTCCTCGCCCACCGGCACGTTGTCCAGCTTGAACACGCCCTTGGCGTCGGTGAGTGTGGAGACCACGGGCGAGCCCGTGTAGAGCGAGCTGCAGGTGTCGCAGCTGGCGCCGAACTCGAACGGCTCCGGCGTCGTGTTGGGCACGAACACCGCGACGTTGTAGAGCGGGTTCTTGCCGGCCGGGTCGAACACGATGCCGCTGATGCTGGTGGTGCCGCCGTTGGGGCAGGTCTTCACCTGGCACTGCAGGTTCACGCAGGCAGGATTCGGCTCCTGCGAGCCGTCGGGCTTCAAGATCGGTCGCGGTGTCGCGTCGCGCTCGCTCGGTGCTCGCGCGTCGAGCTCCTCGTCGGTACCGGCCTCGACGGACGGCTTCTGGCCACCGTCGTAGCGTTGGCTGATGACGCTGGAGGTGTCGCCACAGCCCATGTAGAGAGCTAGCGCAGCTGCGCATACACAGCGCAAACGAATCATGCGGGGGGTCCTCTGTGAGCGTGCATTGATTGCAAGCACGCGAGCAGTTGACTCCGCATACCACTACTCTTCGGCCAACAACAATGGCGTTCGCTCAGCGACCGTCCAGCTGGATCATCGGGATGCTGCTGCCGCCCGTGACCTGCGGCAGCTTGCCATCCCATTTTTCCAGTCTCTTGTACTCCATGAGCTGCGGCGACAGG
Organism: Polyangiales bacterium; assembly: GCA_040508235.1. Classification (GTDB taxonomy): domain Bacteria; phylum Myxococcota_A; class Polyangia; order Polyangiales; family DASUME01; genus DASUME01. The sequence goes on along the minus strand of JBEVNG010000552.1, from coordinate 83 downwards.
GACTGCGTCAGCAGCCGGTTGGCCTCGGACTCGGCCTTGGCGCGCATCAGCACCGCCTCCGCCTCGCCGGTGGCCTGCGCGAC